>JAJFFU010000134.1 GCA_021776465.1 Parvularculaceae bacterium
CGCCCGCAAGGTCTTCGATTTCGATTTCCGCGTCGGGCATGGCCGCGAGGATCAGCGTCTTGATGTCGTCAGCGGCCATGGGCATGGCGCTCTCCTTCTGGGTTTCGGCGTTCATGTAGTCGCGCAGGCGCGTGTCAAAAAGATCTGATAAATCAAGGAGCGAGATCGTATCCTTATCGTCCAGCGCTATGTCTGGGCCGCCAAAGCGACCGATCCGCGACGCCTGAACGCCGGCCATCGCCGCCTTGAGGAGTAGAGTATCGGCTGCAGACGGCGTCACGGCGACGAGGTAACGGCCCTGATCCTCACCAAACCAGAAAGCGGCTTTTCGCGCTTTCACCGGTGTATGGAGATTGAGCCCCCGGCCCGCCGCAAGCGCCATTTCGGCGGCGGCAACAATAAGACCGCCATCGGAGACGTCGTGACAGGCGGTGATCAGCCCTTCATCAATCAGCTTACGGATGAGTTCGCCGTTTTTGCGCTCCGCCTCAAGGTCAACCGGCGGCGGCGCGCCCTCGGTGATTTCGAACAAATCGCGCAGGTAAATCGACTGGCCAAGCCAGCCGCGCGTTACACCGACCGCGATCAATTCCTCGCCCGCTTCGGCGCCGCCGATGCGGGTAGCTTTTGTGGCGTCCTCGATGACGCCAACGCCGCCGATCGCCGGGGTCGGCGGGATCGCTTGTCCGTTGGTCTCATTATAAAGCGACACGTTGCCGGAAACGACGGGGTAGCCGAGCGCCTCGCAGGCTTCCGCAATGCCTTCCACAGCGCCCACGAACTGGGCCATAATTTCCGGGCGTTCCGGGTTACCGAAATTGAGGCAGTTGGTGATTGCCAGCGGTGCAGCGCCTGTTGCGCAGATATTGCGGAAGGTTTCGGCGACCGCCTGCTTGCCGCCCATTCGCGGGTCGGCCTTCACATAGCGCGGCGTTACATCGGTCGAAATGGCGAGCCCGCGATTTGTGCCATGCACGCGAACCAGCGCTGCATCACCGCCCGGCGCGATAACCGTGTCGCCCATCACCGTGTGGTCATATTGTTCCCAGATCCAGCGGCGCGAACACAGGTCGGGCGTTTCCATCAACGCGGCGAGCGCCATCACGATCGTGTCGCCGCCGGGATTTTCAGCGAGATTGATCGTCTCGTCATGCGTTTCGCTTTTCGCGCGATCGACCATACCGGCGGACTGTAAATTCTCTGCCGCCTCGCGCAGAGAATCGAAACTCCCGCTCCCTTGCGTCAGGCGCGCATAGATAACCGCCTCGCCTTTCGTCGCAGACCAGCCGACGCCATCGACACCGTCCAGCGCAACGATCCGGTCAGCAACCAGCGCACCAGCGATCTGTTCCATTTCCTCTTGTGATTTGTCAGCAGCGAGCATGATGCGCGCCTCGCGCACAGCAACAGACGGATCTTCGAGTTCTGTCGACGCTGGCGCTGTGTCAAACGGCCGGTCGTAATCCGGCGCATCATCGGCCAGCGGTTTCACCGGCATATCGGCGACGGTTTCGCCTTTGTGCTTGATGACCAGTCGACCGTCGCGCGTGGTTTCGCCAATAACCGCGAAATCGACGCCCCATTTTTCGAAAATAGCGCGCGCTTGCGGCTCTTTGTCGGGCTGCAGGACCATCAACATGCGTTCCTGAGATTCCGACAGCATCATTTCGTAGGCAGTCATGCCCTCTTCGCGTTGCGGAACGTCATCCAGATTGAGGACAAAACCACCGCCGCCTTTTGCCGCCATCTCGACTGAGGACGACGTCAGGCCAGCCGCGCCCATATCCTGAATAGCGATGATTGCGTCCGACGCCATCAGCTCAAGACAAGCTTCAAGGAGCAGTTTCTCCGTGAACGGATCGCCAACCTGCACAGTCGGGCGCTTCTCATCGGACTGATCGTCAAACTCTGCCGAGGCCATGGTGGCGCCGTGAATGCCATCGCGGCCTGTTTTCGATCCCACATAGACGACCGGGTTTCCAGCGCCGCGAGCGGCCGAGTAAAAAATCTTGTGTTTTTCAGCAACGCCCACGGTCATCGCGTTGACGAGAATGTTGCCGTTATAGCCGGCATCGAAATTGGTCTCGCCGCCGATAGTCGGCACGCCCATGCAATTGCCATAGCCGCCAATGCCGGCGACGACGCCCGAAACGAGATGGCGCGTTTTCGGGTGGTCCCATTCGCCGAAGCGCAACGCATTCATATTGGCAACCGGCCGAGCGCCCATTGTGAAGACATCACGCATGATGCCGCCAACGCCCGTTGCCGCGCCCTGATAGGGCTCAATGAACGACGGGTGATTGTGGCTTTCCATTTTGAAAATTGCCGCAAAGCCGTCGCCGATATCGATGACGCCAGCGTTCTCACCCGGCCCCTGAATGACCCAGGGCGCCGAGGTCGGCAGTTTCTTTAAATGGCGGCGCGAGGATTTGTAGGAGCAGTGCTCGGACCACATGACCGAAAAGATCCCAAGCTCAACGAGATTGGGCTCCCGGCCCATATGCTCCTTGATCCGGTCGTATTCTTCGGGCTTCAGGCCGTGATCGGCGATGATCTGAGGCGTAATCTCGGTCATGGGGGCTCTGCTGCGGTGTCTGGCGCCACTCGTTAGCGCCGTTGTGCGCGGCTTGCAAACAATTGGCGTGGCTCCGACAGCGCCGAAAACCTACCTGCCTGGATAAAGGTAATCCTCCGGCAGGCCGAGCCGACGGCAAGCCTGCGCCGCAGGGCTCGATCGCAACAGGTAGCGCTCACCGCGCCGCGCCAGCCGTTCGACGATGGGGCGCTCGAAAGACCGCAAACCGTACCGCGGCGCCAGGCCCAAAACATCGCGAATTGGCGCCGGAACGATATCGACGGCGGCGCGCACGAGCGTGCGCTGAATGAGATGCGCCGGCGGCGGAAAGGCCGGCGCCCGCCGCATGATATTTCGGAATTCGAAAATGATATCGTTCGCCTCAAACCGAGGCGCGGCGTTTTCAAATAACAGGCGTTGTTCCGCCAGCGACTGCGGCGCGCCGGTCGCGCCATAAAGAGCGGCGGCGCGACGACTCTCACTGTAGTAACGATTGCGATCGTCATCGCTGAGTGTAGCGGCGTAAGCGCTATAGGCTTCCAGAAACCCAAACGCCGCCGTCGCCTGCACCCATGTGAGCAAGGTCGGATCAAGGGCGTTGTATGGTTCGCCGGACGGTAGCACCCCTTCAACGCGGGAATGCATTCGCGTTACGTTGGCAATCATTTTTTCCGCGAGGGGCCGCGCACCGTATACGGTGATCATGGCTGCAAGTCCCGTTCGCTTTAACCGCAACACGGGATCAGTGCGAAAGTTTGAATGCTCCCACACGCCGGTTCGCACTTTCGGGTCCGCAAATTCCATGAACACGGCGGCGACACCGCCGATGAACAAGGTCACTGGGTTTTTGAAAATCCGCCAGGAAACAGAATCCGGCCCGACCAGCGCCGGCGCGCCTTTTGGCTCGGTGAAGTCCGGCGTCTTGATGCGCGGGTCGCTTAAGAAGGTTTTAGCAGCCACGTCGAGCCTGGCCTCGGCTATATCGTGCAGACCGGAACGGAGGCTGGCGAGCATTGCGACCCTAACTACTGACTTGACCCAACGATAAACCGGCTTCGAAGCAGAATATCGACGACATCACGGCGCTTTTCAGGATATCACAATCACGCCAGACAGCGGCGCGCAACGGCGCTGCCCTATTGCCGTCGGCGCAAAACCCCGCGATCACTGACGCTCAGTAAAGCACCGGAACGAGCCAATGAACATTCAGGACAACGTAAAGGAATATTACGGCAGTACCCTGCAATCATCGGGTGATCTGAAAACCGATGCGTGCTGTACGATTGAGGATACGCCGGCCTGGCTCGCGCCGGTTCTCGCAAATGTCCATCCGGAAGTCTCGGCGCGCTATTATGGGTGCGGATTGCTGGCGCCGCTGGCGCTCAAAGGCGCACGCATTCTCGACCTCGGATCGGGGTCGGGCCGCGACGCATACGCCCTCGCCCAGCTTGCCGGTCCAGAAGGATCTGTTGTCGGCGTTGATATGACGCCCGAACAGCTTGGCGTCGCGCGCGGCGCGCTCGATTGGCATGCGGATCGATTCGGATACGCAAATGTTGAGTTCCTTGAAGGCGACATAGAAAAGCTAGACGCGCTTGATTTGGCGCCGTCCAGTTTTGACGTCATCGTATCCAATTGCGTGATTAATCTCGTTGCTGACAAGGAGGCTGTTTTTCGCGCCGCTTGGCGCTTGCTAAAGCCCGGCGGCGAATTTTACTTTGCCGATGTTTATGCCGACCGCCGATTGCCGTCCTCTCTTCGCGACGATCCCGCCGCTCACGGCGAGTGTCTTGCTGGCGCGCTTTACTGGAACGATTTTCTTACGGTTGCCAACCGTGCCGGCTTTGTCGATCCGCGCCTCGTCACTGACCGGCCGTTGACAATTAATAGCCCTGCCCTGCGCGAAAAACTGGCGCCCGCGATCTTCCATTCCGCAACCTATCGCCTCTTCCGCCTGGATGGCCTTGAAGGAGCGTGCGAGGATTACGGTCAGGCTGTGATCTATCGCGGCGGGCTGGACAACAGCGACGCGATGTTCACCCTCGACGCGCATCATCACATTGAACGTGGCCGCGTATTTCCGGTCTGTGGCAATACGTTTCGGATGCTGCGGGATTCCCGCTTCGCACCATGGTTTGATTTTATCGGAGACGAGACGACCCACTACGGGATATTTCCCGGATGCGGAACCGTGTCGCCATTTGATCAAAGCGGTGACGCGCCTGTTAGCGGCGCTTGTTGTTAGCAGGCTTTAGCCGCCGCAACCGCCGCAGCCGGAACAACCAGAGTCGCCACCGCCATCCCCGCCGTCTTTGCCGCCAGATTTACCGCCTGACTTGCCACCGTTTCCAGCGTCGCCGGCTACAGCGCCGCCAGCCTTGTCTGTTTTCTTTTTGTTGCCGCCAGTGGTTGCACGGATCGCCATCAAGACAAGCATAATGACAATAACGATGCCGCCATATCCGATCACTGGGTTTTCGTCGAAAAATGCGACGATGTCGGCCGCGCCAGATGTCGCATCTTGCGCTGCGACGCTTGCCGTCAGCGCGGCGCTGCCTGACAAGGCCGCAACAACGGGCACGGCTCTGTTTTTCGGCAGAACGAAATTTCGCCGACGGTTTATCCGCTGCATATAAGGCGCATAGCCAAATCGAATACGCGCCGACGGCCAAATGTCGGCAGGCGCCGCTTCGCCAAAATAATTGGCGTACGACCGAAGAGTGGCCGAATAGTTATCCGCATACCGCTTTTTTTCCACATCGCCGCCCGCTGTCGGGTTGTGATGCAGTGGCGCGCCTAACGCCTCAGTGAATGCGCCCCAATAATGGCGCGTGTAGGTCAGGTGTAAATGCCAGGCTTGGTCGACTTCATCGGACGGCGTTGTCTCATGTCCGGTGGCGACGGAAAGAAAGGCAAACCGGCGATATTCTTCGACAACCCGTGCCGCAAAAGAAACGCGCCACCCATTGTCGCGCGCCAGTCGCTTGGTGAAAGAGAACGCAGCCGTCGGATCGTCAAAATCGATCGCCGACAATCGTCGCCATCGCGCGTCACGCGCTGCTGGCGCTTCAATCTTGTTCGTCAAAGAAGATCTCCTAGCGGCCGTTCCATGGCTCTGCGTAGACCGCATGCGAAACAATCATCGTCGGCGCAGCGCCGCAAGCGCCGGACTGACTGGCGACGCCCCACGCCGTTACGTGCTTACCGACAAGGCTGTCAGCGCCCGGGGCGGAAGCTAGAGCCCACTGCCCGCCGGCCCCGGCATCGAGAAGGAGACAGCCCCGCGCTTCTCCGATGACGTTGCCGCTCACCGAGATCTTTTGCGGTTCACTGGCAGCTTTAGGATTAATCGCATTAAAGTCCGGCAGCCGGTAACGCGCGGCAGAAATTGTCGGCGTCCGCGGCGCTTTACCGTAATGGGCCGCCGGAACGCCAGGCGTCGGCGCCATATCGGCGGCGGCGCCTGTTTTGACCAATGTGCAGTCAAATTCACCATCACTGATCGGCTCAACCTCAACAAAGGTGTTAGTCGGGGTTGAAACGATCTGGCGTACTTTTCGAAGCCGCCCGTGTTCTCCATTGCGCAGAACGGCGCAAGAGATGACGTCAGGCGCGTCCGTCTTTGCCGAGATATTATTGCGCAATAGCGGATTTGTCGGCGCAGCAAAGGTCGGCACGCCAGCACTATGGATGCGCGCCGCTGATCGTTGCTGGTAACTCATTCGATCCGCCGCGTATGATCGCGCGCCGCCGCCTGTCGCTTCACGCAGCCAGACCGGATCGCTTGAAGCAAGCTGGACATCGCGCACCCGAACCCGCGTCGACACACGCGCATCATAATCGCGTATCGCGTCGTTCCTGTGATCATCTGACAACCCGTGATCATCCGTAACCAGACCATAGTAATCGTCGTCAGTATTTTTCGTCGCCACGATAGGCCGCACGGCGCCAGCACCCGATGAACCGTAATCAGCGGTTTCGTCGGGAATAGCGAGATAGGTTCCTGATGTTACATTGCGCGGATCAACGCCGGGATTGGCTTCATAAAGCGCCGATAAATTGACGTTGCACCGGCGCGCCACTTCAGCGAGTGACGTCGGCGCATCCACCGCCAGCGATCCACCACACCGATTTGCGGCGAGCGATGGCGTCGCGATAAACGCGGCTGCGACAGCTATTCCGGCACACCCCGTAAATTTCCGTTTGAACGATATGCTCACAGCGACCCCTCCACTAACGCGTCTTGCGATTCCTGTTATGGTTAATAGCACGAAAAATGTGGCTTTGTCGCGTCAGGCGCGATATCCCGTAATTAACGAAGCATCCTCTAAAGAAACCGCGTTAACTAGCTAAGATATTGGATATATTCCGTTTCTGAGACAATATTCCTGCAAAGCGGTCTTGTCATCATTCACTCCTAGCTGGCGGCGCCACCCAGACTCACGTCCAAAACGCCTTTCACGCCTGAGACACCGACCTACAGGTCAGCCGTAGTGAAATTTGTTGCTGACCGCCGTAGCGACGAAGCCAGCGTCGCCCCATAGAACTGGCAATGATAATTCGTCACTCACATCTTCGTCCTCGCCTGTTGCCTAATAAGGCGGAATTATCGGCGAACGGCTGCATTAAAATAAAGCAGTGATGACTTTTCTAAAATGAAAAATTCCTTTCATTTAAATTAACGTAGCGCGCTACATTAAAATTTTAACCACGATCCATAACATCCCCTTAACGCTGAGTCTGCTACGTCGCCCTCTAATCGTTGTTTTGCGAACTGAGGACGAAATGCGTAAACACTCATTTGGTTTTTCCCAGTCCATTCGCCTTGAGCGAAGTGTGAACCGGCTTGGCAAATTCCGTCGCGATAAGCGCGGAAATATCGGCATGATATTCGTCTTGATGTCGGGCGCACTCTTTCTATTTGTTGGCGGCGCGGTGGATTATTCGCGCTGGAACGCTATTCGTGCCGACATGATTGAATCAATGGACGCGGCCTCGCTTGCTGTCGCTCAGTTGCAAACCGACAATGAAACGTTGTCGGCTGCAGAGCTTGAGTCATTCGGTGACCAATTCTTCCTGGAAAATTTCAACTACGAAGACAAAATGTTGACCGGCTGGGACGTGACGTTTGCTGTTCAGTCCAGCGGCAATATCCGGACCTGCATGTCAGGCGAAATCAGGACCTACCTCCTCCGTATTGCGCATATCAACGAACTCGACATGAATAAGTGCGTTGAGATTACGCCGGAAGGCGCTGGCCGTATTGAGCTTGCGCTAGTGCTCGACGTAACCGGATCCATGAATTGGAACGATTCTGGCGGAACGCACAAAATGACCGCGTTGAAAGACGCCGTCGATGAACTTCTTGATGTTCTTTATGATGAAGGCGAAACACAGAGCGACAACGTTCGCCTCGGTGTCGTTCCATTTAATCAGCACGTCAATGCTGGCGGCGCGGCGAGTTGGGATGATACAAACTGGGGTGATCAGAACGCCACGAGTTTTTATCATGGTCAACGGTTCTTCCATGTCGATTCATTAGGCGTTATCGATATGAATACGAAAGTTAATCACTACCGACTTTTCGATTCTGATCCGAATAGATCATGGGAAGGGTGCGTTGAAGCACGACCGTACCCCCTTGATGAGATGGACACTGTTCCGGGCGTCGCGCTCTCATCTTCGGACATTACCGCAGCGATGACGGCGCCGTCATACGCAGATGAACCGGACAGCACAGTACGCGACGCCTTTACGAATATGCCATCGTTGCCCAATGGCATGTCAACGAATTTGCTCGCCAGTGCGGACAATTCCCGTTTCGTCCCGGTATTCCTTCCTGACGAACCCGATTGCGGAAACAGCGCATGTAAATACAGTAATAGCGGCACCACTCTTGGGTATAATTGGGCCGGATACTGGTATGATGATCCAGATGACGTTAGTGGCATCAACGAAAGCAGCTACGGCAACCGCAATTACATCGATGACTATCGATACACGAGATATAATCAGGGAACGCCGTTCGTAAAATACCTCCCTATAGCATTTTTCATTCGCGAGGCGCTGCTCAGCAGTATTCTCAATCCAGACTTCACGGCGTGGCTAAACTACTACGGTGCTTCAGACTTTGGCACCGACGAATTTATCGGCCGGACTGGCTATGTGGGGTGGTGGAATAGCGCATCCCAGACCTACGACTATAAATTTGATTTGCCGAAAGGATCTTCCAGTGACGGACCAAACCCGCAGGATTGTCCGCCCGCAATTACGCCGCTAACCAATAATCGATCAATTATTGAATCTGCAAAAACGGCGTTGTCGCCAAATGGCGGCACTAACATTCCAAACGGTGCAATTTGGGGTTGGCGCGTCGTTTCACCCAACGCACCATTTACCGAAGCTATCGGACCAGGCGAAATCGGCGTCGATAACACGACGGACGGCGACTGGCAGAAAGCTGTCCTTATCATGACCGACGGCTTCAACGATTTTTCTGATGACAACACGCACTTCGGATCGTCTCCGTCGGCCTACGGCTTCGAGATTGAAGAGCGTTTAGGCGACGGCATCGACCAAGCCGACGACGGATCCAATGACATGGAGGGTGAAGCTGACAATAAGCTGTTGCGAATTTGTCGGCGGATCAAACAAGATGATATTCTTGTGTACACAATTGTGTTTGACGTTTCCGTTGGAAGCAACATCGAGACGATCATGAAGTCGTGCGCGTCGGAGCCGACCAGCCCGTTCTTCTACAATGCAGCCAGCGGCGCGGACCTCGAAGAGGCGTTTGGCTTGATTGCCTCGGATCTCGTCAAGCTTCACGTTAGCCAATAGGGGCCTGTTTGGTGGCTAGAATGTACAGAAAAACCGGCATTACGGGCGCACGGAAGCGTTCACTGACCTTGCGATTGCTCTCCAACAAGGACGGCACAGCGGCAATTGAGTTTGCGATTGTTGCCCCCATCTTTCTGGGCATGATGTTTTCATTGTTCGAGGTCGGATGGTTTTTTTACGCCAATTCGATTGTCGATGCCTCCGTTGGCGACGCGGCTCGCTTGATCGAAACCGGCCAAATACAGAAATCCACCGGTACGGATGAGCAAAAAAAACAAGCATTGTTCAATGCCGTCTGCAATGTCTTGAAGGAATTTGGCGATTGCTCGACCCGTCTGACTGTTGACGTGCAAAGCTATACTGACTTCGCAGCGCTTGCCGCAGCTAACGATCCAGCAACTTGCGCAGACGCGCCTGAAGCGGATCTAAACGCAATCCCTTTCACACCGGGAACAGAGCTGGCAATTGTTCGTGTTCGTATTTGTTTTATTTACACGACCATAAACCCGGCGATCGGCGTCAATGTCTCCGAAGGCGGCACAAATAAACGTCGCCTGATTTCGCTGGCGATCTTCAGAAGTGAGCCCTATCTTTCGAACGGAACCGGGTAATGAGCGCAAAACTGAAATTGGGTCACTATCGATACGCAAGCTTTCTGCGGCGCGTTGCTTCTGATCGAAGCGGCATGGCGGCGACCGAATTCGCCCTGCTGTTGCCGATCATGGTTGTGCTGTTTTTCGGCATCCTCGAGCTGTCTGAAGGAATGACGGCAAACCGCCGTGTCGCCGTTGCCGTCAATACGGCTGCCGACCTCGCAGCCCAGTCGTTGCAACTATCGCCAACCGAAGTCGACGGATTGATGGAAAGCGTTATCCCAATTCTTGAACCGGCGACAACAAGCGCTGTCGATATAAACCTGGTCAGCATTATACTGGATGCCGACGGTGATCCGATTATTCACTGGAGCTTGCATTGGAATAACGATGTTCAACCGACGGCGCCGTATGTGGTCGGTGAAGAATACACCAAACTGACGTCGGATTTCAGAAATAGTCCAAATGGATTGGCGCGGTTACAAAACCGGTCGATGATTATTGTCGAAATGACATATCCATATGCGCCGCAATTCGCGAAATACTTTGTCAGCGACCCCATCCCCTTTAGTCGAGACGCCAAACGCGCACCGAGGCGCGTTACCCGCGTTCAACTTTGCGACGATAGTGGAAACAACTGTACGACCTGACTCGATTGGCTACCGGGTAAGCGGTTTGTACTTGATGCGCTTCGGAACGTCGGCATCCGCGCCGAGGCGACGCTTTTTATCTTCCATATAGTCTTCAAAATTTCCCTCGAACCATTCCACGTGGCTATCGCCTTCAAAGGCGAGAATGTGGGTTGCAATCCGATCCAGGAACCACCGGTCGTGTGAAATGATAACGGCGCAACCTGCGAAGTCCTCCAGCGCCCGCTCAAGCTCGCGCAGCGTGTCCACATCAAGGTCATTCGTCGGTTCGTCGAGCAACAGAAGGTTTGATCCCTCTTTAAGCATTTTCGCGAGCTGAACGCGGTTTCGCTCACCGCCGGAAAGTGAGCCGACTTTCTTTTGCTGGTCGCCGCCTTTGAAATTGAACCACCCGACATACGCCCGTGAAGGCACTTCGCGTTTGCCTAGTTCAATAACGTCATTGCCGCCCGAGATTTCTTCCCAGACGTTTTTACTTGAATCGAGACTTTCGCGGGTCTGATCGACATATCCCATCTTGACGGTGTCGCCGACCCGTAGCGCGCCACTGTCCGGTTCGTCCTGTCCGGTCAGCATTCTAAATAGCGTTGTCTTGCCAGCACCGTTTGGCCCAATCACCCCGACGATGCCGCCCGGCGGCAGGCTGAACGTCAATCCCTCGAATAACAGTTTATCGCCAAACGCTTTTGTCAGTCCCTCGGATTCGATAACGACGCCGCCCAGGCGCGGACCCGGCGGGATCTGAATTTGTGCGGTGTTGATCTCTTCCTTCGACGCTTTGTTGAGCAACTCGTCATATGCATTGATCCGTGCTTTGGATTTTGCTTGCCGCGCTTTCGGACTGGCGCGAATCCAGTCGACTTCCCGATCGAGCGTTTTCGTGCGGTTGGCCTCTTCGCGCTGTTCTTGTTCAAGCCGCTTTCGTTTCTGGTCAACCCATGAAGAATAGTTACCCTCATACGGAAGCCCGCGACCTCGATCGAGTTCAAGGATCCATCCTGTCACGTTATCGAGGAAATATCGGTCGTGCGTGACCAACACGACAGCGCCCGGATATTCCTGCAAATGATGTTCGAGCCAGGCTACCGACTCTGCATCGAGGTGGTTGGTCGGCTCATCAAGCAACAACAGATCGGGCTTGGCCAATAGCAACCGGGCAAGCGCGACCCGCCGTTTTTCACCGCCGGACAATTTGTCTACGGACCAGTCGCCGGGCGGACAGCGTAGCGCGCCCATCGCCATTTCAATCTTCGAGTCGATATCCCATCCGTCGGCGACATCGATCTCTTCTTGAAGCGCCGACATTTTCTCCATCAATTCGTCGCTGTAATTCTCACCGAGCTCCGCCGATACGGCGTTAAAGGCGTCGATCTTCTCTTTGACCTCGCCGACGCCCTCCATAACGTTTTCAAAGACCGTTTTGGTCTCGTCGAGTTCCGGTTCCTGTGCGAGGTAGCCAACCTTCGCGCCATCAGCGGAATAGGCCTCACCATTAAATTCCGTATCGATCCCGGCCATGATCTTCAGCAATGTCGACTTACCGGACCCGTTGACACCCACGACCCCGATCTTGGCATCCGGAAAGAACTGTAAGTGTATGTCTTCCAATATTTTTTTGCCGCCCGTGAACTGCTTGCTCAGGCCGGACATGAAATAGATATACTGATATTTCGCCATAGGATTCGGGGCTCGTTTTATGATTGAAACGTCGTTACGGATTGATTTTATTGGCCTGGCGACCGTTGCCGCGGGGAAACAGCGGCGGGTCTTATCCCGCTCCGGCGGCTAATTCAACGCGGGAAATCGTTTTCCAACTGCCTGTTTATCCCTATATAACCAGATCAAGTGAGTTCTTGGGGTCAGAGGGGTAAGGTACGGCATGTCTGGATACGTGGCGAAAACGCTGGCGTCGGAGGAAGAAATTGTCCACCGCGCTAATTTCAACTGGACGTACTCATTTTTTCCGGTGATGTGGTTTGTCCTGGGCGCGTCCGGGTTGGTGTTCTTTGCATATTTACAGCTAGTAGAGCTGCTGCCGTATTCCGATTTGCGCGTTGGTTGGTGGTTCGCTGGAGTTGGCGCTTTCTCGGGTTCGATCATCCTGATCAACCACCTCATTATACTCATAACCACCGAAATCGTCGTTACGTCGTTTCGCTTCGTTTACAAGACCGGTCTTGTTTCAAGAAACACACAAGAGGTGAGCCTCAACAAGATTGAGGAAATCACGTTGCACCAGACGGTGTTCGGCCGATTGCTAGGCTTTGGGAAGCTTGTCCTACGCGGCACTGGCGTCGGCGTGATCACCCTGCCCGACCTCGACAATCCGATCAATTTGCGCCGGATAATTGAGAATACGAAATCAAACCTGCGCACCACGCGTAATAACGAAGACGATTAACTGGCTCAGGGCGCGCCGAATAACATGCTCTTGACGCCGCTGCGATCAAATGGCGCCCACGCGTCATAAGGCTGCGAAAGCCGGTCAGCAATTGCGTACATCGCCAACGGATTGACGCCAATGCCGAAATGGCTCGCCGGAATCTCGATGTTTTCCGTGTAGGGATTGTCTTTGTGCGGCTCCTGAATAGATCCCTGCCAGGAAACGATGCCGTCTGTCTTTGAATAGATCGATGTTGTCGGAACAGGCGGCGGCACGTTCAGGTTTTCAATTCTCTCAATTTCATGTGCTTCCGGCGTCCCGTTAACGCGGTCATAAACTTGCGTTGCGTTAGAATGATCGCGCGGCGAACGGATTGGGCTGCCGAGCGTAATGACGGAACGGACTTTCTCCGGACGCACCTTCGCGATTTCGCGCGCAAAGACGCCGCCGAGACTCCAGCCGATCAATGACACTTTGTCTTCAAATTCATCATGAACACGATCGAGGAGGTTTAACAATTCCAGCTCGCGATCATTGTTGAAATGCATATTCCGGCCCATTCCCCAAGCATGAGAAGCATAACCGAGATCTTTCAACAAACCGCGTAACGGCCGCGTAGATCCATCACTTGCAAGAAACCCTGGCAGGACGATCACCGGATGCCCGTCGCCACGAGGCAAGCGCCCCATAAGCGGGCGCAACGTCATAAACCATCCAAGCTCGAAAACCGCGCGGCCTTCGGCGAGCGTCCAGAACAGATTAGGCGGACGCGCGTCATTTCGATCGACGTCAGTGGCCGCCGCCATAGGTTGATCCTTTACTGAAAACACGGCGTCAAACATGGGGCGCACCGCAGCGCCTGACAAGCCAAACATCAGGCCGCTTCGCCTGCAACGTCTTTTAGCGCTGCCAGGTGCTCATCGTAGGACGATTTGAGGCATGACGCATAAAATTCCGGATCGGGCATTGCTTCACGGTCTGCTGTCGCCGTCACGGTGATGTCGTCACAATAGCTATGGATAACGTGGCCAAGCCCCATGCCGTCAATCAAACAAACCATCCCGTAAATCGAGACCATTTTCGCGCCGGCCGAATATATCGGCACGGGCGGCCCCGGCACATTCGTAACGATCGTATTAAAGAATGGCTTCATGCGATTTGCGAGACCGAACTGCGAAAACAATCGCGCGCCAAGACCGAGATATAGCGCTGGATTATTCTTGCTGATCTCAGTCATCTTGCGAGCGCCGACAGCATTGGTAACCGACTTCGACTTCTTTGTTTCTGCCTGCACGAAACTCATGCGCTCAACGGGGTCATCGATATGCGTGCCCAGCGGCGCACGCATAGCCGCTACCTGGTTGCCCATCGTATTGCGCTCTTTGTCGTCGCGAACGGAAATCGGCGCAAAAGCGGCCAATGTCTCTTCCGGCAACTCGTCTTTTGACAAAAGATAATTTCGCATCGCACCACCGACGATAGATAACATGACGTCGTTGACGGTCGCGCCGTCAGCGAGCTTACGCATCGCTTTGACTTCGGAAAGCTTGAACGATTGTCCATCGACCACGCGGTATGGCGAAACCGCGTCGTTAAATCGCGTGCGCGGCGTCGACATCAAATCCTTGACGCTATAGTCGCCTTTCGCCGTTCCAACAGCGACTTTCGCAAGGCCCGGGGCCGTTTGCGCAAACGCACGGATCTGACGCAGCGGAATAGTGAAGCTGCGGGCATAGCCTTTGGCGAAAAGTCCAACCTGATTGGGAACCCGGTCGGGGCGCCAGCGTGGTTTACGTTTGGTTTCTTCTGGCTCCGGCGAAAGCGTGTGCAGCGCGTGCATAAGATCAACACCGGATGCGCCGTCGATCGCTGAATGATGCACCTTCGTCATCATGGCGTATGCGCCCTTCGGCACGCCGGGAATTTTGTCGAGCCCTTCAACAACCATGATCTCCCAGGGTGGGCGCGACAGATCGAGTGGGCGCGAGAAGTTTCTCGCCGCCAGAATGTTGAGTTGTCGCCAATCACCTGGCTTGGGCAGCGCCGCATGGCGCACGTGATATTCGATGTCGAAATCGGGATCTTCAATCCAATATGGATAATCGATGCCAAAGGGAACGCGCACCATGCGCTGGCGCATTGACGGCGCAAGGTGAATGCGGCTTTCGATAAAGCGCAGAATATCCTTGAACCGAACAAATCCGCCAGGCGCCGTAGACGGATCATATATGATGGTCGAGGCGATATGCAGGGGCGTATTCGGCCGTTCGAAAGCGACAAAAGCGGCGTCGAGGCCTTGCATCTGTTTCATAATGTCCTCCCGCGCCGGCTTTTACGCCCGGCACAACCTGTGTTTTCCCCAAGATAGGGTCGGAAATTAGAAGCGTCCACCTAACGGCCAGACGGCGCATTAATCAGAAAAAGCCGCAGAAAGTATGGCCTCCAGGCCATTTTTATCGGTTACGGTAAACATCGCCTTACGGTCGCTGTCGACGTCAAAAACCGCGATCAGCCGCCCGGCGGCGTCGCGCACAGGGACGACGATTTCCGATGCCGATCGAGCGTCGCACGCAATATGACCCGGAAAAGCTTGGACATCGTCAACGATTTGCGTCTCGCCGCTTGTCGCCGCCGCCCCGCATACGCCCTTACTGAATGGAACCCGAAGGCATCCGAGCGTTCCCTGATACGGGCCGATGATGAGTTCATCCGGCTTGTCCGGATCAACGACATAAAATCCCGTCCAGAAAAAATGTTCAAACGCATGATGCAGGATGTTTGAAACGGTCGCCATGCGCGCAGTCAGATTGCGTTCGCCCTTGAGGACAGCGGCGATCTCTTTTGCGGCCGCCGCGTATCGGTCTGCCTTTTCCATTTAGGTTTTTGTTGTTTGCGGTCCGCCGCTGGCGGGCCATGACTTTACATGGACGTCGCTCTGCGGGAACGGGATTTCAACGCCCTCTTCGGCGAACGCTTTATAGATTGCGAACCGCAACTCCGTTCGCACTGTCAGGCCGCTCGAAATATCGCTGAGATACGCGCGCAAATCGAAATCAAGCGATGAGGCGCCAAAATCCTGCCAGGAAATAAACGGCTCCGGATAGCGCACAACCAGCGGATGCTCGTTAGCGCAGCGAAGAAGTACCTCCTGCACTTTTTCGACGTCCGATCCATAAGCAACGCCAATTCGAACGATAATCCGGCCGATTTTATTGCGGTGCGTCCAGTTCGTAACGGTCGAGGAAATCAACTCCGAATTTGGAACGATGATGGACGAACGATCAAATGTTTCGATCTCGGTGGACCGAACGCTTATTCGCTTGACGGTTCCCTCGCCGGACGCAGTTACGATCCAGTCACCAACTTTTATGGGTCGTTCGAAAAGCAAAATCAGGCCCGAAACGAAATTATTGACGATCGATTGCAATCCGAAACCGATGCCAACAGACAACGCGCCGGCGATCAGGGCGAGATTGGACAGGTCAAACCCGATCAATGAAATACCGGCGAAAAGCGCGATCAAAAGACCTGCATATCCGACCAGCGTAATCAGGGAGTTTTGGACGCCGGGATCTATGCTGGAATGCGCAAACGGCCCGGCGCGAAAACTGCGTTGCATAATCCGCGTCAGCACCATGATCGCAACGAAGACAATGATCGCGAAAAAGATGTTGGCCAGCGACGGAACGTGAATGCCGTCAACGCCGCCAATAGTGAACCCGAAAAATGCTTGTCCGAGACCGTCGCGCACAGTCGCGGGCGGAAATCCTGCCAACACCAAGACTGCTGGCGCTGTGACGATCACCAACAAAATGTTGACGACAAAACCATTCCAGAAACGAAGATAACTTATTTGCTGTTTCGCATCATCGCTTGAAAAATCAATTTCGTCCTCATGCCGGCGCCACAAATATTCGGCCAATTCCGTGAGGATCGCGCGTACAAACCAGGCGAACGCGGCGATGATCGAGAGAAAGTAAAGGCGCGAGGCGGCAAAATTGGCGAGCTCGATATAACCAGCGAGTGCAACGATCACCATTGCCACTGCCAGGGCGCGCCCGACCCGTCGGACGATGCGCCAACGTTGCGGTTTTTCAATCGGCCGGCGTCCCAAAACGGGCGACGAAGCACTGCTTTCAGATGTCGCAAGCCCAAGCGAATCCGCGACGCGCCACAAGCGCGTTCGGCATAAAAGGAATAACAATGCTGAGACGGCAATCGCGCCAAACGCCAGGACAAGACGGATCAGTTCCGGCGCTGCATTTGCAACGGACAAGATCGAGATGATCAAGACTTTCGCCCCGATGATCAGCACAATGGCGTTGATCAACAGACTAATTGTTCGCGCATGTTCTGCGTTCACTGGCGCGATCCGCCAAGCAGGATTGGCCGGCGCAAACAAGCCACTCAAAAAACCGCTGACCAGCAAATAGATGATGAGGCCGAACCAAAGCGCGCGCGCGGGCGCTTCGCCGTCTTCGGTCAGAATACCCTGGGCGCGAAGGGTCTCCATCACTATAACCCCGCCAATCAAACCGGGGATCGCGCGCGCGAGCATTTTCAGACCGGCGACCAGCACACGCCTCGCTGGCGACGCTTCATGTCTGGCAATCGCCGCTGTAAAAGTCCGCATGACCCATCGGTTCACTGGTCCGAAAATTACAACGGCGGCGAGCAACGCCAGCGAAACGAACAGCAGGGATTTTTCCAACCCGCCCGAAACGCGGCGACTTACGCCCCACGCGCTGAAATAGACGCCGATTTTGGTCGATATCTCTGCCGCGGAAGCCGTCGCCGGGCGCCAAACGACAGGCATAAGTGGCGAAGCGCCGCGATCGGCCAGCTTCTTATATAGAATTTCGATACGCCCCGCCGACAAGCGCGCCAGCAAATCGTTCGCTTCAATGATATTGGCGTTTACGCGGGTTTTCTGTCCGTTGAGGCGCGCCAGTTCTGCCGAAATCTCTGCGCGTTCCGCAGCGAGGTCTGCACTTTCTCGCGGATCATTTTCGCCGGGCGGCGAACCAAGCGCCGCTAATCGTGGTTCAACGGCGCCAAGCTCCCGGTCGATTGCAGCAAACCTTCCGCGCGCTGCGTCCCGCAAGGCCCGGAGATGAGCCTCCAACTCGGCGACGTCGTCAGAGTCATTATTTTCGATAGTATCGCGCAGCAACACAAACTCGATACGCGCCTGGTCAATGGCTTCGGAACGTGATGATTGTGCGAATGCCGGCGATACAAAACAGGTCGCTACAACGGCGATGAATGCCGAAAGAACTTTCAACTGAGTACTCACAGCCAGTCCAAAATTTTAAAAACCACGAGAAGCGCGGCGCCAATGACACCGCATGCAGCAACGACCAGCCAGAACGCCACGCCGCTATCAACACCCGGCATGCCGCCGACATTAATACCGAAGAGGCCTGTGATAAATCCGAGCGGCAGGAAGACAGCAGCGACGATCGAAAGGACCATCATATTGCGGTTCATTTCTTCTGCGCGTTGGTCGGCGAGTTGATCCTGAAGCACCATGGCGCGCTCACGCGCAGCATCGATCTCTTCTGTCAGGCGGGTGACATGATCAGCGACCTCGCGCAAGTCTACGCGCGTGGACGCTTTAAAAAGCGACGATTCATCGAGCGCTAGACGCGTCAGGGCGTCTCGTTGCGGCGCAATAAATCGCCGGATCGATACAGCGCTGTGGCGCGCCTCCGCAAGGCGTGAACGAACGCCGTCGCCGCGCGCATTAATAACATCGGCTTCAAGGGCATCGATGGTGTCTTCGATGCTCTCCACAAACGGCGTCATTCGAGACGTCAGCCGCGCGGCGATCTTGACAACAAGGGCGCCCGGACTTTTGACGAC
>JAJFFU010000135.1 GCA_021776465.1 Parvularculaceae bacterium
GCCATGCAGCCGGACATCAAGGAAACGGGAACGTTCGTATTAAACGGCGAGACGTTTGAGCCTTTGCGCATCATCATCGACGCTGATTTTTCCGGGAATATTCTGGACGCTGATCTGCGAATTTCCGATGGAAGCGTGACCGGCGAGTATCGTTCAAAGCGGCCTGGCGACATTGAGAAATCGACGACGCCGATTGATTTGGAAACGCCCGAAAGTCTGGTGACGCGCGCGTCCATGTTTGCGCTCGTAGCGGCGTTGCCCTTGAATGAGGGCGATGTTTACCCGGTCAAATGGTTCAATTCATTGAGCGCAAAAATGGAAGACATCAGCGTCAACGTTATCGGGGAAGAAAGGGTATCCGTTCCCGCCGGCGACTATGATGCGATTGTCGTGCAGTTCGAAAATGCAACGCCTGAAAACATCGTCTACGTGTCGAAAGATGCGCGCGCTGTCATCCGCATTGACGTGCCAAGTATAAATATGCGTTTTGAACGCATGCCGAATGAAGATGCAGCGACGGAATAATCGCCGCGCATTTTCTGCGTTCTTTGTTACTGCCCTGCGATCTGGTCAATCGCTTCGTAGAGCGGTAACTCGCCGGCGGCGACGCGCTCGCGAGACGGCGCGGGTTGGCCAAGGCGGGCGCGATAGACCCAGAAATTGGTCAATACGTGCTCGACGAAATCGCGGCTCTCGCGGTTTGGAATGCTCTCGATAAAGAGCAGCGGATCTTCGATTTCCATTTTCTTCGACCAGCGTCGTAAATTTCCGGGACCGCCATTATACGCCGTCGCCATCTTGAACAGATCGCCTTCGGCGGCGCTGTCGATCAGGTAGCTGACATAGGATTGGCCGAGGCGCAGATTGTAGCCCGGCTCGTAAAGTCGGTCGCGGCCCTTGGCGCCGCGGCGGCTTAAGGAGCGATCACGAGCGATATAACTCGCCGTGCGCGGCATTAATTGCATGAGCCCGCGCGCGCCGACCCGGCTCGTCGCTTCCGTTTTGAATTTCGATTCCTGCCGCATCAACGCATAAATAAGTGCGCGGTCGACCTTGAAACCATCCTCCGGCGCATAGCCGGGAATTGGAAACAGGCCTGCCTGAAGGTAGGGAGCGTCGCCGGCAAGGGCGATGTCGATGGCGGCGGCCGGCATGTTCAGCGCCAGCGCCACGCCCAGCAAATCATAGTCGCGTTCCGGCGGGATGGCGCCGTTCGCCCAGCGCAATTCAAGATCCGCGTCAGCTTTGCGGCCTGCCTGTGCAAGCGCGATGGCGCGATTGACCCGCGGCTGGAGTTCGGTAAGGGCGGCCAGCCCGTCGGCCGTGACCATCGGCGCCGACCAGTCGTAATCATAAGTCCGGCCAAGCTGGGCCAGTGCAAGTTGTCCATAAAACTCAAACGGAAATTCCGCCGCGATTTCAAGGTTGGAAGCCACGCCGGCGGGCTCACCCGCGGCAAGGGCTGTACGCGCCGCCCAATAGCCAGACGCGGCGCGGAGCGAATCCTCTTGATACGGAACAGCAGCCATCGCCGAGAAATAATTGTAGGCCGTCGCGATGTCGCCTTCGCGATAGGCGATCAATCCGGCGATCCAATAGGCGAGAACGCCGGTGTCGCCATTGCGCGTTGCAGAAACGGAAAGTTCCTTCGCCGTCTCGACATAACCTTGATAGTAAAGGCTCGCGGCAATCCAGGACCGCATTCGGTCATACTGACGCTCG
This sequence comes from Parvularculaceae bacterium, assembly GCA_021776465.1. Classification (GTDB taxonomy): domain Bacteria; phylum Pseudomonadota; class Alphaproteobacteria; order Caulobacterales; family Parvularculaceae; genus Hyphococcus. Next base: position 1,723 of record JAJFFU010000135.1, read on the forward strand.
GTAATCGTGCCACGATTATGATGTCTTTTGATCTCTTTCAGGGCATCGAGCGCGCGGTTCTTGTTCGACAGGAACCGCACGCGGCCCTCGATTTGTCTAAGGCGCGGCGCGCTTGTATTTTCATATTCGGCCTGCAGCGTCGGGTGCAGTTCCTTGTTTGCTGCTGAGCGCCATTTGCGTGGCGTCGGCCTTGCGGGATAGCCGGCGCCCGATGGGCGGCGTTTCCTCGCAAGACTGTAAATTTTATCCGCTTCCGGATGATCGGCGTAATAGGCCAGCCAGCGTTTCAACTCGCTGTATTTCGAACGGTATGCGGTGGGGTGCATGTAACGCTGATGCTGCACATAACCCATCAGGATTTCGTCACTGACGGCGGCGATCTTTGCGTCCGCCGCTTTCCACTTGCCCTGTTCCTGAAGGTCGAAAACTTCCCGGTAAAGCGCGGCGTCGCTGTCGCTCAACACTTTTAACGGCGTTTGTGCAGAAGCCGCGCCAAACAGCGCCATTACTCCGGCAATAAGACCAAACAATACTCTTACCATAACCCTCAAACCGCTTTCACCGTTACCGCACGCCAGAACACTTACCGCAGGCCAGAACATTGCGCCGCCGCGTCATGCGAGCGCGTTGACCATTAAAAAATCTGGCAGACCTATCTTCACCAAAGAAGGTGAATAAGGATGTATTAAATTCGGTTAACCTTCTCTTAATTTCGCGTCCAACACCTGCAAATCCGCCCATGCGAGCCGTTTATTGGCCGGCTGCCGGAGCAGGAATGCCGGGTGGAACATGGGAAGCGCTGCAAAGCGCGCGCCTGAAGCCGTTTCAAGATCGCGCCAGCGCCCACGCGCCCGCATAATGCCGGTGACGCCGATCATGGCCTGTAGCGGCGCGCCGCCGGCAAGAACGACGGCCTTCGGTTCGGTCAGCTCGATCAGCCGTTCCACGAATGGACGACAAATCGCCGTTTCCATGGGCGTCGGGGTCCGGTTGCCGGGCGGGCGCCAGTAAATAACGTTCGAAATCAGGACATTCGTTTCCCGCGATCGTCCAATCGCGGCCAGCATGCGATCGAGGAGTTGGCCGGCGCGGCCGACAAAGGGTTTGCCGAT
>JAJFFU010000136.1 GCA_021776465.1 Parvularculaceae bacterium
CAGCAACATCAACTCGGCCCGCTCGCAACAGGCGAATGTTCATTCCTATGCGGCGAGCCCTTATCTTTATCGCCTACGCGGCGACGGCTCATCCGTGACGCTGCGCTATCGCTTTTCGCAAGTGTTCATCGACGATTCCGAAAGCGTCTTCGGCGCAATCGATGAAAACTTCCTGAATGATTCCATGTCGCATGAGGTCGTCGCGCAATATGAGAGCGGCTCGAAATTCGACAAGGTGCGCTTTATCTTGTCTGCCTATGGAAACGAGACGATAGAAGACGGCTCCGGCGTCTTGCCGCAATTCAGCTACCAGCATGGCGCGGTTGAAGGCGAGGTTGAATATGCCCTGACGAGCAAGTTCTCGATCAGCGGCGCGGTCGGCTATGACGATCTTGAAACTGACGATGCAGCCTCGCTGTTCTTCGACGACGAAGCATTGTCGGGCGTTTTCTGGCGCGCCGGGTTTACAGCGCGGCCAACCCGAAAAACGAGCGCGCGTATCGAATATGGTCGTCGCTTTGACGACGAATTCATCGACGCGGCGATCGCTCACAAAATTTCACCGCGGATAAACCTGACGGCGGGGGCAAATCGTTCGTTTACGAGCCGGGCTCGTTCCATCGATACGCGGTTTCGCGAAACGCAACTGGCGACGCTGAAATATGCCGACCTTCTGCGTGAAGGCGAGGCCTTGTCGCCGCGGCAGGTGATCAATTCGGCCAACCAGTATTCAACGTTGTTCAGCGGCGTGAACGCCCAGACCGTTGGCGTTGGCGTCGTTGATTCCGCTTATGCGACATTGGACGGCGATTTCGGTCGCACCCGCGTAACCCTTGGCGGCTTTTACGCCGACAGTGATTTCGGGTTTCGCGACATTGAAGCCTTTGCAGCGCGGGGCACGCTTAGCCGCGAGCTTTCACGGCGGCTGACCGGCTATGTCGGCCTGAATTTCCGCCATGCCGATACCAATGTCGATCAGGCGACATGCGAAGCGAACCCGACTGTATTCGGCCTCGACGCATTCGATCCCATGTTCGATCCAATGGTCAGCTGCGCAACGTTTATCGCCGCCAATGGCGTGACCAATACGCTGTCCGGCACGGTTGGCGCGGACTATCGGTTCTTTGAAAACGTGTCGGTATTTGCAGAATATTCCCACACGGAACGCTGGTCGGACGTGCCGTCGCTCGAATATGGCGAGAATTTTGTCTTCACAGGCATTCGATTGGATTTCTAAGAATGTACGAGGAGCATTTCAGTCTTTCGGGCGCGCCGTTCAAGCTCAATCCTGACCCGAAGTTTTTCTTCGGGAGCCGGAGCCACAATAAGGCGATGGCGTATCTCCATTACGGGTTGAAACAGGCCGAAGGATTTATCGTCATCACCGGGCCCATCGGGTCCGGGAAAACAATGGTGATCAGCCAGCTTCTCGATCAGTTGACCTCATCAAACGTCGTCGCTGCACAATTGCTGACGTCGAACATCGCGCCGGAAGAATTGCTCGACCACATGCTGTCGGCGTTCCGCATTGAGCCGGAAGGCGAGGGGCGCACGGGCAAACTTGAAGCGTTTGAAGATTACCTTTTCGACCAGCTTAATCGCGGTCGGCGCGTTCTGTTGATTATGGACGAAGCGCAGAACCTGCCCTTTGAGACGCTCGAAGAATTGCGCATGCTTTCCAATCTCGACTATGACGGGACGCCCCTTTTTCAGGTTTTTCTGGTCGGTCAGCCGGAATTTCGCGAAGTGCTTCAATCGCAGCGCCTGGAACAATTGCGCCAGCGTGTCATCGCCTCCTATCACCTTGAAAATCTGAGCGTTGAGGAAACGAAGGAATATATTCATCACCGGCTTTCCATAACCGGTTGGCGCGAAGACCCGAAATTTTCTGACGGCGCGATAGAAGCGATCTTCACCGAGACGGGCGGGCGCCCGCGGCGTATTAACACGGTCTGTAATCGGATCATGCTGTTCTGTTCTATCGAAGACGAACATGAAGTGACGGCCGAGATTGCGAAATCTGTGATTGCCGAGCTTCACGACGAAGAGCTGGACGCCCGCGATGTCGCGGCGCCGGGCGATCGAATGCTCGCCGTCACGTCTGTTGCCGAGCCGGCTGACCCGATTGAAACGAGCAAAGACGCGGACACGCCGTCAACCGCCAGCGACGACGAGATTGTAGCGCAAGAGAGGCCGCTTGCTGATGGTAACGATGATGATGCGCCAGAAGCATCTGATGCACCTGATGCATCGGAGGCATCCGAGACGTCTGACGACGATGACGATGTCGCCGAAGAGAACGCGGCGACTGTGGCTGATGTGGCGGAAGAGGACAATGAGATGAGCGAAGATCGACCTGACGATGCAACGCCGTCGCCGAAAGAGGCGCCTAATGAGCATGAAAAAGCGGCGGCGAAAGCCCCGGATGAGCCGGAACAATCAATTGCGCCAGATGATGATGCGACGCCGGATGCGGAAGACGATACGCCTTCTGCGGAAACGGAAGCTGAACCAGCGCCCGTGTTGAAAGTGAAGCCAACAGGCGACGGCAGCGTCCTTGACCGCATTCGTGCGAAGCGTTCGGTCGCGCCCGACGATGCTCCGTCCGAAGCGACCCTTGAAGATGTGGCGACGGCGATCGCCAAGGCAAGCGCCGGCGAGCCAGCCGCGAAGATAATGTCCGACAATGAGGCCGATGACGCATCTGCGTTGATTGCGCCGCTCAAGTCTGTGCAGTCAACGGAATGGCGCCGGCAAGTCCGTCATTCAATTGACGAAACGCGCGGCGAGTTAAAAGAGGCGCATGCAAGCGTGCGCCGTTTGAAGAAATCGCTTTCCGAATTGCAACGTCAGCGCAGGGATCGCCGCGAGGAGATCGTCGCCGGCATCGTGCGCGCCGAAACGCTGCTTAATGAGGTCCGCAAGGGCTTGTCCTAACGAGTTAAAGGCCGCGCGTATCATGGTCGCCGAACAATTGAGTATTGTAAACGACGCGGCGCCTGCGCGCTTCGCCATGTCGGTTGACGTTGAGGACTATTTTCAGGTCTGGGCGTTTTCCGATGTGATTGCCCGCAAGAACTGGGATGGATTTGCGCTGCGCGTTGGCGAGACAACGCGGGCCTGCCTGGATTTGTTCGATCGGCGCGGAACGCACGCAACATTCTTCGTGCTCGGCTGGGTGGCGGAACGCGATCCGGCGCTGGTGCGCGAGATCGTCGGCCGCGGCCATGAACTGGCGAGCCATGGCTATGATCACGCCAAGCCAACGACGCAGACGCAAGAAGAATTTCGTGATGACATCGGGCGCAGCAAGGCGATCCTCGAAGACATCGCCGGCGTTGGCGTCAATGGCTATCGCGCCGCCGGGTTTTCGATCGACCGGACAACGCCGTGGGCGCACGAGATGCTGGCCGAGGCCGGATATCAATATTCATCGAGTTCTCATCCCATCGCGCATGATCATTATGGCGACGCATCTGCGCCGCAGACGCCGCATCGCCCGATTGCCGGCGCTGATTTCATTGAGGCGCCTGTGGCGACGACGCAAATGTTTGGGCGCCGGGTCAGTTGCGCCGGCGGTGGCTGGTTTCGCGCCACGCCCTATGCTGTGTCAGAGAAATTAATTTCGCGTGCTGCTCGTGAACTGGGCGGCCCGGTCATCTTTTATTTTCATCCGTGGGAAATTGACGTTGACCAGCCGCGCATCGCCGGCGCATCGCAGAAATCCAAATTGCGCCATTACCTGAATTTGAAATCCATGCCTCGTAAGCTCGATCGATTGCTGACGCGCTGGTCGTGGGATCGCGTCGATGTTGCGCTGAATATCGGGAGTGCGTCATGAGTGCTGCGCTCGCCGTAGCCCCGTGTGACGCGCCATTGAACGTTCGCGTCGCTTGCGCGGGCGATGCGGCGGTGATGGACGCCTATGCGGATGCACACCCGCAAGGAACATTGTTCCATCGCAATGGCTGGGCATTGGCGGCGAAGGCCGCTTACGGCTTTGATGATCTCACATTGGTTGCAAAACGCGGAGACGATGTCGTTGGTCTTCTGCCGCTGATCGATGTGCGCGCGCCGCTGCTTGGTCGATCGCTTATTTCGACGGCCTACTCCGTCGGCGGTGGACCGATTGGCGACGAAAACGATGTTGTCGCCGCCCTCGCCGAGGTGGCGGCCGTTCTCGGCGCGGCGCGGCGCGTCAATTATGTTGAGCTTCGGTCAAATGCGGCGCTTGGGTCGGACTGGTTGACCAAATCTGACGTCTATACGTCGTTCGATATGGCGTTGCCGGCTGATGAAGATGAAAATATGGCGGCGATCCCGCGCCGGCGGCGCGCTGAACTGCGCAAAGGAATTAAAGCCGCGGCGGCCGGCGATATTAATATCCGCTATACGCGCGACACGGATGAGTTTTACCAACTTTATGCCGCCGCCTTGCGCGGGCATGGAACGCCGGTGTTTCCGAAGGCATTTCTGGAAGCGCTCGCTCAATCATTCTCGGACAAAATCGAAATTGCGATCGTGGACTATCGCGGTGAAGCGGTAGCGGGGCTCGTCAGCTTCTATGACAACGACAGGGTGATGCCATACTACATCGGCGCAACGGCCCAATCGCGCGCGGCGCGCATTACCGAATATCTTTATTGGTCACTGATGCGACGCGCCGCGGGGAAGGGGATTGCGCGCTTTGATTTCGGGCGCAGCAAAATCGGGTCCGGTCCGTATCAGTTCAAAAAGCTTTGGGGCGCGAATGCGCGGCCGGTTTCTTATCGGTGCAAGCTTATCGGCGCAAAAGGACTACCGGACGTCAATCCAAATAATCCAAAATTTGCCGCTTTCGTTTCCATGTGGCGCCGATTGCCGACGCCGGTCGCGAACCGCCTTGGTCCTTTTTTGTCAGCGAATTTCCCATGAATGATAAACCAGAAATACTGTTTCTCGCGCACCGGATTCCGTTTCCGCCTGACAAGGGGGACAAAATCCGTTCCTGGCGATTGTTGAACTATCTTGCCGGTCGGTTTCGCGTGCATCTTGCGTGTTTTGTCGATGA
>JAJFFU010000137.1 GCA_021776465.1 Parvularculaceae bacterium
TACCGAAAAAAGACAAAATAGATGCGCGCAGAATCGAGTAACGGGTTAAAATGCGACGTCGGATTTCCTGGTTCATAAATTGTTTCGATCGGAATTTGCCCTAGCGGACGCTTCTTGTTTCGCGCCATTTGAAACAAACAATGGAACTCAAAGTCGTAGCGATCGGATTCGATGGCCAGTAGCTTTGTCAGGTCCTCACGAATATATGACCGCAATCCGGATTGCGTGTCGTTGACTTTTGCCCCGCCAGCAACACTAAACAATGCAGCAGTCGAAATGTTACCAACGCGGCTTCGCAACGGAATGTCATTCGCGAAAGTCCGATACCCGATACATGGGTTCCCCGACGACAACGAATCCGCCGCAACCCTAAAAATGTCCGTCGCCGTATGTTGTCCATCTGCGTCAGCTGAAACGACAAACCCAACATCAGCAAAGTCATCCAATACGTTCTGAAAACCGGTCTTTAGAGCCGCGCCTTTTCCTTGGTTTTGTTCGTGCGCAATGATTTTGATTTGCGGAAGCGAGCGCAACTCTTCTATCGCTCGAAGAGCACCTTCGCGAACAGAACCGTCATTAACAATGATAACGCCCGCAAAGGTTGAATTTGCACGGCCTAACGTCAGAATTTCGTCAACCAATCTAACCAGCGTATCATTTGGTTCGTAGGCGGGAATAAGCACAACGAACTGCGCAATGCACTTCGTGATTTCGGGCGATGCATCCAAACCGTCCATTGATGCCATTGCAATGTGCTCACTCAATAAAATTCAGCCGGCCGCAGCAAGGCTTTCATTTGTAAAATACGATTTCAGTTCGTGATTGTATATTCTTGACGGCAGGCCTTCACAATTCGACGTGATTTCCCCGCTTTGAACATGCTTCCCGGTACGCGTCACAATCGAAACAAAATGGTCTTCAAATACACTAACTTGATTTCCATGCACAAACGTCGTCTCGTCGCTTACTTCGTCAAAAAAATCAAGCCTGTAAAATATCACCTTCGGATCATGACTATTGCGCTCGACAAACAGAAGCGGCGAGCCATTAATCTTTATACTGTTTAATAATTCAAAAGCGCTTGAGGCTTCCTCCTCGCCTGAAAAAATTAAATGCGCATCGTTCGTCATCAACGGTTCGATTTTTACAGGATGAAGGCCGAGATGCTGAATAAATTTTTCAGGGTGTATCGGGCGATGTAACACCCAGGCCGGTTCATCATGCGTGCATTTTTGCGACAGGCCATTCAATAAAAAAGTCTTGTCTTGAAGCTCAAGTTGCGTACGCGATCGAACTTTGCCGATAATTTCGTCAATCACCGAAGCGGCAAATTCAAGTTGCGGGCAATCAACGCCATTCGGATTTGTCCAGTAATGATGCTGCACATGCGCAAACATGTTCAGGAACAAAATCGCGTCATCTGGTTCGTTTTCTTCCACCGCCTTCAGAAACGCCATTGCTGAAAGGTATTCAAAGAAAACGATAAACGTTACATGTGCAGAACCGAACTTGCGGAACCCCTCAAAAAGCACCCGCACGCCATCCGCCAAATCGCCTAAGCGGACAAGGCGAAAAAGCCCGGCAAAAAACTTCGTCGCTTCTTTCGCGACTCTTGCTTTCGAAATATCCAGGTAATTTTTCGAAAGATACCGCGGCAGCTCGATCAACGGTTGAAACTTTTGCGGGAACGCAGGCTCAGAAAACGTCCAGGGGTCAGGAATGAATACGTCGCAATGCTCCGTGTCGCGCCTGGAGCCATTCATCACGCCCCAGACAACAGATCGGCGCCCAAGACGGCTCCAGCTTTCCCAGAGCTGTTCCTCGCGAAGCCCAGGCACGTCACCAAGATGTTGAATGCGATGGCTTGAAGCGGCAGTGCCGGTGTGAACCGAAACCCACTGAACCCATGGCTCAAGGAAGCCGGAGTCGTAGGTGTCGTCGGTTGTCGTTTGCGTCCGGCGCCAGTTTAAAGTTTCATGCAGGTGCTTTAATTTCTGTCGCTCAGAAAGGCGACGCAGCAGCTCACCATTATACTCGTTTAGCTCCAATATTAACATCGTTTTCCAGCCGCCGTATATCCCGCCTACGCTGCGACGCAAAATGTTTCATCTACCAATGCTTGTCAATATCAACGACATACGCAGAACGCCGCTTCGCTCTTATAACGACGACACTTAATATATTACGACCCGGCGCGCTTAATGCGCCTCGTCCCAGTTTTTTCCGGCGCGCGCGTCAACATCGAGCCGCACGGACAGACTTACCGCCGGGGCCGGCGCGCCCATCATTACTGCACTGACGATTTCGCAGGTTTTGTCGGCTTCCTCTTTCGGCGTCTCGAAAATCAATTCGTCGTGCACCTGCAACAGCATCTTCGCGGCGAGCTTTTTGCGCTGTAGCGCTGCTGTCATACGGATCATGGCGCGGCGGATGACATCGGCGGCGGACCCTTGAATGGGCGCGTTGATGGCTTGCCGTTCGGCATAGCCGCGCATGGCCGGGTTTTTGTCGTTGATACCGCCCACATGAGTGCGGCGCCCGAAAATCGTCTCCACATAACCGTTCGCTTTCGCGGCGGTAATGGTATCGTCCATATACTGACGGATGCCCGGAAACTTCTTGAAATAGCTTTCGATATATTCCTTCGCCTCTGTGCGCGATATGCTGAGTTGATTGGCGAGCCCGAAGGCGGAAATGCCGTAGATGATCCCGAAATTGATGGCTTTCGCGCGCCGGCGCACCATCGGGTCCATGTCCTTCACCGGCACGCCGAACATTTCGGACGCCGTCATGGCGTGAATGTCGACCCCGTCCGCGAACGCCTGCTTCATTGATGAGAGGTCGGCAATATGAGCCAGCAGGCGAAGCTCGATCTGGCTGTAATCGGCGGAGATGAGGACGTTGCCTTTCTCCGGCACGAAGGCGGTTCGGATCTTGCGCCCGTCTTCCGTCCGTATGGGGATGTTCTGCAAATTCGGATCGTTTGACGAAAGCCGCCCGGTCGTCGTCGAGGCAAGCGCGTATGATGTGTGAACGCGGCCGGTTTCAGTGTTGATTTCGTTCGGCAGGCTGTCTGTATAGGTGCTCTTGAGTTTTGAAAGACCGCGCCAGTCTAGAATGACCCGCGGCAGATCGTGGCCGTCAGCGGCGAGCATTTCCAGAACGTCGGCCTTGGTCGACCAGGCGCCCTTCGCGGTTTTGCGCCCGCCCGGCAAGGCGAGTTTTCCGAACAGGATTTCGGAAATCTGTTTCGGCGACCCAAGATTAAAGTCCTGATCGGCGAATTTGTAAGCGTCGGCCTCCAGCGCCCCCATGCGCTGGGCGAATTCACCGGAAAGCTTCGACAGGACCGACGCATTAATCGTAACGCCGGCGCGCTCCATATCGACAATGACGGGCGCAAGCGGGCGCTCCAGCGTCTCATAAACCGTCGCCTTTCCTTCAGCGGCTAGGCGCGGCTTTAGTTTCTCATAGAGTCTGAATGTAATGTCCGCGTCTTCAGCGGCGTATTTCGCCGCGTCCTTGATCGGGATCTGGTCAAATGTTTTGGCGTTCTTGCCGGTCCCTGCGAGGTCGGAAAATTTGATCGTCTGATAGTCAAGATGCAGCTTCGCCAGCTCATCCATGCCGTGACCGTGCTGGCCACAATCAAGCGCGTAGGACATGAGCATCGTGTCATCGAATGGCGCAATCGAAACGCCGTAACGGGACAACACCACGCAATCATATTTCAAATTCTGGCCGATTTTCATCACCGACGAATCTTCAAACAACGGCTTCAATAGCTTCAACGCTTTTTCGATGGGCAATTGCTTATCGATCTCGGTGTCGTCTGTCGCGAGATCGCCGGCGCCATGACCGAGCGGAATGTAACACCCGTTGCCGGCGCCCGTTGAAAGCGACACGCCGACGAGATTGGCGCGCATGGCATTCAGGCTGTCGGTTTCCGTATCCACCGCGACGAGACCGCGCGTGCGGGCGCGCGCGATCCAGGCTTCAAGCGCGGCTTCGTCAAAAACCGTTTCATAGTCCGCTGTGTTCGGCGCGGCTGAAGCCGCAGCGCCCGGAATCGCGGAAGGGGGCGCGCCCTGAAAATCATTGTCGCGATGTATGCGGTCAATGAGGGTTGAAAATTCCATCTCCTCAAGGAACGGCATGAGCAGATCCGGATCGAGCTTGCGAATAACAAGTTCGTCGACCGGCATTTCCAGCGGCACATCCGTGCGCAGCGTCACAAGTTCTTTTGAGATGCGCGCCTGGTCGGCAAATTCGATCAGGTTTTCGCGTCGTTTGTTTTGTTTGATTTCGCCAGCGCGCTCCAGCAGCGTGTCGAGATCGCCATATTCGTCGATCAACAACGCCGCGGTTTTAACGCCAATGCCCGGCACACCCGGCACGTTATCGGACGAGTCGCCCGCTAGCGCCTGAATGTCGATAACATGATCAGGACCAAGACCGAATTTTTCAACGACCTCTTCCGGCCCGATTTTTTTGTTCTTCATCGGATCAAGCATGGTGATCCCGTTGCCCACAAGCTGCATCAAATCCTTGTCTGACGACATGATGACCACTTCCCCGCCATCGGCCTCAACCTGTCGCGCATAGGTCGCGATAATGTCGTCGGCCTCGAACCCTTCTGTTTCGATGCACGGCACATTGAAGGCGCGGGTCGCGTCGCGCACCAATGGAAATTGCGGGATGAGATCTTCCGGCGCGTCCGGCCGATTGCCTTTGTAATCAGGGTAAATCTCGTTGCGAAACGTTGTGCCGGAATAGTCGAAGATAACCGCGAGATGCGTCGGGTCATGCTCGTCCTGCATGTCCGTCAGCAGTTTGTTGAGCATGTTGGAAAAACCGAGCACGGCGCCAATCGGCAATCCGTCAGACTTGCGCGTCAGGCTTTCGCGACTGCGCGCCATGGCGAAATAGGCGCGAAACAAATAGCCCGAGCCATCGACGAGATAGAGGCGGGTCTTGTCTTTGGATTTTGCAGCCATTCGGCGTACCCTTCTCACGTCATAAAGTTCAGACTGAATAGGAGACGACAGGTGAAAGTGCTAGGCATCCGGTTCTGCAAAGTCGCGAAAAAGGAAGATGCGGAGGGGCTTGCCGCAATGCTTGGGGAAAAAGGCCTCGGCCTTAGCGCCAACGACTTCGGCGCGACAGACGGTTTTCAGGGCGCGGTCTTTCCCGTCGACGAAGCCGGCGCCAAGGGTGACGGCAGCTGGATCGAAATCTGGCCCGCCGGCGAAGGCATGCCCGAAATGACCATGCTGCAAATCGTCGTCGACGACGCCGACGCCTGGGCCGCACGCGCAA
>JAJFFU010000138.1 GCA_021776465.1 Parvularculaceae bacterium
GTGGAGCGTATTGCCATCTGCCCCATCAAGGTAATAGCGAACATCACGGAAAGGTTGGCGGCGAGAGACGAGCTCTTCGGTCAAGGCTAAAACGTCGGCGTTTTTTTCAGAGCGACATAAAAAAATGCCGCCGCTGACACCTAGAAATTCTTTGCGCTTAAGGCCGGTGATCAGCTCGAAATTTTCCGACAGATAGGTGAGCGCGCCGTCGGCGTCTCGTTCCCATGCCCAATCTGACGCGCTTTCAATAAATGTGCGCAAATTCTCACGCGCTTCATCTGCGCTGGCGAGAACCTTCTGTTTCTGGCGAATAAGCTCGAAGATCATCTCACCATATCGACCGAGCAAAAGTGATCCATTGATCGCGCCAAGAACCAAAACAGCGCCAAAAACAAAATGCAACATATCGCCATGGGCCATCATCAAGGCGCCATAGGGCGCCATACAAATCATCATTGTCGTGGTCGCGGCCCGCGGCGCCGACGCCATGGCGAACGCCCCGGATAAACCGCAAAACGCCGCCCACAGTCCAACGATCATGGCGCTATCGAAATCTGCGCCAATGGAGAGATACATTGCTGTAAGTGAGCACGCGGCAGACAGGCCGATGATGAGCGGCATCGTTGCATTGACGGTCTTGCGTTTTTCAGTAGGCGACAACTCACCGGGATTGAGGTTTCGCCAAAATATAATACGCCGCGCCATAAAGATAAGCAGAATTGCAAAACCAAGACGCGGCCATAAAGCTGACTCAGGTTGGGCTTGCGTCAGCGTCAATGCGCTGCACAACCCAATAGCGATGAGTGTAATCGGAACCTGCCTTTTAAATTCACGCAGGCGCGCGTCGATCAATGCATCAGACGCATCCGGACTAATAATCACCGAATTCAGGTATTTTAAAAATTTCCGCACGCGCAAAAGGCCCCACAAGGGTTGATCGACGCGAAACGATTAAGGTTCTGGGTTAATTCCGGGTGTAAATTGGGTATTTTTACGGATATTGCGTTCAATCAAAGCGCATTCGCGGCGGCTCCCGTTAAGGAACTTGAGCAACATCCTTTGCAAAACCTTACCAAGGGCGGAAAATGGGTTGGGTTTGCTATTGTCACTGCTGCAATTACGCGCCGTCTTTTCAGGCGCACTGTATAGAAGCGCCGGTTGCTGCTACGCAGCACATCGTCCGGTTGTCAGAACGATCAGGGTAATGAGCAATCGAAAAAACGGGAGACGGGCGAGGTCGCCCGCCGGGTTTTGTTGCTGGTAACGTGAAGTCGGCGAATGGCGACGGCGTGTTATGCGGCCAGAGGCTGCGGTCCTTCGCCATGTTCATTTGCGCCAACAGAAGGCTGAGCCGCAAAGTAAATGACCGCTATCCAGCCGAGGATCGGGATCAGGCCCAACAGCAACCACCATCCTGACTTCCCGATATCGTGGAAGCGCCGGATGCCGACCGCGATGCTGGGGATAAGCAGCGCAAGCGAAAGCAGGTTGGATATCCAGGAAAAGACGCCAATTACATTGCCAAGGATTGCCAACACAACACCGACAATGAAGTAGGCAAGAACGAACCACCAATATTCGGGGCGGCCTGAGCGACCCTCGAATGTGAAGTAATTATTCAGAACAGTCTTTACGGCTTTCTGCATATTTTCCATGAATGGTCTCCCGCGCTATTTTCAAAAGCCTAGGGTTGTTCGGAAGATGGCGCAAATCGGTCTCAACGCACCAGAATCAGGCGCTCGGCAGCCCTCGTGACGCCGGTGTAGAGCCAGCGCGCGGCGTGTTCTCGAAACATGTAGCTTTCGTCGAACAGGACAACATCGTCCCATTGCGAGCCTTGCGCCTTATGAACGGTGAGGGCGTAGCCATAGTCGAATTCGTCGGCGCTCTTGCGCTGCGTCCACGGGACGCTCTCGGGTCCATCGAGAAAAAAGCCCCGTGGCACGGATACGCTCTGTGATTTGCCGCCTTCTTCAGGCGTTACGGCAAATCGTACGCGGGCGCCGCGCGGGCTCATCTGACGGGCCACGGACCAGACGCTGCCGTTAAGGAGGCCCTTTTTTTTGTTGTTCCGTAAGCAGACGAGCTTTTCACCGGCCTCTGGCGTTGGCCCTGTGAACCCGTGCAGTTCGCGCAGTCGATCATTGTAGCGTTTGCGCGTTTTGTTAGAGCCGACAAGGATCTGATCGGCGGCCATGATATCTGCTGTCGAAATATCCTCGCGGGAAATGACCCGGCATGCTTCAGACTGCTCGTCAAACTCTCCGCCCTCGCGGATCGCCATTGAGAGGCGAATGATCGGGTTATCGGCCGCCTGGCGATGGATTTCCGTCAGCATGAAATCCGGCTCGCCTTCAGTAAAAAATCCCCCGCCTTTGACAGGCGGCAATTGCGCGGGATCGCCGAGCACAAGCACGGGCTTGCCGAAGGAGAGAAGGTCGCGGCCCAGATCTTCGTCGACCATCGAGCATTCGTCGATGATGATGAGATCGGCTTTCGACGCTGGGGCATCATGGCGCAATGCGAAGGATGGTTCGCCATCGTCATCTGCGGCCGAAGGGCGGTAAATGAGCGCGTGGATGGTCGTTGCACCGACACACCCTTTCTGGCGCATCACATGGGCGGCCTTGCCGGTGAACGCGGCGAAGGCAACCTCGCCGCCGGCGTTTTCGGCAAAGTGTTTCGCCAGGGTCGTCTTGCCTGCGCCAGCATATCCGAACAGACGAAAGACTGGCGCGCTCGCGTCACGCCGCCATCGGTCAACCGCCACAAGCGCGTCGTCCTGTTCCGGCGACCATTCCATAAAGCATCCTGCGTTCGAGCGTGGCCGTTGTTGCGGCCGAGGGCGGCATTGGCGAAAATATCAGGTAGCGCGCCGCGTGTTTGCTTTAACAGCGGACGGGCCGGCGCGCCGTTTTAAGTCGCCTTCTTCTGCCTGAGCGACGCTTCCAATTCTTCGATCGCCTTATCAAGCCCAAATTTGCGCACCGCCGCGACCTCGCGCGCCATACGGTCGATTGCCGCTTCGAATAGCTGGCGTTCAGAATAGCTTTGTTCCGGCTGCTCTTCCGACCGATATAAATCGCGGACGACTTCAGCCACGAGTTTGATGTCGCCGGAATTAATCTTTGCGTCATATTCCTGCGCCCGGCGGCTCCACATCGTTCGCTTGATGCGCGCGCGCCCCTTCAACAATTCAACGGCGTTCTTGATTGTCTTCTCGTCGGACAGCGAGCGCATGCCGGCGACTTTCGCCTTACCGGTCGGCACGCGCAGCCGCATTTTCTCCTGATCGAAATTGATAACAAACAGCTCGATCGTGATGCCGGCGACTTCCTGTTTTTCAAGCGCCACAATCTTGCCGACGCCATGGGCCGGGTAGACAATTTGATCGTTCACTTTGTAATCGAGTTTGGCGGCGCCGGAAGCTTCCTTGTCGATAGACGCCTTGGCGTCAGCCTGGGGCGCCTCGCGAACAGGTGATGCCGACGGCACAGGTATGGACGCGGCAAACGAGGTTTTCCGCGGCGCCTGTCCGACGCGCAATTTGACCTTTCGAACCGGCTTCAGTGCTGCCTTGGCGGCGGCCTTTTTAGCCGTGGCTTTTTTACCAGCCGCTTTTTTCGCCGGGGCTTTTTTGGCGGCGGTTTTCTTGGCTGGCGCTTTTTTCGCCGCTGCTTTTTTAGCGGGCGCTGCTTTGGCGGCCTTTTTCGCCGGGGCTTTCTTTGCGGGCGCCTTTTTCGCCGGGGCCTTTTTGGCCGCGCTTTTTTTGGTGGGCGCTTTTTTGGCCGGGGCCTTTTTGGCGGCGGTTTTCTTGGCTGGCGCTTTTTTCGATGCGGTTTTTTTCTTGGCCGCCGGTTTGGACGCCTTTGCGGTGGTCTTTTTCTTGGTCGCCATTATTTATCTTTCCAGCAGGTCGCAAAGCGCGTTTGGCAAAATAGCCTGACGCTTTGCAGTGGTTATGTGGGACGGTCGAGTCGCTCCCATAAGCCGCGGAAAATGCGCCGCGCCGGTTTGCCGGATGGGACAATTACAATTTAGTTTCAAAAGCTTAGGTTAATTCCTCAATGCAACGGCGCAACAAGTGACAGCGCCGCTACAACCGTCATTCAGCTAATAGAATAGCATAAAATTGCGGTGTTTTCCACGCTGACGGGATGCGACGGATCGGCGTTACGCTTCAGGACCCTTCGCCCGGTTTGTCGGAGAAGTATTTGTCGAATTTGCCTTTTTCCTCGGCCAGCTTGTCGGCGTCGGGCAGGGCGTCGAGTTTTTGCGTGATATTCGGCCATGTCGCGGCGAATTTGGTGTTCATTTCAAGCCATTTCTCAGCCTCCGGCTCGGTGTCCGGGATAATCGCCTCAGCCGGGCATTCCGGCTCACAAACGCCGCAATCGATGCACTCGTCAGGATGGATGACGAGCATATTTTCGCCCTCATAAAAGCAATCCACCGGACAAACTTCGACGCAGTCGGTATATTTGCATTTGATGCAGGCTTCGGTGACGACATAAGTCATGGCGAATACTGGCTCCTTGCCACTCGGTTTTCTTTCTTTACCCGCTCCGGCCAGCGACGCAACATCGTCTAACCCCATTAATCCTCAACTTATGCTGAGGCGGGCTGCAACTCTGGCGCGTGCGGCGCCGCTTTCCCTGTCTTCAAGATAAATGAGCCCGCAGATGCGCCGGATGAGGGTGTCTTCAAATGGATCGCGCACGGCGTCGGCGAGAACGATTTCCCAGAGCTGTTCGACAAAGGTGATTTTCTCCTCGTGGCTCAGCTGTTTGGCGACGCGCGTGAAGCGCTGAATGTCGAGGGCGTTGCCTTGCGCCGTTTCGCCGGCGGCGCGTAGCGCTTTGGCGTCGTCCACAGATAGCTCGAAGGTTGCGGCGAGGGCGCTGTCGATCACTACCTTTTCACGCTCTTCATAATGATCATCTGCGCGCGCCGCTTCGACCAGCAACGCAGCAACGGCGAGTTGTAATTCGTTCTCTTCCGACGCGCCGGCGCCTTCCTTTTTGTCGCGTGAAAATAATTTACCGAACATATTGCATTAGCCTCAGGTTTTTACTCACGACTTCAGCGCCTCAATAGCGCGGCGGTCTTTTTTTGTTGGGCGCCCAACGCCTTGTTCGCGCTGGAATGGCGAAGTGGGCGGTTTTGGCCCGCGCTCCTGCGGGGGTGATTGATCTGTATAGAGTGTTTGCGCTTCCGCGGCCGGTCCGCGGCGTGTCGCAAGCGCGTCGATAACGATGATGCGTAGTCTGTCCGCGCGCGAAAAGGAAATGATGTCGCCGGGCAGGGCGGAGAAGCTCGGCTTTTCAACGCGGGTTGTTTCATCATTTCGCGTTACACGCACATTACCGTCCGATACGAATTTTGAGGCGAGCGTCCGTGTTTTGAACAATCGCGCATGCCATAGCCATTGATCGAGGCGCTGCGTCGCCCCGTCGCTGGCGGCTTCGCTCATTCAGTTTTCTCTGGTTGCTTGGCGGCCACTTTCGATTTGTCCTCAGACAAATCCGTCTTGAGCCCGGCAAGCACGGCGAATGGCGAGTCTGGATCCGCTGTCTTGCGGTGACGCGGTTCGTGCATCATTGGCGGATCATTGCGGCGCGGCCCGCGATCGTCGCGGCGTGCGCCTTTTTGCGGCTTGCCGCGTTTGCCTTTGCCGCGGGCGGCCGGTTTGTCATCGGCTTTGCCGCGGGAGCGTTGTTTGTTGTCTGTTCTCTGATCGCGCTTTGGTCTTGCCGGTGGTTTTCGCGGCGTCGGCCGCCATAACGTGACTTCAATTTCCTCTTCGACCGACGGCGCCGCGTCGATCGAACTTGGTGCTTCCTTTGCAGTTTCTTCGGCAGCTGGTGTTGTTTCGCCGGCATTCGCCACTTCAGCGCTCGCCTCAACAACCGCTGGCGCCGGGCGCTCAGGCGCCGTCGCTTCCGGGGCGCCAGGGGCAGGGGGCACACTGGCCGGTGTTTCCGCCGCATTGGCCTCGTCTGTTTGCGAAGCCGAATTTACTACAGGCCCAGTTTCTTCCGGCGGCGCCGTCGCCTCAACAGGCGCCGTCACTTCCGCCGTCGCCGGTACGGCGTTCGTTTGCTCAGTAGCCGTTTGTGCGCCCTCTTTCGTCGGCGGTTTACGCTTCACGACATTTTTGCGGAAGCCGAGCGAGCGCATGATCCCTTCGAAGTCTTCGCCGGAACAGCCGACAATCGACATCATTGGTGATCCGGCTTCAAATCCTTCGCGCATATTCGCGTCGTTGCGGGCAGATCGAATAAGGTTCGCCAGCCGTTCAAGCATGTCAATCCGCACCGCGCGCGCGCCGGATGGGCGATAGCCGGCGGCATAATAGTATGCATGCGGAAGGTTTTCATTGACTTCAAGTGACACAAGGCCGGCCTTGGGCGGCGGCGCTGTCGCCGGGTCGCGGTCGGTCCACAACGCCCAAAGGAGAAGGAGTAATCGCGCTGGCGCAGGTTTCAACAGGGCGGGAACGAACAGCGTATATTCGCCGAACCGCATTCCGGCGTCACGCAGTCTGGCGCGCTCGTTCTGTTCGATCTGTTTCAGTTCATCGCCAAATTGCACGCGCGACGTTGCGCCGAAATTCTCGACCAGCCGGTAGGCGACGCCCTTGGTCACGCCCTTTAACGCGTTGTCGCCCTCGGCGTTGGCGAGGTTTTGCAGCACGATCAGCGGGCCAAGGAGCCCTTCGATCTTTGCAGCAATGAAATCCTTCAAGCGGTCTTCGACCCGCCCGCGCATGTTCAAAGAAATCTGATCGAGGCCTCGAATAGCAAGGTCTGGCCGTAACGGCGCCGGACCTTTCGCGAGTTTGGCGACAATCGCCGAGCGCCACAGGAT
>JAJFFU010000139.1 GCA_021776465.1 Parvularculaceae bacterium
GGGCGATTGGCACAGCAACTCGATATCAAAATCGACACCGATAAACTCTCCCACAAACGGGTCGGGATATCTGCGTTCAAGGTCGAACCGTACCTCTTCTTCGATGATGAAACGATGGTGCGCTGTCATGCGGGCGACACTTCCGTTGAAGCTGCCGCCTCGCCATTCAACAAGCGCGACAATCGCCGATAGTTGGTCTTTGAGGCCTGAGTTTCTGATAATGTCGGTGCGCCCCGCCGCGACCATTTCGTCTATCGTGCGGCGCAAAATGCGCGGCTCATTGATATAACCCAGCGTGTTGACGCCACGCTGGAAAGCCAATTCATCTGCGGGCGCCACGGCGCAGGCATCTAACGATTTGATAATGATTGCCTGATCGGACAGCTCTCGGTCGAGGAAATTCAAGTCCCGCGCCTGGCCGTTGATACTCTCAACAAAGTCCCCATGGAGCCGGATAAGATAGTCGCGTTCCTGCGTCCTCTCCAATCGTTCGGCGTTCCAATTAGCAACCTGAATACCGATAAACACACCGACGACGACGATGAAAAAATCCAGCCCGACCGCAAACCAGTTCTGGGCTTTGACGTGCTGCGTGATGCGGCGAAGGATCATTGTTGCGCCGCTTCCAGCGCCGCCAAAGTTTCCTGTGCCAACACCTGTGTTTGCGTGGCGCGTGCGTAGCTCGCGAGCATCAAAGTGCGCACGCTGATCATTGTTGCCTTCAACGCCTCATTACTTTCCATAGCATTGTGGAATTTTTCGGAATCAATTGGGTAGCCAAAGGAGATACCTGCGGCGGTAACCGTCGGCATCATTGCAACCTGATAGGCGGCCATATTGACCTCAAGATCCTCTGTTACAACCACAGCCTGCCGATACGCCATCAGCTTCTGCACCAAATCATAGTTTTCGATTAGCGCTACATCGCCGGTTGCAACGAGCATATCGAAAGTCTGGGTGCTGGGATCGAACGTAAGTCCGTAAAACGCTTTTGTTGCGAAAGCGGGCCAGGCCGGCGAGTCAAATGCGGGGAAGGAAGACCGGTCAACTGGTGGTCCGGCAAGTAGCTTTTCAAGATCGGCGGCGGCGCTACCAACAAGGTTGATTTCCATGATCGCCGCGTTGACGGCTTTGTTCTGACGAACGGCTTCGAGGTCGTCGATGTCCGCGCGCAAATCCTGTGCAAGACTGGCGATATACCTGTCCGCTGCGGCGCGGTTGGCGCGTGCTTCATTCCAGGAGGTAATTTGAAAGGCGATGAGTATTCCAGCGATAACGATGAAAAAATCCAGCGCGATAGCCGTCCAGTTCTGCGCTTTGACGTGCTCGGTAATGCGGCGTAACAGCACGTGAATCCCCCTCATGTTTGTTTTTCTAGCCTATAGGTGAATTCGTTTGACTAATTAAGGGCCGATTTTCGCGAGTTGACGCCAGCCGCCTTTCTCCCGCCAGCGCCGTGTTGTAAACACCGCCAATGACAACGCTCCTTTACACCCACCCCGTTTTTTCCCGCCATGAAGTGCCGCCCGGTCATGTTGAACATGGCGGGCGTTATGATGCGGTGGAGAAAATGTTGCAGGGCGAGGACTTTGCCCATCTTGAAAAGCGCGTCCCGCCGCTTGCGACGGCGGACCAGATCGAGCGCGTGCACCCGGAAAGCTATCGTCTCGTTATTGAAGACAACGCGCCGGCCGAAGGGCTCGCGCAGTTCGATGCGGACACCTTCATGGGTCCGTCTTCGCTGGAGGCGACATTGCGCGCCGCCGGCGGCGCCGTTGCGGCGACCGATGCGGTCTTCGCCGGCGAGGCGACCAATGCCTTCGTTGCGGCGCGCCCGCCGGGTCATCATGCGGAGCCGGAACGGGCCATGGGGTTTTGTTTTTTTAACGCCGCCGCTGTCGCCGCGATGCATGCGCGGGCCGACCATGGCGCCCGGCGCGTCGCCGTCCTCGACTTTGACGTGCACCACGGCAACGGCACGGAGGCGGCGTTCTGGCATGATGAAGATGCGTTTTACGCCTCGTCCCATGAGTGGCCGCAATATCCCGGGACGGGCCGCGAAACCGATCGCGGCGCCTTTGACAACATCGCGAACGCAACCCTGGCGACGGGCGCCGGCGGCACTGAATTTCGACGCGCCTGGGGCGACACGTTGTTGCCGGCGCTGTCGGACTTCGATCCCGATTTCATTGTCATTTCCGCTGGCTTCGACGCCCACGCCGCCGACCCCCTCGGCGGGCTGCAACTGACGGAAGCCGACTTCGCCTGGGCGACGTCCGAAATCGCCGGTGTCGCCCGGGACAAGGCGCAAGGCCGTATGATTTCGGTGCTGGAGGGCGGCTATGACCTGCGCGCCCTCGCCGCGAGCGCAGCCGCCCATGTGAAAAGCTTGATGACGGCCTGAAAACCGCGTCATAAGGGCTGCGGGAAGGGCGCGCCAAAAGGGGCGGCCAAAAAGGGCGAATAGTACAACATCATGACCGGCCGAATTATCACTGCGCGTCATGGGCGCCCGGACCTCGCGCGTGATGTAACCATCACGGCCCGCGAATATGGCGACTGGTGGCGGCAATATGATGCGAGCGGGCTCGCCGCTGACGAACGCCCGCCCGCCGGTCTTGTTGCGCTTGCGGATGAGGCCGAAACCATTCTGTCGTCAACATTGCCGCGCGCCATTGAAACGGCCCGCCATGTTGGCGGCGCCGATCGGCAAATTCCCGCCGACCCGATGTTTGTCGAGGCGCCGTTGCCGCCGCCGCCGTTTCCGAATTTCATTTCGCTGAGCCCGGGCCAATGGGGCGTTGTTTCGCGCACGCTGTGGTTTTTGGGCTTCGCGCCGGAAGGCGTTGAAAACCATCTGCAGAGCTGGCGCCGGGTGCGCAAGATTACCGCGCGTCTGGCTGAGCTGGCGGAGGGCGGCGATGTCGTTCTATGCGCCCATGGCTATCTGAACTGGATGATCGATCAACAATTGCGCCGCGAAAGCTGGGTCCGCGCCAGCCGCGACGGCGGCAATCATTTCTGGTCCTGGCGCATCTACGAACCGTCAGGCGTTAAACGCGGCGTTGAATCGCCCGCCGCAGCGGAGTAAACTTTCGAAATGGCAAAGACACCAAGTGACATCATGGCGCTGTCCTTTGAAAAAGCGCTCGCCGAGCTGGAAGATATCGTCTCGAAGCTTGAAGGCGGTAAGGCCGAGCTTGAGGATTCCATCGCGCTTTATGAGCGCGGCGCCAAGCTGAAAGCCCATTGCGAAGCGAAGCTGAAATCGGCGCAGGAAAAAATCGAGAAGATTGTCGTCGGCGGCAACGGCAAGCCAAAGGC
>JAJFFU010000140.1 GCA_021776465.1 Parvularculaceae bacterium
AAAATGGCGCGAGTGACGGGACTCGAACCCGCGACCTCCGGCGTGACAGGCCGGCGCTCTAACCAACTGAGCTACACCCGCTTATGGGCCGAGAGCTTCGTTGCTGACCGGCCGCCAAGGACGCGCGGTGTACGCCGGGGCCGCGAAACCGTCAAGGCGCGACGGCCCAGAAAGCGAAGGAATTATGCGCTTTTTCACCCAGCCCGACGCCCTTGGGATTGACCGAAGGGCCGTTCGCGGGGTTTGATGGAAAGTACACAAAAAACGCCCCGCTCGGGGCCGCAAAGACGAGGCGATTCGGCGCCGCCTCGCGCCCGCATGGCCACCACGCCATCGCAGCGCTCCCTAAGAAGGCGGCGAAATTCTCCGAACCCTGGCGGGTCAAGCGCCTCGCCAACGGAAGGAGAATTGCTAAAAAATGGGAACCCCATCTGGCACCGTACGCTGCGCAGCCATTGTTGGCCCACAGGGCACTGGCAAAACCACCCTCATGAAGGCGCTTCTGGAAAGGGCCGGCGCAAAAACGCCGGCCCTTGATGCATCTGCAGAGGCAAAATCGTTTCACATGACCACAGAACCGAATTTCGCTTCCTGTGATTTTCTCGGCGATCAATGGACGTTCATTGATTGTCCGGGATCGTCAGAGCTGTTTTCATCGAGCCTGTCCGTCATGGCGGCGGCCGATATCGTGATCCTTGTCGCCGAGCCGAATGCCGAACGCGCAGCGGGCCTCGGCGGCTATTTCCGCTATCTCGACGATCACAAAATCCCCCACGTTCTTTTCGTTAACCGTATTGACGAAACACAGACCCGCGTTCGCGACCTTCTTGAAACCCTGCAAAGTTTCTCCGATCGCCCGCTGGTGCTTCGACAAACACCGATCCGTGATGGCGATCAGGTCGTGGGCGCGATCGATCTTGTCTCGGAACGCGCGTGGAAATATCGCGCGGGCAAACAGTCAGAACTGATCGAAATTCCGGAGGGCGCAAAAGACCGCGAGGCGGAAGCGCGCGAAATCATGCTCGACGCTGTCGCCGATTTCGACGACAAACTGATGGAGCAGATCCTTGAAGACAAAGCGCCGCCGAGCGACGAAATTTACGGCTTGATGGCGGAGGAATTGCGCGATGACACAGTCGTACCAGTGATGCTCGGCTCTGCGGCCCACGGCAACGGCGTCACGCGCCTTTTAAAATTACTGCGCCACGAAGCGCCCGATGTCAGCGTTACAGCCGCCCGGCACGGGCTCAACGGCGCCGCGACAGCCGCCTCCGTTATTCGCACGGCGCATGTCCCGCACACCGGCAAGGTGTCGATCCTTCGCATGTGGAACGGTCAGATCAAGAACGGGGACACTGTTAACGGCAGCCGCATCACCGGTTTACTGTCGTTAAACGGCGACAAACGCGACAAGGTTGATAGCGCAATGACCGGCGCCGTTGTCGGCCTTGCGCGGATGGATGCGGTGAACGCCGGCGACCTGATCGTCGACGGCAAAGTCAATCCGGGCGATGCGGGCGTCGACATAGCCGAGCCGGTCTACGCACTTTCCATCAGGCCGAAGAACGACAAGGACGACGTAAAGCTTTCGACGGCGTTACAGAAATTGTCCGAGGAAGACCCGTCCCTGATCGCCGAACGGCGACAGGAAACGGCGGAACTCTTGTTACGGGGTCAGGGCGACATTCACTTGCGCCTCGCCGCGGCCAAGCTGAAAAATCAATATAATATAGACATTGAAACGTCGCCGCCAAAACCATCCTACCGTGAAACCATTCGCGGCGCGACGGACCATCACGCGCGTCACAAAAAGCAAAGCGGCGGGCACGGACAATTCGCCGATATCAAGGTCAAGGTTACGCCGGCTGCAAGAGGCGCAGGCTTTTCCTTTGATGAAGCGATCCATGGCGGAACTGTACCGAAACAGTTCATTCCCGCCGTTGAAGCTGGCGTTAAGGAGGGGCTGGGTGAAGGCCCGCTCGGTTTTCCTGTCGTCGATCTCGCCGTTACGCTTTATGACGGCCAGCATCACCCAGTCGATTCCAACGAAATGTCATTCAAACTCGCCGGGCGACAGGCGCTCCGCGAAGCGCTGCCGGACTGCAATCCGGTCTTGCTTGAACCGATTTTCAAGACCGAAATTCACACGCCGTCAGAACATACAAGCAAAGTGCACGCCGTTATCAGCGGTCGGCGCGGCCAGATTCTGGGCTTTGACGCGCGAACCGGTTGGCCCGGCTGGGACAGCGTAACGGCGATGATGCCGGAGCCCGGCCTTGCCGATCTGATTATCGAGCTTCGATCGCTCAGCCAGGGCGCGGCAACCTACACCGCGGCATTTGATCACTACCAGGAACTTTTCGGCAAAGACGCCGACAAGATCGTGCTCGAACGCAAGGCGGAGAAGGAAGCCGGGTAACACACCCCTATTTTCCGGGCCAATAGTCCCGTGTCGCCTCCGCCATGAGCGCATCCAGATCCATCGGCGGCGACTTCCATTCACCGGCGAGGAATAACGGCGCCTGGTCAGCGTAATGCGGCGATGTTTCGTCGAGCGTGGCTGCGCCATATTGGTGGATGGTGCGGATTTCCGGTTCGCCGCCGCCCGCCGGCCAGTCTGCATACAGAATATACGTGTCGCCGCCAGCCGCACGCACCGGCCCGTCGGCGATGTCGCCGGTCGGCCAGACCGCGCGCAATGTGTCCGGGCCGCCGTCAATCTCGGCGTCAATGTCGCCGCGCTTGAAGCGCATAACCTCGCGCCATTCCGGGTCGATACGGCCGAAATTTTTCTGAAGCGCTTCGGCGGTCTCACGCAAAGCGGCCGCATAGTTTGTCTCGCGCTCCCCTTGATCGTTCAGGAGGTAGCCGCGCGCGCGCTGCGCCGTCAGGAGCGCGAGCCCGGCGCCGCGGCTTTCCGGTGCGGCTGTGCGGTCCCAGCGCTGCAAGATAGCGACAGCCTCATCCAAAAGCGGATCGCCCGGCATGTGATCGTCGATTAACGCCTCGACTGTCTCCATCACGCGCGAGCCTTGCGCGTAGGCAATATCCATCTTGTAGGAGAGGAATTCGTCCTCGGTAATTTCCGGGTCGCTGCCGTAGAGTTCCTGAATTCTGAGGCCGCGATTTGTTCGGCGTATCATGACGCCATAATGCGGCGGAAAATCCTCCGCAACCGGATTATCGCCCTCGCCCGACGATTCGAAGGGAGAATGGTTGGCGTTGACCACATAACCGCTGTCGGGATTAACAACACTTGGCACATCGGAGAATGGACGCCGCCCTTTCCAGAGCGTTTCCGATGTGTCGCCCGGCACGACGCCGGACCAGTCAAAACCTTCCGCACGCTCGGGAATAGCAACGTTGTAATAATAGGCGATGTTGCCTTCTTCGTCTGCGTAAACCGCATTGAGGCTCGGGATCGCGCTCATTTCCATGGCCCCGCGCCACTCGCTGAAGGTCGTCGCTTTATTCATGCGATACCATTGTTCTGCGGCGCGAATGTCATCCATGCCGCCAAAAGCAACCGCATAAACACCGCCTTCGGTGGGAAATACAGGACCGTACACAGAACGATACGTCTTGCGGGTAACTGGCAGTGAAAACGGCCCAAACAGTTTCACCCGGAATTTCGCCGTGTTGATTTCCAGATCGCGCCATTCGCCGTCGAACATATATTTGGTTGGCGTTTCCGGGTCGTCCACGGTCAGCGCATAGGCGTCAAACAGGTCCGGCTTGTTGACCGTATGCGCCCATCCGAGGGTCGGTCCGGCGCCGACAAGGATCATTGGCGCGCCGGGAAAGAGCGCACCGATCATGTCCCAGCCTTCGTCCGATTTTACGCGGGCTTCATACCACGCGACGGGCCCTTCATAAGGCTGGTGAGAATTCACCATCAACCGCGTGTCCCCGTCATCGGCGCGCGACGGCGCAACCGCCATGGCGTTTGATCCGGTCTCAGCCCCCGGCGGCACACGCAGCATCGCATGAAGAGCATCGTTCGCCGCTTCTTGTATTTCTTCCTCGCCGTCGAACAGGGCTGCCAGATTATCGCCGAGGCCATAGAAAAATGGCGTGCGCGCAACAAAGCCGGCGATCACATCGGGTCCGGTTACCGGTGCGGCGCCCGGCGCACAATTTCCGCGCGCTTGCGCGCACCACAGGTTGATCCCGGCAGCATAGCCTTCAACCAGATCCCTCGTCGCTGGTGAGAGGTCGCTTTCGTAATTCTCATCAATTGCGGACCAGACCCCCAGCGCTGCGATCAGATAATCCGGGATCGCGGCGTCTTTGCCATTTTGCTGCGCCAATGTCCCTCTGGAGAAGAAAACCACCTCTTCAATCGTCGCCCAGTCGTCTTCGGCATGAGCATAAGCGAGGCCAAATGCGACGTCCGCATCGCGCGGGCCATAAATATGCGGCACCCCAAACCGGTCGCGGATGATGCGTGCGTCATAGGCCTTGGCGGCCTCCCTGGCGGCATCACCGTCAAATGCAGCCGGCGCGGGCGTCCACAGCCAGACTGCAACGCCCAGTAGCGCAACACCGATCAGGCCGAGCCCGGCCCACAGAATTTTCCCCATATCCGCTCCATCTCCCATCAAGCGCCAGAAACAAACGACTGACATAAACTACAAGCAGTTTGCCCCGGTTTGCGCCATGGACGCCAGCCTCTTAAAACAGTGGCTGCTGTGAAAGGAATATTGCCCCCGTGTTGAAGAAATCCGCCCTCGCCGTTCTGCCTCTTATCGCCGCCTGCTCGACTATGGAGTCAATCGGCAGCCAGCCATCGAAACCTGCGCCCATTGCTGCGCCCATAGCTGCACCCAGTGTCACGGGCGATGCCTGGTACGACGCCGGCCGGCAGGCCGTCTATGAGCGCAAGACCCGCAAAGCGCCGGTAAGCCGCGCAAAGAATGTCATCCTCTTCATCGGCGACGGGATGGATATCAACACGGTAACGGCCGCCCGCATTTATGACGGGCAAACGCGCGGAGAAAGCGGCGAGGAAAACAGCCTTTCATTCGATCATTTTCCGTATACGGCGTTTTC
>JAJFFU010000015.1 GCA_021776465.1 Parvularculaceae bacterium
GTCGCGGTGATTGATCCGGGACCGGACGATCCGGCCCATCTCGATGCGCTCGAAGCAGCGGTCGGCGACGGGCGCGTCAGTCATATTCTCATCACCCACACCCATTCTGATCATTGCGGCGGTGCGCGAGCTTTCGCCGACCGAACCGGCGCACCCATTTACGGTTTCGGCCCGCACCCGATTCGCGACAAGCAGATCGACGCACCGGCCCTCGATGAAGGCGCGGACTATGCTTTCGCGCCCGACGAACGCATTACAAACGGCGCGATCATCGAAACCGACGAATGGCGCATTGAGGCCGTGCACACGCCCGGCCACCTGTCGAACCATTTGTGTTACGCCCTGCCCGCGCACAAGGCGCTCTTCACCGGCGATCACATGATGGGCTGGGCGACGACGGTGGTGGCGCCGCCGGATGGCGACATGTCCGCTTACCTCGATAGTCTCGATGTGTTGCTGGCCCGCGAGGACGAGATTTACCTGCCGACCCACGGCGCGCCGATTAAAAACCCGCGCCGTTTCGTGCGCGCCGTCAAAGCCCACCGACTGATGCGCGACGCGCAAATTCTGGAACAACTCAAAAAAGGCCGCGCGCGCATCCCCGACATGGTCGAGGCGATGTATGCCGATGTCGATCCGCGCCTGCACAAGGCCGCCGCGCTCAACGTATTCGCGCATCTCATCAGGCTCGTCGAGGCCGGCCGTGCGCAATGCGACGGGGAACCGCAACTTTCTTCTGTGTACGGTATAAATTTTTAGCAGCTAAAACCAGTTATGTGTTGCACGGATCAACACATTCACCCGCTCATCCCGGCGAAGGCCGGAATCTCATAAAAGCATTCTCGGGACTTGCGGCTGGAGATCCCGGCCTTCGCCGGGATGAGCGGTTAGTATATAAGCCCTGAAAATACTGACGTTCCTGGATACCGGCTTTCGCCGGTAAAACGGGGGATGCATTACCCCTCACCCATCTAGGCCGCGGTCGCGCATATACTTGTTGGTGAACATCGCCCGGTCGGCGGGATCGGGCAGCAATTGCGCCCGCGCGCTTTTCCATGACGCGAAGTCGGCGCCATAAGAGTTTTGTATCCGCGCGGCGTTCATACCGTTGGTCTTGCCCCAATGCTGGGTGAAGGGGATGCCGGCCGCTTCCATCTTCGCCGGGATGGCGTCGAAAAAGGCCAGCGTTGTGTTGTTGAAAACGCCATCAATGCTGACGACGAATGTCGTATCGAACCGGTTCATGGCGAGAAGCGCCGGCGATTTTTTGACGTATCGACAACCAAAGACGACCGGCGTCGGGCCAACGTCGGCGTTGATTTCCATCAGCGCATCAAGCGCGTCAAGCGCACGGTCGAGCGGCACGGCGACCGTGCCGGAGGCGACCTTGGTGCGCGGCGCTTTATAGCCAAACGCCTCGCCCCAGCTGCGCGGCGGGCGCGCCTTGGTGTCAAAGAGCTGATCGCGCGCAACACTGCTGAAGAACGGCACGGCGGGCGTAAACAGTTCAAGCAATTGTCCGATGACGGATAAAAAGTCATAACCGGGCCCGAACTGCGATTCCGTCATGCGGTAATCGGGCCGGTGCGCCGGGTCCCAGGCCCGCTCATACATGAGGGTGACGAGCACTTCGACGGGATTGGTGTTGGGGTCGATAATCGGCTGGAAGAAATAGGGCTGTCGCGCGTCCAGACTTCCCAACAAAGGATGATTGGCGAAGTCGAGGGTCTTGATGACATCGCGCATGGGCCCGTCAAACTTGAGCTTGGCGCCGGCCAAATCTGCGTCGCGATTGATCGTGTCCAGCAAGAACCGCGGCCGCGTTTCGATCACCACATTATGGATGACGCCGAAGGCGCCAAGACCCACCAGCGCCGCATTGAAAAGATCATCGTCGCGTTTCAACTCGGCGCCGATAGACGCCGGCAAGGACGCCTTCATCACCGGATGCGAGGCGCGCTCCAGCCAGTATTGTTTGTTGTCGCCGGCAAGCAAATGAATGGCGACGATATGATCGTGCAGCGCGCCGAACCCCAGCGCCGAGCCGTGGGTGCCCGTCGATGTCGCCCCGGCGATGGTCTGCCCATTGGCCGCGCCGGTTGTGTGAAAGGAACGCTTGAAGGACGTGCTTTCTATGGTGCGATTGATTTCGGAAACAAAAGCGCCGCACTGGACGAGCCACATTCCCTTTTTGGCGTCAGCGTCGCCAGGATAGGCGGGATCGAGCTGGTTTTCGCGGATCGGCTTCATGCCCGACAGGCGCGAAAGGTCGAGCATCGCGCCATTCGTAACCGGCGCTTCGGATAGCGACCATCCGCGCCCGACGACGCGCGCTTCAATGCCGTTGGATTTGGCTTGCGTAAGCGCGCGCTGAATTTGCCGCGTGCAGCGGTTTATCGTGTCAGAGCCATAGCGCGGATTATCTTCAGGGTACCGAACAATATAGACGCCCTCAATATCGGCCGAGACGGTTTCGTGCCAATTGCGCCACGGGTCAGTTTGGGGGTGCCATTCGAGCATGTCGTTATCGTCTGGCATATTTCTGTTCCTAAAATTCGTCGTCGGATCCGGTTTCGCAATCGCAGGGCGGCGGCGGGGCGTCATTGTCGCAATAAAAATAAAACGTCGCGGGCGAGACAATGCCGAGCGTTAAGAGCGTTACGAGCGTCTGGCCGACATCGCGCCGGACTTCGA
>JAJFFU010000141.1 GCA_021776465.1 Parvularculaceae bacterium
CCGGATGAGCGGCGACGTCGATTATCTGATGAAAGTCGTTTGCCCGGACATGGCGAGTTTTGACCGAATTTATAAAAGGCTCATTTCGGGGGCGGAATTTTCCGACGTGTCGTCGACTTTTTCCATGGAGACCCTGAAGGCAACGACCGAGCTGCCGCTCGACTACGCGTGAGCCTACCCTTATATCCCGCGCCCAATGGCTGAACTTGATCTCACCATCGATACACCGACCGCCGCCAATCTCGCCGGGGCGACCCGCGAGGAATTGCGCGCGACCTTCGCCGACGCCTTCGGGCTCGATCCGAAGAAGGCGCGCATGCGCGCCAATCAGGTTTTCCGCTGGCTTTATCATTACGGCGCGACTGATTTTGAGGCTATGACCGACATCGCCAAGGAAATGCGCAGCGACCTCAGCGAGCGGTTCGCTATTCAACGATTGAAAATGGTCGAGCGCCAGGTCTCCAAAGACGGCACGCGCAAATATCTTCTCGAATTGTCGCCGGGCGTCGACGTTGAATGCGTCTTCATCCCCGATGTGGGCCGCGCCGGCGCGCTCTGTGTTTCGTCGCAGGTTGGCTGCACGCTGAATTGCACCTTCTGCCATACAGGCACGCAAGCGCTGGTGCGCAACCTCACCGCCGCAGAAATCGTCGCGCAGGTTTTGGCGGTGAAAGACGACCTTGAAGAATGGCCGACGGCGGGGCCCGTCGATGAACGCGAACGGCGCCTGTCCAACATTGTTTTCATGGGCATGGGCGAGCCGCTCTATAATCTTGAGAATGTCGCGAAAGCCATGGACGTGATTTCCGACGGCGAGGGTATATCCCTGTCGCGCCGGCGCATTACCGTTTCAACGTCGGGCGTCGTGCCGCAAATGGCGCCGCTTGGCGATCAGACATCGGCGATGCTGGCGATCAGTCTGCACGCAACGAATGACGAATTGCGCAACGAGCTTGTGCCCATCAACCGCAAATATCCGCTCGACGCATTACTGGACGCCTGTCGCAATTATCCCGGCGTCAGCAATGCGCGGCGCATTACGTTTGAATATGTGATGCTGAAAGGCGTCAACGACAGTGACGCCGAAGCGCGCGCCCTTGTGCGCCTCCTCAAAGGCATCCCGGCGAAGATTAATCTCATCCCGTGGAACCCGTGGCCCGGCGCGCCCTATGAATGCTCCCCATGGGAACGAATTGAAGCCTTCGCCGACATCGTCAACCGCGCCGGCTATGCGTCGCCCATCAGAACGCCGCGGGGGCGCGACATTGCAGCGGCCTGCGGGCAGTTGAAGTCGGACAGCGTGAAAAAGCGGGCGGGAGATGTGCGGCGGGAGGCGGCGGTTTAACACGCCCCCAATGGGCAGAATAATGGTTCACGCGTAATCATCCAGGCGCGCACATCGTCTTTGAAGAGCCAGTCAATAACGACCAGAAAAGTAAGTGCGCCCGTTCCGCCAAACGCGAACAGTAAGCGGTTGGCGCGTTCATCAGGTTCGCGAAAGCCGCTGATGGTAATCAGCGCAAGCACGAAGAAGCCCAGAAACGTTGTCGCGATTCCGCCGGCGCGCATGGCGTTGAATAATGTTACCGGGTCGGGGTTCCCTATGAGCGCCCAGAAAAATACAAAGACAGCGCCAAACACCGGGCACATCATAATTGCAAAAAAACCGGCGAGCGCTGGATGCGAAAATAGCCAAGCCGGAAGCGGTCCGAGCTTATCGACAGCGTCTATAAGTGGTTTTTCCTTGATGGACATGATCGCGCGCGCCCCTGAATGTTGAGCATAGCTTAGCAGCGACGGTTCGAATGTCATCTTTGGGGCGGCGGGCCGTCGAAAAACAGTAAACCGGTCATTCCCGCGACGGCGGGAATCCAGCTAAGCATCACGTCGGGCTATGCCCGTCGTTTTTCACAACTGGATCCCGGCCGAAGTTTAGCCTCGGGCTGACCTTTGGTCAGACACGGGGGCCGGGATGAGCGGATGCAGGGTCATGGCTTTATTTATTACCGCAGCGATCACCATCCCCGACTGGGAACTCCGTGAAACCTTCATTCGCGCCTCCGGGCCGGGCGGGCAGAATGTCAACAAGGTTGCGAGTGCGGTGCAGCTTAAATTCGACGCGGCGCACTCGCCGTCGTTGAGCGTCGCCGTGAAAGCCCGCCTCAAATCCATCGCCGGCCGGCGCATGACCAAGGACGGCGTCCTCATCATCGAGGCGAAGCGCTTTCGCGATCAGGAGAAAAACCGCGCTGATGCGCGCGCCCGTCTTACCGACCTGATTGAGCGCGCCGCGACGCCGCCGAAACCGCGGGTGAAAACGAGAGTGTCGAGAGGGCAAAAGAAAAAGCGCGTCGAGCACAAGAAAAAACGCGGGGAGCTGAAGGCGAAGCGGGCGCGGCCGTCTTTCGATTAATCCTGACGAATAATTAAGGCTGCGCGCCGCCGCCATTTATCCGCTGTTCCCGGCTTTCGCCGGGAAGGACGGGGTGTGGGGTTTTGCGCGGCAAGCGTGGTCGGGGTGGTCATCTGACAGCGGCATTCATTATACTACGCCGTCAGTATCAACAGGGTAGGGAGATCCCGAATGCTTAAAACCTTTTTCGCCGCATTGGCGTTTGTCTTTGTTTCCGCCGGCGCGTCGCTGGCCGGTGACGGTCCGCTTACGGAGGATCAGGCGCAGCGCTTTGTCAAAACACTGCCGGCGCTCAATGCCCTGAAAACCGAAATGGACGCGGAGGGAAAATCCGAACACATGCGGATCGCGACCCAGCCGCAAGCCGGGGAAAAGTTCAAGCCTTACTCAAATGCTGTCGCGGCGTTGAAAGAGGATTACCCGGCCGATCATGCGCGTCTTTCCAAGGCCGTTAAGCCCCATGGCTTTTCGGCGCAGGAGTGGGGCGCCGTGGGTGATCGCGTCATCATCGCGCATTTGGCGAACAAGATGCAAAAGGAAGATCCGCGCACCATGCAGATGATGGACACCATGGATCAGTCGATGATCGATATGATGCCGCCGGAAATGCGGGCGCGGCTCGCCGCGACTTTCGCCATAATGGAAACGGTGAAAAACGCCCCGGCCCATGATCGCGAAGTGGTGGCGACGGTAGGCGATGAACTGGACGAGTTGATGGAAAACGAAACGCCGTCCTGACGGGAGGCAAATTTTCCGCTAAGGCTGTGGCCGGGCGCTCTCACGGGCGCCCGGTTATTTTTTTGCAAAGCAGCGGAGCGCGCGCCCTTGAAAATCCTGAAATACGCCGCCTCGGCCTTTTTCGTCGGGGTTATTGCGATTTTTTCGCCCGCCCAGGCGGACCCCGAATTCGCCGTCGCCGTGGCGCGGGTTTATCACAAGGAAAATGGCGCCCGGATCATTCGCGAGTTTGCTGATCTTTTATCCCTACCCAATGACGCCGCCGACACGGCGAATATCAATTCCAACGCGGCGGCCATCGCCGCACAGTTTGCCGACCGCGGTTTCCGCATGGAACTCCTGCGTCACGGGAATGCGCCGCCGTTGATTTACGGTCGCCGCGACGTGCGCGGCGCCAAGCGCACCATCGCGATTTATGTCCATTATGACGGTCAGCCGACGGAAGCGGCAAACTGGACCCATCCGCCGTTTCAGCCGACGCTTTATTCCGGTCCGATCAATAATGGCGGGCGCCAATTGGCAATGCCCGCTGATGGCGCGAGCATCAATTATGACTGGCGCCTCTATGCGCGCTCGGCCTCCGACGACAAGGCGCCGATTGCGGCGCTGTTGGCGGCGCTCGATGCACTTGAAACGGTGAGCCTTGAGCTGTCGTCCAACATCGTTCTGGTTTTTGACGGCGAAGAAGAGCGGGGCTCGGCCAATCTCGACGACTATCTGCTGAAACACAGAAACAAGTTCACCGACGTTGATCTCTGGCTGTTCTGCGATGGGCCAACCCATCAATCAGGTCGGCCGCAGCTCGTCTTTGGCGTTCGCGGCGTCACCGGCATGGATGTCACGGTCTACGGACCAGATCGCGGGCTGCATTCGGGCCATTATGGCAATTGGGCGCCGGGGCCCGGCTGGCGCCTGTCGCGGCTTTTGGCGTCGATGAAAGACAATAACGACCGTGTGCTGATCGATGGGTTTTACGCTTCTGGCGACAAGCTTGATGTTGGCGACTATGCGGCCATCGCAGAAATGCCCGATGTCGATGAGGTGCTGCGGGTCGAGTTCGGCCTTGCCGCAACGGAAGCCGACAACGCGCCGCTCGCCGAGCGTATCATGTTACCCGCGCTCAACCTCAAGGGTTTGAAAAGCGCGGAAGTCGGCGACAACGCCCGCAATATCATTCCGCCTTCGGCGACGGCCTCAATCGGATTGCGCCTCGTTAAAGGCAATGATCCGCAGGCGATGTTGGACCTTGTTGAAGCACACATTCGAAAACAGGGCTATCACATCGTGCGTGAGGATCCCGATGCGGGCACCCGCAACACCTATCCGCTGATTGCGAAAATCACGCGCGAGGGCGGTTATCGCGCCGTCCGGACGCCCCTTGATGCGCCGGGAATAGGTGATCTCGTTGCCGCCTTGCGTGTCGCCGCTGGCGAAAACCTCGTGCTCAATCCGGGCCTTGGCGGCACGCTGCCGCTTTACATTTTCGAGGATATTTCTAACGCGCCGATTGTCATTCTGCCGATTGCCAATTTCGATAATAATCAGCATGCGGCCGATGAAAATATCCGCCTTGGTAATCTGTTTTACGGGATCGAAGCCTACGCGGCCGTGTTGACGATGGAGTAGGGCTGCTGCCTCGCTGCGCTAGATGGCGAGATGGAAGAACAACACGTCGAACACAACCGCCGCGAATAACATTGGCACTAGAATTTCATGAACAGTTTTCCGGCGCGTTGCCGCGAGAACTAAAAATACTAAAAAGATAACCACGGATGCGGCATTGTCCGGATCAACAAGACGGTCACCAAAGCTCAACGGTCTGTATATGGACGCAAATATGACCGTAGCGGAGCCGATCAGATATATGGCTTTGGGGTTTTCATAATAAAACGCCTTGAAGTCGACGCCTTCGAAGTCGTTTGGAAACAGAAGGTGAGAGATGATGTATAGCCCGATGGGGCCGCCAAGCATCAACAGGAGTATCGGAAACGTCCATGTCTCGACGAGGCGCTGATCCCAACTTTCCCACCATTGCTGCAACAATGCGACAAAAACCAAGGCTACGAGTACGGAATGCACCCAGTAGAATTGACCTTTTTTCCGATTCTGTATTTGGCGCGCCACATTGGTCAGCAGTTCGGTAACGCCGAGCCCGACAA
Organism: Parvularculaceae bacterium; assembly: GCA_021776465.1. Lineage (GTDB taxonomy): Bacteria > Pseudomonadota > Alphaproteobacteria > Caulobacterales > Parvularculaceae > Hyphococcus. Next base: position 5,311 of record JAJFFU010000141.1, read on the forward strand.
TGATGGACAGCAACACCATAACGAACGAAAATCGGTCCATCTGAAGATCCTTCCAAGCGCCCGCTGTCACGCGGTAACGCGGGCGTTGCGCATTGAAGGCGGCAATATAGTTGAATCGCAGATCGGGATACACTCGCGAAAAAAGCGAGTCGCTCACTCCGCGACGCTGAACCGCGCTTTCCGATGTCCCCGGCGAAAGCTGGGGTCCAGTGAGTTAACGTTTCTGGATCCCGGCTTTCGCCGGGAAGAACGGAGGGGGCGGGGCGGAATTATTAGCTTGGAAAATGGAGCCCCACTATCGAAAATTTCTCGCGCAAAACCGGTACCTTCCGCGGCCGTCGCAACCTAATAGGCGCGGCGGTAATACCCTGACCGGACGTTGCTCGCGACGATGGTGCGCCCGATGGGCCAGAGGGCATAGCCGGCGAGTTTCAGATGCGCCCAAGCGAAGGGCAGTCCGATAATCGTGATGGCGAGACCAATTGCTGCGACGACGTGGCCAAGCGCGAGCCACCAGCCGGCGAGAAAAAACCAGATAATATTGCCGAGAACGCCGAGCGGTCCCGTGCCGACATCTTCGCCATAGAGCCGGTCGCGGGCCATGGGTTTCGCGCCAAACGGCCAAAGCGAATAGACGCCGTTATCGAAAGCGGCCCGCGCCCAGGGGATGCCGATGATCGTGACGACCATGAGCAGCGCTGCAACGAACCACCCGAGCGCAGCAAGGCCGCCGCCGACGACGAGCCAGAGAATATTTAAAACAAATGCGACCGGGGAAAGTCCCCGTTCGTCGGCAAGCGGATGGTCGGGATACATGAGCGCCTCCTCCAGAAACTGAATATAGGAACGCACGCACGGATTTTCAGCGTCGGCTTGCCGGATTTCGCCCTCAGTTGGGCGAAAAACCTCAGCCGCGTTTGAGTATTCGATCGAGGCTCAGCGTGTCGTACTCGCGGAAGGCAAGCATGATCAGCGTTGCGATTGCCACCGTTGTCGACGGAAAGAAAAGTATGTTGGCATGTGCGTCGCCGGTGAACAGATATTTGCTCAACGGATCGGCGATGTGTTTCCAGATCGGCAGGACGCCGCCGACCAGGATCAGCGCTTGTAGGGGGTAAGCGATGATGCGGAATAGCCCGAGAATAACAAGGATGCCGAGAACGATTTCACCCCAGCCGTATGCCATCTGCAACGTTTCCGTGTTGACCGCGCCGCCGTAATATTTGTCAGCAAGGCCGACGCCCCGTTCCGGAGAGAACGCCCGAAGCGAGCCCCAGATAATTAGCAGCAATCCCGTCGACGCACGCAGCGCCAGCAATAGTCCTGATTTCATGTCGCCCTCCGTTTTGGTAGCAGTTTTTATCGCGACCGCGTTGGCGCCGGCAATGCCTATTTGGTTCACGAATGCGCGCGGCCATAATAGCGCCGGATTTTGCCGCCAGACTG
>JAJFFU010000142.1 GCA_021776465.1 Parvularculaceae bacterium
TGGGCGAGGAAATGGGCAAGCGCGTCGGCGCGAAGCTGAAGGAATATTCGTAATGCTCTTCACAAAAAAATCCGCCGCTGAAAAGCGCGCTGACTTTCGCAAAGGACTGGCGTCCGGCAAGTTGTTACAATTTCCAGGTGCGTTTAATCCGCTCTGTGCACAGATGATCGAAACCAAGGGGTTTGACGGCGTGTATATTTCGGGCGCGGTAATGGCGGCTGATCTTTGTCTGCCCGACATAGGCATCGCGACGATGACGGAGTTTGTCGACCGCGGCCAGCAGATCGCGCGGGTGACAGACCTGCCGGCGTTCATCGACATCGATACCGGTTTTGGCGAGCCGATGGCCGCTGCACGCACGGTCCGGTCGATGGAGGAGGCGGGGCTCGCCGGTTGTCACATCGAAGATCAGGTCATGCCAAAACGCTGCGGGCATCTTGATGGCAAGGAAATCGTCGCGACGGATATCATGGTTCAACGCGTGAAGGCGGCGGCGGAAGCCAAGCGCGATGAAAACTTTGTCCTGATTGCGCGTTCCGATGCGCGCGCGGTCGAAGGTCTCGATAAAGCGATCGATCGCATGAAGGCCTATGTGGACGCCGGCGCGGACATGATCTTTCCCGAGGCCATGAAGTCCGAAAAGGAATTCGAGGCCGTGCGCGCGGCGCTCGACGTACCGATCCTTGCGAACATGACGGAGTTCGGCAAAAGTCGCCTGCTAAACAAAAAAGAACTGGAAGCGCTTGGGTTCAACGTCGTTATCTATCCGGTGACGACACTGCGCCTTGCTATGGGCGCCTGCGATGTTGGTCTCGATAAAATTCTTGAAGACGGCGACCAGAACGGCATCCTCGACATGATGCAGCACCGCCGCGATCTATATGATCTGCTGCGCTATCACGAATACAACAAGTTCGATGAATCGATTTACAATTTCCAGGTCAGCGATACGCCATTGGAGTAGCTCATGAACGCGCAGACAAATTATAATATTCATACGGACGTAAAATATCCTGCGATGGTGAAGTTCGACATCGCTGATGTCATCGGCGCCAACAAGGAAAAGTGGTTTAACCAGTCACTTGTCGAAGTGAATGACAGTGTCGTGCGCCTCGGTGTTCTCGAAGGCGAGTTCCATTTTCACAAGCACGATGATGAGGATGAGTTATTTTACGTCGTTGACGGAACGTTGTTGCTGGATGTTGATAATGACACCCACGAATTAGCGTCAGGGCAGGGTTACGTCGTGCCGAAGGGCGTTGTGCATCGAACGCGTGCGCCGGAAAAAGTCGTTGTCCTGATGATGGCCCTGGCCGGCGTCACGCCGACGGGAGACTGACCAGAGATGCACCCGTCCTTCGCGCCGTTTGTTGAGCCGCCCTATTATGTTGTGATTTTCACCAATCAACACGCGGCGCCAGACGACACGGATTATCATGCGACGGGCGCAGAAATGGAAGCCTTGGCGAAGACCATGCCCGGGTATCTCGGGTTTGAATCGGCGCGCGGGAAGGACGGCTTTGGGTTTGCGATTTCCTATTGGGAATCGGAAGAGGCGATTAAGAACTGGAAGCGCCAAGCCGACCACCTCAACGCGCAACGGCGCGGACGTTCGGATTGGTATGAAGATTATGTTGTGCGCGTCGCGAAAGTTGAGCGCGCCTATCAGATGAAGAGACAAACAGAGGCAACAGGAGACGAATAAATGGCCGATGAAGACGTCAAATATGGACTTGCGGGCGTAATGGCGGACGACACGGCGGTGTCGAAAGTAATGCCCGAGATCAACTCGCTGACTTATCGCGGCTACAAAGTGCAGGACCTTGCAACGGCGTGCCGTTTTGAGGAAGTCGCTTATTTGATCTGGAACGGCGAATTGCCATCGCAAATTCAGTTGGACGCTTTTAACGCGCAGGAAAAGAATGAGCGCGGGCTGTCGGCGGATCTTGTTGGCGTGATGCGGAGATTTAACAAGCGCGCGCACCCGATGGACACGCTGCGCACGGCCGTTTCGTTTCTCGGGCAGGAAGACAATACGACGGATGATTCGTCGCCCGAAGCGCTCATGGCGAAGGCCGTCCGCATGTATGCGAAAATTCCGGAAATAGTCGCCGCGGATTTCCGCCTGCGCAATGGTAAAGAACCGATCGCACCGACGGATGATCTCGCATTTTCGGAAAATTTCTTTCACATGTGCTTCGGTGAAGTTCCGGCCCCGGAAATCATCAAGTGTTTTGATATTTCGATGACGCTCTATGCGGAGCACTCATTTAATGCATCGACGTTTACAGCGCGAACAATTGCGTCATCGACATCGGATATTTATTCCGCTGTGACGGGCGCTATCGGCTCCCTCAAAGGCCCGCTTCATGGCGGCGCCAACGAAGCGGTCATGCACATGCTGGCTGAAGTCGGTGCGCCGGACAAAGCGGAAGCATGGATGCTCGATGCGCTGGCCACCAAGAAAAAGATAATGGGCTTCGGGCACCGGGTCTATCGCTCCGGCGACAGCCGCGTTCCGACCATGACTGACGCATATGAAAAAATGGTCGACGTCATCAATTCAGGTGAAGCGAAAAAATATTGGGAAATCAGCCGCATTCTCGACAAGACGATGGTCGATAAAAAGGGCATCTATCCCAATCTCGATTTTCCGGCTGGCCCCGCTTACTATCTGATGGGTTTTGAGATTCCGATGTTCACACCGATTTTTGTCGTCAGCCGCATTACCGGCTGGACGGCGCATGTAATGGAACAGCTTGCAGACAACAAGCTCATTCGCCCTTTATCGAAATATACGGGCGTCGCACAACGTGACGTGTCGGCGATTGCGGCGCGTTAAAGAAAAAGCGCGATCTATGTGATCGCGCTTTTTCTTATTGTGGTTAGGACTGTGTGGAAACTACTGCGCCATTGAGCGCAACATCCACGCCGTTTTTTCATGAAGTTGAATGCGGACAGTGAGGAGATCGGCGCTTGCGGCGTCACCCGCTTCTTCCGCTATTGCGAGCCCGTCGCGGGCGCGCTTGATCAGCGTTTCATGGTCTGACAATAAATTCTCAACCATGGTCGCCGCGGGCGGAGGGCTGGCGTCGGCGTTTTCCAGTGCGGTAAGCTCAGAAAATTGTTTGCCGCTGGTCGGCGCGAATACGCCAAGCGCGCGGACGCGTTCGGCTATTTCGTCGAGCGCTGTCCAAATTTCATTGTACTGTTCTTCAAACATCACGTGCAGCGTATGAAATTGCGGGCCCGTCACATTCCAGTGGTAAGCGTGCGTTTTCATATACAGCGTGTAGGTATCGGCGAGTGTTTTGTTAAGCGCGTCCGCGACCAACGCGCGCGCATTGTCTTCAATTCCAATATTGACAGCTGACATAATAATTTTCTCCTTATTATTGGTGCGTCTGTGTCACGCCCTCAATATAGGGAGTGCAATATCATCAATCAAATAGATAATATAAAAACGTACTATCTATTAATTCGATGAGATCAGTTGCCGCCGCCAGCCAATCAATCGCTCAGGCTGGCGCAAAATCGCTGAATCCGCTGGCAGGCGTCTTCCAACTCTTCGGTCGCCGCCGCATAGGAGATGCGGAAAAACGGCGACAGGCCAAAAGCGGCGCCGAAGACGACTGCGACGCCTTCTGCGTCTAGCAATTCTTTTGAAAACGCCTCGTCATTTTCGATGATTGCACCCGCTTTTGTCTTCTTTCCGATGACCCCTTCACAGGACGGATAGACGTAAAAGGCCCCTTCGGGGGTTGAGCAGGTGATGCCATCAGCTTCGTTCAACATTTTGACGACGAGATCGCGGCGCTCTTTGAACACGGCGTTTCGTTCCGCGAGGAAGCCGTGATCGCCATCAAGTGCGGCAACGCTTGCCCATTGGCTGATTGAGCACGGGTTTGACGTCGATTGCGACATCACTTTCGCCATGGCTTTCGCGAGCGGCGCCGGACCGCCGGCGTAACCGATACGCCAACCCGTCATCGCGTAGGCTTTGGAAGCGCCGTTAATCGTCAATGTCCTGTCGGCGAGTTTGGGTTCGGCCTGCGCCGGCGTTGCGAACGCAAAACCATCATAGACAATGTGCTCATACATATCGTCGGACATGATCCAGACATCGGGATATCGCAGCAGCACATCGGTCAGCGCCTTGATCTCGTCGCGGGTATAAGCCGCGCCGGTTGGGTTCGATGGCGAATTGAAAATCAACCAGCGCGTTTTGTCGGTGATCGCTTTTTCAAGCGCCTCAGGCGTGAGTTTAAAATTGTTTTCCGCCGATGCTTTCACAATGACTGGCGTGCCCCCGGCCAGATAAGTCATGTCGGGGTAGGAGACCCAGTATGGCGCGGGGATGATGACTTCGTCGCCGGGATTAAGCGTCGCAACGAGGGCGTTATAAATAACGGCCTTGCCGCCCGGCGCGACTGTTATCTGGTTTGGTTCAAAGGAAAGATCATTGTCGCGTTTGAACTTGGCGATGATGGCGGTTTTTAATTCATTGATCCCATCAACGGCCGTGTATTTCGTTTTGCCGAGGTCGATCGCTTCTTTCGCTGCGTCTTTAATGTGTTGCGGCGTATCAAAATCCGGTTCGCCGGCGCCGAGAGAAATAATATCCCGTCCGGCTGCTTTCAGCTCGCGCGCGCGTTGCGTGACGGCGAGGGTCGGCGATGGAGTGACGCGGGCAAGGGCTTCAGATTGGGAGAATCCGGACACGGGGCAATTCCTGTCGTGGTTTGTGTGCGACCGCTTTCTAACAGCGCTTTGCTGCGTTGCAAACGAAATGGCGTAACAGGTGAAATAGTGCGGCTATTTCTACAATCGGTGGAAAATTGGTGCGGCGCTTGTTGAGAGAGAATTTAGATAATGCCCGTAACGCACGGAATTTGTTTATTTATTATAATAAGCGGTGCTTTGGCCTAAACAGCTGCTTTTCGTTTTTCGCCGCGCCGATTTGTGGTTTGATAGGGGCTGAAGAGAAGATTTACGGATCTGCATGATCACGGAATTAAAGTCCGCGGTAACGACAGCGCCCAGCCGGCGCGCGCGGCTAAAAAACCTCAGCCGCGTTGAGTCAGTGAAGCTGAAGGTCGAGCGATCGGCCCTTCTGTTTCGCGGCGCCCCGACGGCCATTGTCATCAGCATCGTGAATGCCGTCATCACCGTCATTGTCGCTGCGCCGTCCGTCGACCGCGGGGTTTTGCTTCCCTGGGTCGGCGCCGTACTTCTGCTCGCGGCGATCCGCGCCGGCGTCTGGTTACGGGTTCGTTTTTCACGCACGTCCGGGCGCGCCATGTCGCGGTTCGCCCGTTTACACGTGCTTTTCATGGCGCTTAACGGCGCTCTCTGGGGGGCGCTGGCGCCGATATTTGCCGTCTATGGAATGCTTAATCACGCATTCCTGCCGTTCGTCGTCGCCGGTATGGCGGCCGCGGCGGTGATTTCTGCTGGCGCGTCCTGGCGCGCCGTTCTCGCGTTTAATGTGCCGCTGCTCGCACCGCTGGCGGCGACATATGCGCTAGCATCGGGAGAAAACGGTCTCGCGATTAGCGCCGTGGTCATTTTGTTTGGCGGCGGGACCGCGTATCTCGCCTTGTCCGTGCAGAAAATGATCGATCGCTCAATTCTGCTGCATACCCACAACACGCAACTTTTTGACGCCATTCAGAAGCAGGCCGATGAGGCGCACATTGCCGAACAACGCTTCCGCGCGCTGGTCGAAGCCACGCACGACGTCACAATCATCTTTTCGCCGGAAGGGCGCGTCACTTACGCCAGCCCGTCGGTTGAGACGGTTTTCGACGCTGCGCCTGAACTCTTTATTGGCAAAACCACAAAGGAAATCGTCCACGCCGACGACATCTCCCAATTCCGGGCGGTGGGCGAGAAATCGCTGTCGAAACTTGGCGAGGCGGTGCAGCTCGATCATGTCTGCATGAAAGGCGGGGACGGCGAGTACAAGGCGCTCGCCGGTCGGTTGACCAATATGCTCTATGTGCCGGGTGTTGAAGGGTTTGTCTTTAATGGCGGATTGTTGAAAGAAGAGCCGCATCAGCATCTGCATGCTGTCCCTTAGACGGCGTATTATATGACAATATCAACAGGCGATGCGGGGCGGTTGCGCTCGGCCAAAAGTGAAGCGCGAGCGACGATCGGCTGGCGCGAATGGGCGTCTCTGCCGGACCTCGGCGTCGATCGTATCAATGCAAAGATTGATACAGGCGCCAAGACATCTGCCATCCATGCCTTTCGCTTGCACGTCACCGAAACCGAAGACGGCGCATGGGTCGAGTTTTATCTGCATCCGCGCCAGCGTCGAAAAACGCCGGAAGTTTTCTGTCGCGCACCGTTAATCGACAGGCGCGTCATCAAGAGTTCAAACGGTCAAGAAGACGAGCGGCTGGTAATCAACACGCCGTTTCGAATGGGCGATCAGATCTGGCCGATCGAGCTGACCCTCACTAACCGCGATACGATGGGGTACCGACTGTTGATTGGCCGCGACGCGCTTGCCGGTCGTTTTCTGATCAAATCGGACGCGTCATATTTGCTCGGAAAGTAACATCGGAAAATACAGCGTAACGCTGTTCCGTATGTGAAAACGCTGCCGCCCGACGACGAAGTTTGAGGGGCTGTTTGAAAATTAATCAAACAGGCTGGAAACGGATTCCTCATTGGCGATGCGCCTGATCGCTTCCGCCAGCAGCGTCGC
>JAJFFU010000143.1 GCA_021776465.1 Parvularculaceae bacterium
AAGGCAACGAAGCCTTTTGGGAAGGCGCGCCGGAAGACTATTTTGCTGCAAAATATGAAGGGCAGATACTGGTTGATGAAGGCGGAACATATACGTTCTCCATGACCAGCGATGATGGCAGCATGTTGTTCATTGACGGCGTTCCGGTGCTCGACAATGACGGCCTCCATTCAACGCAAACGCGCACGGTCACGCTAGACCTCGATGAAGGCGCCCACGAGATCGAAGTTCGGTACTTTGAAAATGGCGGTAGCCAGACATTGCAGCTCGCCTGGAGCGGGCCTGATACGGGCGGCGAACAGGAAGTCATCGGCGGCGATACATACCGTCTTCCGGGTTTTGGCGACGACGATCATTTGGGTCTGTCAGAAAATGTTGACGGCGATATCGCCGCTGTTCTGTCCATTACGGATGCAGAGGGCGATGCGGTAACATACTCCGTTGACGATGACCGTTTTGAACTCATTGAAACCGATGACGGGATTGCCCTTAAACTCAAAGACGGTGTTTCTGTTGATCATGAGGCGGCGGCGGAAATTACCGTTAAAGTCACCGCGACGGACGAGCACGGGGAGACCTCTTCGGAGGATTTCACGATTCCGGTCGCTGACATAAACGAAAACCCAACGGATATTTTGCTCAGCGCAAATTCAGTCAACGAGAATGACGCGGGAGCGACGGTCGCAACACTTTCTGCAACCGATCAGGACGCCGGGGATACGGCAGCGTTTTCAATTGCTGAGGATAATTCCGGGCTTTTCGAAGTTGTTGGCAATGAGCTAAAGTTGAAAGACGGCGTCTCGCTGGATTATGAAGGGCAGGACGCCTACGAAATTACGCTTCAAGTCCAAGACAGCGAAGGCAACGCATACACCGAAACAGTGACAATCGATGTTGCGAACCTCAATGACGCGCCGGTTGAGTTTGTCCTCGAGCCGACAGCAGAATCTGGAACGCTTTCCCTTAATCAGGACGGCGGCAATAACGATGCTGCGATCGCCGCCAATATGGAAGGCTTTCCGACAACGGCGTTGACCGTTGAGGTCATGTTCTCGTCTTCGCAAACGGATGTCGGATCCGGCGTTCCCTTGTTCTCATATGCCGCAGATGACGGGTCGAACAACGAAGCGCTGATCTGGCTGGAAAGTGGATCCGGCAACGTCCATATTTATCTCGCGGGTCAATCCATCAACACAGGCGTTTCGAATTCCGAATTGCTCGATGGTGCGGAACATCAGGTATCGTTCACCTGGGACCAATCGACGAACGAATTGAAGTTCTATGTGGACGGAGAAGAAGAGTTTTCGTCCAGCATCAATATTCGCGATCTCAGGGCTGACGGTACAGTCGCATTCGGTCAGGAGCAGGATTCCGAAGGCGGAGGCTTCGACACGAACCAGATCTTTGAAGGTGAAATCTCCGAAGCGCGGATATTTGATTATGCGCGGTCCGGGCAGGAAATCGCCGACCACGCCGGGGAATCGTTGAGCGGACCGGAGGCGCAGACGGGCCTCGTTTCCAATTGGGTGATGGCCAGCAATGACGGCGTCGTCGTTCGCGACATTGCCGGCAACAACGACCTCCAGCTTGTCAACGAGGCGAGCGTGGAAAGCGGCGCTTCATACGCCGAACCGACCGTTGTTGAAAATGACGCAGGCGCGGTCGTCGGAACGTTGTCCGCCACTGATCCGGACAGCGGCGAGCCTGTCGCCAACTTTGGCATCGTTGATGATCCATCCGGCATGTTTGAAGTTGTCGGCAATGAACTGAAAGTGAAAGATGGCGTTTCGCTGGATTATGAAGCGCAGGACAGTTTTGAACTGACCATCGAGGCGATCGGTGACGCTGGCGCCTCAACCATGCAGACCGTGACGATCAACGTCGCCAATATTAACGAAGCACCCGTCGACGTGACGTTCGACGCAGCGGCCGGCGAAGGCGTGCTTTCGCTTAATCAGGACGGCGGCAACAATGACTTCGTTGTTGCATCGAATATTGAGGGATTTCCCACCGATGCGATAACAGTCGAGGTCTCCTTCGTTTCTTCGCAATCTGATGTTGGCAACGGTGTTCCGCTGTTTTCTTATGCCGCTGCCGACGGGTCCGACAATGAGGCCCTGATCTGGCTTGAAAGCTCCAGCGGCAACGTAAATATCTTTTTGGGCGGTCAGAAGATCAATACAGGTATCCCGAATTCGTCCCTGCTCGACGGCGAACCGCATCAGGTCTCTTTCTCGTGGGACCAGGCCACCAATGAGCTAAAAGTATATGTTGACGGCGAGCAGGAATTTTCGTCCAGCGTAAATATTCGTGATTTGAAAGCGGACGGCACGCTTGTTCTGGGTCAAGAGCAGGACTCAGAAGGCGGGGGCTTCGACTCCGGTCAGATATTTGAAGGGCAGATCTCTGAAGTGCGCATTTTTGACTATGCGCGAAGCGAACAGGAAATCGCTGACAATGCCGACCAGCCATTCGCCGATCCGGAAACCGAACCGGGTCTTGTCAACAACTGGGTAATGAACGAGGCACAGGACGGCGGTATCGAGGATCTCGTTGGCGGCAATAATTTCGAGTTGCGCGGAGACGCAGACATCATCGATGGCGAGTCTGGCGGAGAGCCGACTGTTATTGAAAATGATGCTGGCGCGATCGTTGGCACAGTTTCAGCGACTGATCCGCAAACAGGCGAGGCGGTTACAAACTTCGTTATCGCTGATGATCCGTCCGGTATGTTCGAGCTGGTCGGCGATCAGTTGAAGTTGAAAGACGGCGCTTCGCTGGACTATGAAACACAGGAGTCTGTCGACGTTTCGATCGACGCGATTGGCGTCGGCGGTGAATCGACGACGCATGTCGTGACTGTCAACGTCGCTGATGTTGATGAAACTAATCTGGTCCTTGGCACAGAGGGCAATGACCGCCTCAATGGTGGTGATGGCCAGGATGAAATTCATGGTCTCGCCGGTGATGATCGAATTTATGGCGGCGCAGCCGATGACATTATCGACGGCGGCGACGGCAACGATAACATCCGCGGTGACGCAGGCGCTGACGAACTGCGCGGCGGCGACGGTAACGATTTGATATACGCCGACAGCGAAGACACGATTGTCGAAGGCGGCGCGGGAACGGATCGCGTGATTGTTCAGGGCGACGGAGACTTCTCCCTAGACATGAATGCGTCGAGCGTTGAGCGCGTCGACGGCGGCGCCGGCAATGAAAGCCTCGACGCCAGTGGCATGACCGACAATGTTCGCCAATACGGCAACGCCGGCGACGACACGCTTGTTGGCGGTGACGGCAATGACGTCCAACGAGGCGGTGATGGAACCGACATCATCGACGGCGGCGACGGCAACGATAACATCCGCGGTGACGACGGAAACGACGCTATTGAAGGTGGCGAAGGAACCGACAGAATCTATGGCGACGCTGGCGATGATTTAATTATAGGCGGCGAGGGCAATGATCGCCTCGAAGGCGGTGATGGATCCGACATCTTCGTTTATGAGCTGGGCGATGGCTCTGATCAGATCAGCGGCGGCGCCGGCGACTGGACGGATTCAATTCAATTGAATGCCGAGGACGGATCGCTTGGCGAGTTCGGCGTGGACTGGACCTTGGAGCTTACGGAAGGATCGATTGTATCGGCGGATGAGGATGGTTTCGTCTTTACTGATGACGCTGACGGCGTCATCACCCTGAATGACGGCTCGACAATACAATTCAACAACATTGAAGAGGTCGTTATTTAGGGCGCGCGTTATTCGTCCTGAATACCGAAGGCGTCAAAAATTGATCCGGTTGCGGCAAAGAGTTCGTATCGGCTCACGCGGACGTCGAACTCTGATTGCGACAAGCTGATCTGCGCCTGGACAAGGTCGCGCTGGCCATCAAGGACGTCGATGACGGTGCGTTGACCCGCTTCATATTCCAGTTGCAGGCCTTTTACGGATTGTTGCGCGGCCTCTATGCCTTGTTTGGCAGCGACCCGTTTATTCTCGGCCTCGACCAGCTGGCGCCAGCTCCGCATGACAATTTCATCGACGGCGAGACGGGTGCTGTCCAATTCAGCGCGAGCCTGCCTTGCAGATGCACGCGCGTTTCTAAGATCGGCGATGTTTCGTCCCTGATTGAATATAGGAACGCGCAAGCGGGCGACGAGTTGGTATTCCTCGTTTTCCTGCGTCAGCGTTTGGTCGGCCCCGAAGCGCTTAAAATAGCTACCTTCAAGCGTTACTTTTGGTGCAAAATCGCCAAGAGCCGCGCCCTTGGAAAATTCAGCCGCCCTGAACGCTGCTTCCGATGCGTTGACATCGGGATTAGTTTCGCGCGCCAGTTCGATTGATCCGTCCAGTGTAGACGCCTTTTGATCACGGTCATTTTCATCGGCCATAAATTGCGCCGGTGTTTCGCGCCCGGTTATTCTCTGATACGCGGCTTCGCTTTGCGCAAGCGATGCGCGCGCTGTACCAAGATCGACTTGCGCCTGCGCACGTCGAACGCGCGCCTGCTCAACGCCTGTGCGCCCCTGGGCGCCGGCTTTCGCGCGCTTGCTGACAATCTCGAATTGCCGGTTCAACAACGCCAGATTGCTAATCCGGTGCTCCACGATTTCGCGGACGAGCACAACATTCGCGTGCGCGCGCGCAGCGTTGAACGCTACTTGCTGGCGAACGGATAAAAATGAAAAGTCCGCCTGACTAAGCCGGGCGCGGGCGCTTCGGTATCGATTAAACGTCGAGAACCCCTGGGAAATCGGTTGAACCGCCGTAACGCCGAACGTTGTCCCGTCGCGGTCTTGCAGGGTCTGCAATGAACTGCTGCGCCAGCTATCGTCTGAATAGGCCGCTGTGACTTCGACATCTGGCAAAAACTGTCCGAACGCAGCAAACCGGTCTGCTTTTGCTGCGTCCAGACGAGATTTTGAAATCTCTATTTGCGGATTATTGCTGAGCGCTGTGACGATGGCGTCGTTGACGCTTTCGCCGACTGCCGGGGGTGAGGTTTTTGCCTCAGCCTCGAAGACATCGACGTCAGTCTTCAGCGCTGAGACGAAAATCGGCTCTTTAAGATGCTGATTTAAATATTCGACCGGGTAAACACTGCCAGGGAATTGGGCGTCGTCGTCGTCCTGCGCCAATCCGATATGGGAATTGCTGGCGACGATTACGATGATCAGTGTTTGTAAAAATCTGGGGTGCACGTTTTAAAACCGTATAAACTAACCCACAAGCTATAAGCGTGGTATGGTTAATGCGGCGTTTCGCGAGGCGTGCGTGGGTCGGGCGCCGGCCTGTATTTTTGGACATGCAGCGCAGTGATAATCACCATTTCGACAAAGTAACGCTCAACAGTTCGTTAACGAAGGTTACGTGTTTGTTTGCAGCGCTGCTGAGCAATCCGTCTCTGGCGTATCAACTATCAGCGAGCCCGAATGGCGCTGACGATCTGCGATAGTCATCCGCCAATATTTGACGGCCGATCGGCGGTTCCGACCGTGCGATGCAATCCATACGATGACAGAGTTTGCAATTTACGCCCACGGGCGTTGCATTGTCAGGCGACAGCGTCTTGTCTTGCGTATAAATCAGGCGGTGCGCGTTCTCTTCTGAACAGCCGAGCGCAATCGCCCGCTCAATTTTCGGCGCGCCATGCGCGCCGCCGCCAGCCGTTACAGTCCGGACGATGGTGAAAAACCGTTCGCCGTCAGGAAGGCCGACCCATTCCGTGATAATCTCGCGGGGGCGGCGAAACGCCTGATGCAGCGACCAAAGCGGGCAGGAGCCGCCGTGCCTGGCGAACGGAAACCCCGCGCCGTCGAGGCGTTTGGAGACATTTCCTGCAGCGTCGACGCGAATAAAAAAGAAAGCGACGCCTTCTTCGCCGGGGCGCTGCAGGGTCGTCAATCGGTGCGCGACTTGCTCGAAGCTAACGCCAAAATGCCGCCCGAGCGCCTCAACATCGTAGCTGCGCGCCTCCGCGGCGCGGATGAACGCCCGGTAAGGCATGAGCAACGCGCCGGCCGCATAATTGGCGAGCGCCCTGCGCGTTAAACGGCGCCCGTTTTCAGTCTGAAATTTCGTTTGCTGAAGTTCGCTATCAATGTCGTCGCCCATTTCGAGGTAAACGACCTGCAACGACAATTGAAACGCGGCGCTTGCTCTGTCGAGACTTTCGTCAATAACGATTTCGCTTCGATGCTGATCAAGACGGCGCAGGGAGTCGGCCATGACGTCGGAGGGAAGGCGGCGCACGTTGAAACCGGCGTTCTTCAAAAATGTTTCGCGCCCGCCATCGGCTTCAATTCTTCGCGCCAACGCTTCGGCTGCGTCGTCCAGCGTCGGAAATGAATTTCGGCGCGCCGACAAAAACCGGCGCGCTTCCGCGACGGGATCTGCTGTCGCGGGTCCGCCGTCGCCCTGATCGGCGAGGGCGAGCTGGCTTTCCTGATAGGCGGTGTAAAGGCGTAGCAATGCGTCAGCAGCGCCGGGAAACGAATTGCCGATGTCCTCAATTTCCATGGGCGCGATCTCAAGGTCGCCAAAAAGCGGATCACGCAAGGCCGCTTTGAGGCGCACGGCGAAATCGTCCTCGCGCGCCGATGCAAGGGTCGCGACATCCAGACGATATGTTTTCGCTAACCGGAGTAGCAAATCCGCAGTCACGGGCCGCTGATTTCGCTCCATCAGGGCGATATATGACGGCGATACATCGAGGTCCGACGCCATCGCGGCCTGTGTGACGCCCATCTCGCGCCGCAACCGTCGCAACCGGGGACCCAGGAAAACACTACGTTCGCGCGCCAATTTGCCCTCTTAAAAAGCCTGAATTCCAGAACATTACAACATTACAAGAATAATTTGTAAAGTATTACAAATGAACTCATTCGCAAGTGCAATATTTTTAGGGTGCTGATACGAGAGACCGAACTGGCAATGACGCTGAGATCCGATCGCAGGAAATGAACGGTCGGCGCGGCGAAAAGAAAAGGCGAACGACGATGGCTTATAATCAGAATATCGATTCCATCCGTGGACTGATCAAGGACAATTTGGGCGCCTGGGACGGCATCGACGAAGAAGCTGTTGTTCGCATGCGCGCACAGAACCGGTTCAAGACCGGTCTCGACATCGCGAAATATTGCGCGAAAATCATGCGCAATGACATGGCCGCCTACGATGCGGACCCGGCGAATTATACGCAGTCCCTCGGATGCTGGCACGGCTTTGTCGCCCAACAGAAAATGATCTCGATAAAGAAGCACTTCGGATCGACAAAGGGTCGTTACCTTTATCTCTCCGGTTGGATGGTTGCTGCGTTGCGCTCTGAGTTCGGCCCGCTGCCCGATCAGTCGATGCATGAGAAGACATCTGTGCCGGCGTTGATCGAAGAACTTTATACGTTTCTGAAACAGGCCGACGCACGCGAGCTTGGCATGATGTTTCGTGATCTCGATGCGGCGCGGACGGCAGGTGACGGCGCCAAAGAAAAAGAGATGCTCGATGCTATCGAGAATCACCAAACCCATGTCGTTCCCATTATCGCCGATATCGACGCCGGTTTCGGAAATGCGGAAGCGACATATTTGCTTGCCAAGAAGATGATCGAAGCTGGCGCTTGTGCGTTGCAGATTGAAAATCAGGTTTCCGATGAAAAGCAATGCGGACATCAGGACGGCAAAGTCACCGTGCCGCATGAGGACTTCAGCGCAAAAATTCGCGCCTGTCGTTATGCGTTTCTGGAGCTTGGCATTGAGGATGGGATAATCGTTGCCCGAACGGACTCACTCGGCGCGGGGCTCACCAAACAGATTGCGTATTCCCGAGAGGCCGGCGACCTCGGCGATCAGTACAACGCATTTCTCGATTGTGAAGAAGTGACGCTTGATGACAGCGCGAACGGCGATGTTTTGATCAATCGCGGCGGCAAGCTGATGCGCCCCAAACGGCTGGAATCCAATCTGTTTCAGTTCAAGTCCGGCACGGGCGAAGATCGCTGCGTTCTGGATTGCATTACATCATTGCAAAATGGCGCCGACCTGCTGTGGATCGAAACGGAAAAGCCGCATGTGGAACAAATCGCCGGAATGGTCGATCGCATCCGCGCCGTCGTTCCGAATGCGAAGCTTGTTTACAACAATTCGCCGTCCTTTAACTGGACGCTGAACTTCCGGCAGCAGGTATACGACGCATGGAACGAAGCGGGCAAAGACGTTGCGTCTTATGACCGCGCCAAGCTGATGAGCGTAGACTATGATGCGACGCCATTGGCCGCGGAAGCAGACAACTGGATCCGGAATTTCCAGGCGGATGCAGCCAAGCGCGCGGGAATATTCCACCATCTGATTACGCTGCCGACCTATCACACGGCGGCGCTCTCAACCGACAATCTTTCCAAGCTTTATTTCGGCGACGAAGCGATGCTTGGATATGTGAAGACCGTGCAGCGCGAAGAGATCCGTCAGGGTATTGCGTGCGTCAAGCACCAGAACATGGCGGGGTCGGATATCGGTGACGACCACAAAGAGTATTTCGCCGGCGACGCCGCGTTAAAAGCCGGCGGCGGAGACAACACGATGAACCAGTTTTAGCCCACTGTTCCTCGTGCGTAATTTTTGCCATAAGCGGCCGTCCATTGGGCGGCCGCAAATTTTTATGAAAAGCAGATCTGATTGTTTATGACAAAATATGTTGAGCGCGCGTCGCTGCGCGTAGCGAACGAATTGGCGACATTTATCGAGAGCGAGGCGTTGCCTGGCCTTCCGATCGACGCGGAGGGATTTTGGCGCGGCGTTAGCGAACTCATTGAAACACTGGCGCCGGAAAATATTGCGCTCCTTGCTAAGCGCGAGCGATTGCAGCGTCGAATTGACGAATGGTGGGACGAGCGCAAGAGCGATGCGTTTTCGCCCGAAGACTATCAGGCATTTCTGCGTGAGATCGGTTATCTCGTCGACGAACCGGCGCCGTTTGAGATCGGCACCTCAAATGTCGATGACGAGCTTGCGTGCCTAGCAGGACCGCAACTGGTCGTGCCGGTCCTTAATGCGCGTTACGCATTGAATGCAGCGAATGCCCGTTGGGGAAGCCTTTACGATGCATTCTACGGGACCGACGCCATTGCGCGCACGGGCGATGAAAAACCAGGATACGATCCGGCGCGCGGCGCGAAGGTCATTACCAAGGCGAAGGCATTTCTCGATGGCGCCGTTCCGCTTGTTGACGGATCTCATGCGGACGTTTCGCAATACGCTGTAAAAGATGGCAAGCTAACACCTGCGATCAAAGAAGCGGCAGCCTTCGTTGGATATGACGGCGCGGCGGATGCGCCGACGGCAATTGTGCTGAAACACAACGGTCTGCACATCGTCATCAATGTCGATCGGAATCATCCCATCGGCAAAGACGATAAAGCCGGCGTTGCTGACGTTACGATGGAGGCGGCGTTATCTACAATCGTTGACCTTGAAGATTCTGTTGCGGCGGTCGATGCCGAAGACAAGACGACGGCCTATCGAAACTGGCTCGGGTTGATGAAGGGTGATCTTACCGCGCGCTTTGAAAAGGGCGGCAAACCGGTGGAACGCGGCCTCGAGACGGACCGGACCTTCACTGCGCCCAATGGCGGTGCACTGTCCTTAAAAGGCAGATCGCTATTGCTCGTCCGCAATGTCGGTCATCTGATGACGAACTCGGCGGTCCTGTCTGGAGACAAGGAAGCGCCGGAAGGTATCCTTGATGCGATCTTCACGAGCCTGATCGCCATGCACGACTTGAATCCGACAAGCGGCGCCGCAAATTCAAAAGCCGGTTCGATTTACATCGTCAAACCGAAAATGCATGGACCCGAAGAGTGCGCCTTCACGAACAAGCTGTTTGACGCCGTCGAAGATTTGCTCGGGCTTGAACGACACACCGTAAAAGTTGGCGTTATGGATGAAGAGCGGCGCACGTCGGCAAACCTTGCTGCGTGCATTGAGGCGGTGAAAGACAGGATTGTCTTTATTAATACAGGATTCCTCGATCGCACCGGCGATGAGATGCATACGTCCATGCGCGCCGGTGCAATGATCCGCAAGAATGAAATGAAGTCGACGGACTGGATTGCCGCCTATGAGGCGCGCAATGTGGCGATTGGCCTTCACTGCGGTTTTTCCGGCAAGGCGCAGATCGGCAAGGGCATGTGGGCTGCGCCCGATCGCATGGCCGACATGCTGGAACAGAAAATCGGCCATCCAAAAACCGGCGCGAACACAGCCTGGGTGCCGAGCCCGACGGCGGCAGTGTTGCATGCGATGCACTATCATCAGCTGGACGTTTTCGCCCGCCAGCAAGACGTCGCAAAAGAGCCGATTCCCGGTCTCGATAAACTGCTGACCATTCCGCTGGCCAAGGGAACAAACTGGTCGGCGCAGGAAATTCGCGATGAGCTCGATAACAACGCGCAAGGGATCCTCGGCTACGTTGTGCGCTGGATCGACCATGGCGTCGGTTGTTCGAAAGTGCCGGACATCAGCGATGTCGGTCTGATGGAGGACCGCGCGACCTTGCGGATTTCGTCCCAGCACATGGCGAACTGGCTGCTGCACGGGGTGTGCACCGAATCTCAGATCGACGAGGCGTTCCAGCGCATGGCCGAAAAGGTTGATGGGCAAAACGAAAGCGATGCGAGTTACACGCCTATGGCGCCGGGATTTGACGGCGTTGCATATCGCGCGGCGCGGGCGCTTGTTTTCGAAGGCGTCGCCCAACCCAACGGATACACGGAGCCGCTTCTTCATAAATACCGTCTTCAAGCCAAAGCGCACTAGCGACTATATTTCGCTTGCGTCGATTGCTAGCCTTCTGCGGAACAAAAATGGAGAAAGGCGCCATGACGGGATTGAGCGAACGCGAACAGGAAAAGCTCGACGCGGCTGTTATGCGCCGGCTGATTGATCATCTCGACGCAAATAAAGATGTCCAGAATATCGATCTGATGAACCTCGCCGGCTTTTGCCGGAACTGCCTTGGAAAATGGTATAAAGCCGCCGCTGACGAACACGGCGTTGACCTTTCAAGCGACGATGCCCGCGAGCGCGTTTACGGGATGCCTTACGGCGACTGGAAAGAGAAATACCAGACGCCGGCGTCTCCCGAGCAGCTCGCGGCGATGGAAGCGCGCGCGAAAGAAGGGAATTAACGAGCCGCGGCTTGCCGACGCAGCCAATAGCGCGCCGGGCGATGACATGTTAGATTGTGGCCATGAACGAGAAGGCCCTGAAAGACAGTTTCGGCCGACAGATCACCTATTTACGGCTTTCTGTAACGGATCGATGCGATTTGCGATGTCGCTATTGCATGGCGGAACACATGACGTTCCTGCCAAAACGCGATGTTCTCAGTTTGGAAGAACTTGAACGGATCGCCGGCGCCTTTATCGATCGCGGCGTCAGGAAGATCCGCATCACTGGTGGCGAACCGCTCGTACGCCGCGACATCACCACGTTGCTGGCGCGCCTGTCGCGGAGGCTGGAAAGCGGCGACCTCGACGAATTAACGCTGACGACCAACGGCACGCAGCTTACTCACCATGCCGATGTTCTACACGCGCTCGGCGTTAAACGGATCAACGTGTCGCTGGACACGCTGGACGACGAGAAGTTTGAGCGCCTGACGCGGCGGAATGCACTGTCACAGGTGTTGCGCGGATTGGATGCGGCGCAAGCAGCGGGCCTGAAAGTCAAAATCAACGCCGTCGCCCTGAAAGGCGTCAACGATCAGGAACTGCCATCGCTCATCGAATGGGCCCATGGCCGCGACATGGACGTCACCTTGATCGAAGTTATGCCGCTTGGCGAAATAGAAGAAGATCGCACCGATCAATATCTGCCGCTGATGGCTGTTCGCGATGGGCTTGAGGCGAAGTGGATCCTGTCGCCAATCGAGAAACGAACGGGCGGTCCGGCGCGATATGTTCGTGTTGAAGAAACCGGCGGCGTGCTCGGGTTCATCACGCCGCTGACGCAGAATTTCTGCAGCGGGTGCAATCGCGTGCGCGTGACCTGCACTGGCCGGATTTATACGTGCCTGGGCCATGATGATTACATCGATTTGCGCGAAGCGATGCGCGGGTCCGAGCCTGATGCGGCGTTATCCGCCGCGCTTGAGCGTGCAATGGTGACAAAGCCGGAGCGCCACGGATTTCAAATTGAGACGCCCGGCGCGGCGCCAGCGGTCGCGCGCCATATGTCGGTTACAGGCGGCTGACATGGCCCGGCTGATGTTTTTTGGAAAGCTCGGTGACATCGCGGGAGCGCGCGCGCGCGATTTTCCCTTGAACAATGTCGACACTGTTTCCGCGTTGAAAGCGGCGATATTTGAAAACGACAATGGCCTTGGCGAAGCGCTGGGTGATCCGTCTGTTCGGTGCATCGTCAATGAAGAAATGACGCGCGGTGACGCAGCGATTACCGATGATGACGAGATTGCCTTTATTCCGCCGGTGAGCGGCGGATAGATTGATGATCAGAGTTCTGGAAACGCCGTTTGACCTAAACGCCGAAATTGCCGCTTTCAATGCGCGCGCTGGCGCCGCTGGCGCTGTCGTGACATTCTCCGGCGCCGTGCGCGGCGAGGCCGGTGAGCGTAAAGTCACCGGGCTGGAGCTGGAGCATTTTCCGGGCGTCACAGAACGATCTATCAGCGCGATTGAAAAAGAGGCGCGCCGGCGCTGGCCCGTCACGGATATCGATATTGTTCACCGGATCGGCCGCCTTGCGCCCGGTGAGCCAATCGTTCTTGTTTGCGTTGCAGCCGCGCATCGCCGCGAAGCGTTTGAGGCTGCGGATTATTTGATGGATTTTCTGAAAACCGAAGCCATGTTCTGGAAGAAGGAGCTTCGATCTGACGGCGCGGAATGGATCGCGCCGCGCGCCGATGACTACAAGGATGCGGCGCGCTGGAAGGAAAACGATTAAATGGCAAAGCGCAAAGACAACGCTGAATTCAAGTCCGTCAATATCGCGGTGCTTACTGTGTCCGATACGCGCGATGCATCGACCGATACGTCCGGCGACCTCCTTGCTATGCGGATTACCGATGCAGGTCACGCGCTCGCGGCGCGCAACATTGTGCGTGACGACATTCCGAAAATTCGCGAAATCGTTTCGACCTGGATCAACGATCCGGCGGTTGACGTTGTCATTACGACTGGCGGCACCGGGCTTACCGGTCGCGATGTGACGGTGGAGGCATTGGCGCCGTTGTTTGAAAAAACGATCGACGGGTTTTCTGTCATTTTTCACAAAGTCAGTTTCGAGAGCATTGGTCTTTCGACATTGCAATCGCGCGCGACCGCGGGTCTGGCGCGCGGTACGTTTATATTTGCCCTGCCGGGATCGAATGGCGCCGTAAAAGATGGGTGGGACAAAGTGATTTCGCACCAGCTCGACGCGCGTTACGGCCCATGCAATCTCGTTGAATTGATGCCGCGCCTGATGGAACATTAAATGCCAGACTTAACGCATTTCGACAAAGACGGCCGCGCGCGAATGGTTGATGTGTCAGCCAAGGCGGAAACCCAGCGGCGCGCCGTTGCTTCGGGCCGCGTTGTCTTTTCTCCCGAAACCTATGCGGCGATCCGCAATGGTGGCGTGAAAAAGGGCGATATTGGAGCGGTCGCGGAACTTGCCGGTATCATGGGCGCGAAACGCACAAGCGATTTAATCCCGCTTTGCCATCCACTGCCCATAGACAAAGTCACGTTACGTGTGGAGCCGGACGACGCTTCTCACGCTTTCGTCGTAACGGGCGAAGTGAAAACATCCGGGAAAACCGGCGTTGAAATGGAAGCCCTGACTGCCGTCAGTATTGCGTGCTTGACGATTTACGACATGGCCAAGGCTGTCGATAAATCGATGACGATTGAGGCCATTCGATTGATTGAAAAATCCGGCGGCAAGTCCGGTGATTTCAAGCGCGTTGAGTAAGCGATGATCAGCGTCGCAGAGGCTTTGTCAAACATACTCAGCGGCGCCAATACGCTGCAAAGTGAAACCGTTTCAATCTCGCAATGCGCGGGGCGCGTTGCCGCCGCAGATGTTGCCGCAAAAATCACGCAACCGCCTTTTGCTGCGTCGGCGATGGACGGATATGCCGTGCAGTTCGAGGATATGGAGAAGGGTGTATCGTTACGCGTGATCGGTGAGGCGCCGGCGGGCGCGCCGTTTTCCGGGACCGTCGTGGCCGGCGAGGCGGTCCGCATCTTTACGGGTGGCGTAATTCCACGCGGCGCTGATCACGTCGTCATTCAGGAAGATGTGACGCGCGAGGCCGACCACATTAAGATATCCGAGCCGCAAACAACGCCGCGTCATATTCGGGCGGCGGGAATAGACTTCCACGCCGGCGACATCCTTGTCAGCAAAGGCGAGGCGCTCAACGAAATTCATGGTTCACTCCTCGCAGCGGCGAATATCGATAAGGTTTCGGTCGTCCGAAGATCGCGTGTTGCTGTTTTTTCAAATGGCGATGAACTGATCGAACCGGGCGGCGCCCTCAAACCAGGCCAGGTCGTCAATTCAAATCACTATGCGATTTGTGCGCTGATCGAAAACTGGGGTGGCGAGGCGACGTATCTCGGCTGTGCGCGCGACAGTGATGCGGCAATCAGCGAGATGTTCGAGAAAGCGCGAGACGCTGATATCATTGTCCCCATCGGCGGCGCCTCGGTCGGCGATTATGATTTCGTCAAAACGGCGTGTCGAAAGTCGGGCGGCGAGATCATCTTTGAGAAAGTTGCAGTACGGCCGGGGAAACCGACATGGTTTGCGCAGCTCGGACAGGGGCGTGTCATTGGATTGCCTGGCAATCCGGCGTCGTCGCTTGTCACCGCAACTTTGTTCGTCAGGCCGCTCATCGTTGCGCTTGGTGGCTACGACGAACGCCTGGCAATCGGCGAAGCGCCGCTGACAACTGCGTTAAAAGCCAACGGCCGTCGCGAAACATATTTGCGCGCAGTCATTGAGGACGGCGCCAATGGCGTCACGATCTCGCCCGCGCCGGATCAGGACAGCTCGTTGCTGCGCCCGTTTGCGGCGGCGAATGCACTGATCAAACGCGGGCCGAACGCCCACGCGCTGGATGCGGGCGATCCGGTCAGCTTCCTGCGGCTGCGTTGACGGGGCGCCCATCCATAGGCGTTATCCTTGCGGGCGGCGGCGCCCGGCGAATGGGCGGGGCTGATAAAGGGCGCGCGGTGCTCGCTGGCAAGCAACTCTTCGATTACGTTTTCGAGCGCCTTAAACCGCAAGTCGATCGCGTCATTGTCGCCGGGCCGCATGATTACGACGCAGGAATTACCGCGGTCATTGATCATCCTGATGGACCGGCTGGGCCGGCCGCGGCGCTCTATGCCGTGCTTGATTGGTTGCAGAGAAACGCGCCGGATGCAGCCGGTTTTTTAACGGCGCCTGTCGATGCGCCGTTTCTGTCGCATGATCTGGCGCGCCAACTTTGCACGGGGAAGGGGGCGGCGATTGCGCAATGCGCAGGCCGGGGCCATCCGACTTTTGCTTATTGGGATGCGCATGATTTGTCGGCGTATTTTCGGTCCAGCGCCTGCGGTGATGCGCCGGCGCTTCATGAAATAGCGACAGCGCTGAACGCTCGTGACGTTGAGTTTGGCGATGAGAAAGCGTTCTTTAACATCAATACGCCGGCGGATCTAAAATCAGCGGAAGCGTTGATCGCCGCCGAGTAAAAACGTCACTCCATGATATCTTCGTTCCAGAGCACCGGGTTTTCGGCAATGAACGTTTTCATCTGCTCAATGGATGCGCCGTGGTTTGCGTCAACGACATCGACGCCGCGCTCGCGCAGGAACGCTTCGTTGCCGCCGAATGTCTCTGTGTCATTGACGACGACGCGCGGAATTTTGAACTGAACGATTGTTCCCGAGCACATCATGCAAGGGCTGAGGGATGTGTACAGCGTCGTGTCTTTGTATGTTTTTTGGCGGCCAGCGTTTTGAAGGGCGTCCATTTCGCCATGGGCGATTGGATTTCCTTTTTGTACGCGCTGATTGTGGCCGACGCCCAGAATCGTTTCCCCGCGCGCCAGCACTGATCCGATGGGTAAGCCGCCAGCATCCATACTGACCTTGGCCTGAAGAAAGGCCAGCTCGATCATTTTGTTGTCGAATTCCGTCAGCATACGCGATCCCGTGTTTCAGCCCGATGGACAGGGGGCGTTCCGTCGCCGATAAACCGTCCGCGCAAGATTAGGAAAATCCATGAACGCTGACAATCTCACGCTGGTTCGCCATCCCCTGATCCAGCACAAATTGACGATCCTGCGCAACCGCGAGACATCGACGGCGCAGTTTCGGCAGGTGTTTCGCGAAATCGCTTTTGTGCTGGGCTGCGAAGCGACGCGCGATCTGGCGCTGGGCGAAGTTGAAATCGAAACGCCGCTGGAGCGGGGAAATTTTCCGTATCTGGAAGGCAAAAAACTTTGCTTCATCTCCATTTTGCGCGCCGGAAACGGGTTCCTTGACGGGTTGCTGGATCTTGTCCCGTCGGCCCGCGTCGGTCATGTGGGGATCGAGCGCGACGAGGCGACGCTTCAGCCACGGACGTATTACTTTAAAACACCGGACAAGCTCGGAGAGCGGGAGGTGATCCTACTTGATCCCATGCTGGCGACCGGCGGCACGGCGATCGAAGCGGCATCGGCGCTGAAGAAAGCCGGGGCCCGCCGGATGAAGTTTATGTGTCTCGTTGCCGCGCCAGAAGGCGTTGCGGCATTCACCGAAGCGCACCCGGATATCCCGATAATCGCCGCCGCTCTCGATCGTCAGTTGAACGAGAAGGGCTATATTGTCCCGGGATTGGGTGATGCTGGCGATCGGATATACGGCACAAAAGGCTGATAATTGGGCATTTTTTGCCAAAAGCGCCGAATCGACGCGGTGAATGCCTATTCCAATTCTGCTCGTCGCGCGCTATTTTATGTCGATAATCGCCAATATCGTAGCATGGCCGTCGCTGGCAATCAGGCCAGCGCTTTAGGGGCCTCGCTACTCAGGAAAGAGATTTCGCCTTGAATATGGCTGTCACACCGCCGTTCGACCTAAATACCCATGCGCTTAAATATGCGCCGGAGTATGGTGACCACGATTTTTCAGATCATTTGCCAATGGCGGTGACGGCGCTGCGTGAGCTGGGCGCGACGCCGGAGCGCGTGGAAGCGTTTGCGAAAGCCTACCGCAAAAAGCTGAAACGAAAAAAGGTCGGTAAAACAAAGATCGACGCGCTGCTTCTGTCTGCGCGTCTCGGCGATCCGACCGTTTACCCGGCTGCACTCAATTATTATCTTGCGTCAATCGAGAGCGAAGGGCGCGTCCATACCTTGGCCGAATATTTGCCGGAGCTAACCGGCGCGATTGCAGCGGCCGCTTTTCACGGCGTGATCCGGGTCTCGTTCGGGTTGATCGCCAATAATGATGTCGAAATCGCCGCGGGGCTTGCTTACTGGCATGCCCATGCAACGCCCGTAAAATTTACGCGATCCATCGGCGCGGCGAATAACGATGCGCAGACGCTGCTTGATGACGTCACGACGACCTTTTCGAAACATCGGCGCAAACTGAAACTCGATCAGCCGACGATCTCGGAACGGATTGCAGAGATTGTCTCAAACCCACAATTGGGCGCCGTCCTGACACGCGCTGCCGCGGCGGACGTGCCGTTTGAACAGATCGCTGCGACAGCGTTGCGGATTTATATGTCGTCGCTGGATTTCACAGCGCTTCATTGTGTAACCGGGGTGCATGCCACACGAGTGCTCGCCGAACATGTTGTGATGGATGATCGCCAGTTGCGCAAAGCGTTGTGGTCGAGCCTGCTGGCCGCTTACGCGTCGATTGGCGCGCCGGCGTTGGCGCCACTGGCGCCGCCGCCGTCTGGCGCGCCGGACTGGCATGTCATTGCATCAGCAGCACAGTCCGCGGACGATGAACATGACATTAAATTCGCTTATGCCTGTCAGGAAGAAGCGCGCCATTACGGACGCGATGCGCATTACCGGTTCGCCGCCGCAAAACGCCTGCGACTGATCCGGGCATAACAGGGCGGGGCGTTAGTTCGCGGCGCGCGCGTCTTCGATCGACTCAATCAATGCTTGCGTATCAAAGCCTTGCACGACGTTGACGTAGTCACCGTTAAGTGACGCGACGACGAACGCCGGCGTTCCATCAACACCCATCGCTCGAACGATGTTAAACGTCTCGTTGATGGATGAAGAGACTTCCAGACTGTCCCGGCCTTTTTCAAGCTTCGCATAATCAACGCCATTTTTCTGGGCGATTTTTCGAATGCGATCTTTTGTCAAATCGCCGGACGCTTCCATCATGGCGAAATGCATATCGAGGAACTTGTCCTGCTCGCGGGCGGCGAGGGCAATCTCGGCGGCGTATTCGGACTTTTCGCCGAATATCGGGTATTCGCGGAAAACGACCGTCACATCATCTTCATTCGCCATCAGAGATTTGACCATCGGTGCGGCGCGTTTGCAGAACCCACAATGGTAATCGAAGAGTTCGATAACCGCGACATTGGCATTTTTCGCGTCCGCTGCAACAACGTATCCGTGCTTTGGATCAAGAAGTTTCGAAAGATTTTTTCTGGCGCCGTCGACAGCGCGTTGTTGTCCGCGGGCTTGTTGTTGGCGGCTGTATTCATTGACGGACTCAATGATGACGTCCGGGTTGGTCATCAGGTAGTCATGAACGAGCGCGCGAATTTCGTCTTCCTGAAGGTTGGAAAATGATGTTTCGACCGGTTCGCGATCAGAAATCGTAACCGGCGCTGCAACGCGAATGCGCCTATCGTCGCCAGCCGAACTCTGAGACGCGCCGCCATTTGTCGGCTGCGCCGTGGAGAGCGTTACTACTGTCACACCACCAAGCGCGAAGGCGCCCAGAAGCGCGGCGCCGAGGCCATATTTTGTTTTACTATCCACCATTTACTCTCCGACTTCGACGCCATGATTGGCGTTTGTGCAATTGTTAGACCCAAAAAATTATTCTGATGCAAATGTCGGGTCGGGAACGTCCGGGGTTTTCTCTGGTTCGGGCGCTGGCGCCCGGGGCGTCGGCGATGGTGTTTCTATGCCTGTCGGCAAAGCTCGCGCCTGACCCTCCGGTTGTGTCGCCAGGATGATATCCGTTGCCTGTCGCCATTCCGGCGTACCGCGGGAAAGTCCCGTCATGGCCCGCCGGGCAAAAGAATTCGCATCGCCCTTCGCGCCGCCGTGATAACGGGACTCCGCCGTCGCCAGCAATGCGAGAGGTTCCTGATCCAGTGCGCCATAGGCCCGCGCCAGTTCAAACCAGGCAAAACTGTTATCGGGTTCCAGCAATAACGCACGCTTAAATTCAGCGGTCGATTCCTCGATCAAAACCGGCTCATTCGAGGCCAGCAGCGCGCGACCCAGGCCAATTCGCAATAGGGCATTGTCAGTCAGGAGGCCGATCGCATTTCGGTGTGGCGCAATCGCGTCAGTAGTTCGCCCAAACTCAAACAGCATCTGTCCTTCGAGTTCGTGAAAGTAGGGATTATCCGGCGTAAGCGCGGTCAGCGTTCTGATTTCGCTTAGCGCCTGATCAATTTTCGCGACGCGGAAATAGGCGACGGCGCGCGCATAATGAGCAGGACCAGTTTGATCCGTTAGCGGAAACTTTCGCAACGTCGCGTTCGGGTCATGCAAAAATCCGTAAATTTTCGCCTGAATATATTTTAGCCGTTCGATTTCTTCCGGCGAGTCCTTAACGTCTGCGTAGGGAGATGCCTCGACCCGCGTTTGCAATGCGGTCAGGCGAGCGTTCGCCAACGGGTGTGTTACGAAATACGGATTGATAGCGCTGCCGCGAATGATTTGGCTGTTGCGAAGCTTGCGCCAGATTTCTACGGAGCCGCGGCTTGAATGGCCGATCTTGTCAAGAAACGTAATGCCGGCCTGGTCGGCGGACGCTTCCTGACCGCGGCTGTATTTTAAAAAGTTAGCCTGACCAACTGTTTGCCCGAGCGTCAAAATTCCCAAACCGGCGTCGGGCGCGCCCGCGGCGATCGCGGCGGCGCCAAGCAGCAGTCCAAGAATAATCGGGCGTGACGCCGCGGCGATAGCATCGCCTGTTCGCGCGGAATGGCCGCCGGCGAGGTGACCAGTTTCGTGCGCGATGACCGCTTCAACTTGATTGGGCGTGTCGGCCGTCGTCAACAGGCCGGTGTTGACGCCCATATAGCGCCCGCCGGCGAAGGCGTTAAATGAGCCGTCATTGACGACCAAAATTTCGATGGAGTCCGGCGATAAGCCTGCAGCGGCAAATAGCGGCCTTGAATAATCGTCGAGAAATTTTTCAATTTCCGCATCGCGCAACAGGCTAATGCCTTGCGCCTCGGCGGCCGCGCCGCTGAACGCAAAGATGGGTGCAGCTAATGCCGCGGCAGTTTTTCGCCAGGCATGCGGCGCCAAATTCAATAACCGAGTAAACTTTACCATACGCTCCAATCCTAACGGCGAACCGCGGCGATTTCGAGGCGCCGCCCGGTTGCGGCGCCGAGATCGTGATCTGGAATAACGCGTAAGGCCGCCGATTCCGTCGCCGCTCGATGCAGATTAGGAAGCAGATCGGTGCCACCACCCCCGGCGCGTGCGCTTTTGCGGCGCCGGCGATTCCTCGATGACATCGGCGTCTGATCCAGATTGCGGCTCGTTTTCCGTTATGGGCGCCGTTTCGCCGTTTCGCTGGGCGCCATTATCAGGCGCGGAAGGCGAAACCATGTCTGGTTCGTCTTTAGCGTCGGTCGGTTCTTCTGTGACGGTAGGCTCAGCTTCAGCCTTCGCGAGATCATGATCGGTGTCGTTATCGACTGGCGTTGCCGTTGGCGTTTCAATGTTATCGGCGCCGCCGTCTGTTTGGGCGCTGTCGCCGCTTGCCGCTTCGGTTGTGTCACCGTCGGTCGTTGCGTCGCGTCGGTTCCGACGGCCGCCGCGCCGTCCCCGTCGGCGACGTTTTTTCGGCTTGTCGTCGGCATCGGTATCGGCATCGGTATCGGTTTCAGCTTGTGCTTCGGCCCCTTGCTCAGGCGTATCTTCGCTTTCGCCCGCAGCGTCTGCGACTTCCGGTTGCGCCGTATCATCACGGTCACGCCGTGAGCGACGGCGACGACGGCGCTTCTTCGGTTTGTCGTCTGCGTCGTCAGCGCTTTGTTCAGGGCTGTCTTCGGCTTCAGTTACCGGCTCGTCTATTTCTATCGGTTCGGTCTGGTCGGCGCGGACAACATTTGGATCCTTTTGGATCTCTTTCGGGGCACCGCTTGTTTCCAGATCGTATTCGTCGCCATGCTTGTTGGAGTCAGCAACGATTTCGATGCTGACTCCATTGGCTTGTTCGATGCGGTTGATCCAGTCGCGGTGATGATTGAGGACGTGCAGGGAAACGTCGATTGATGTGCGCACACAAACCGTACCGAATTTACCTGTTATTGCTTCGCCTTCGATCCCGCGAAGGATTCTGAGGGCGGCCATATTTTGGGAGCGAATGACGCCGGCGCCGGAACATGTCGGACAGCCTTGTGTCGTGCCGTCAACGATACCGGAGCGGCGCCGTTGTCGCGACAATTCCAACAGTCCGAACGAGGATATGCGTCCGACCTGAACGCGCGCGCGGTCAGCTTTCATGGCGTCTTTTAAGGCGCGCTCAACTTTGCGGTTGTTGCGGGGCTCTTCCATGTCGATAAAATCGATTACGATAAGGCCGGCGAGGTCGCGCAGCCTGAATTGACGCGCGGCTTCTTCCGCCGCTTCGACATTTGTTTTCAAGGCCGTTTGTTCGATGTTGCGTTCGCGGGTCGCGCGCCCTGAGTTCACATCAATGGCGACCAACGCCTCGGTCTGATGAATGACGATGTAACCGCCGGACTTCAAACGCACCGACGGATGATACATCCCGTCTAACTGCGTCTCGACGCCATTTTTCAGAAAGATCGGCGCGCGCTCTTTGTACGGCTGAACATTCTTGGCGTGGCTCGGCATCAGCATTTTCATGAAGTCTTTGGCTTCACGGTAGCCTTCCTCGCCCTCGACATAGACCTTGGAAATGTCTTTGTCATAGAGATCACGGATGGCGCGTTTGATCAGGCTGGCCTCTTCGTAAATGAGGCAAGGCGCAATCGATTTTAATGTCAGGGAACGGATGTTTTCCCATAGCCGCAACAAATAATCGTAATCGCGCTTGATCTCGATCTTTGTGCGCTTGGCGCCGGCTGTCCGGATGATCAGGCCCATGCCGCGCGGCACCTCAAGGCTGTCAACGACGCGGCGTAACCGGCGACGATCCGACCCGTTGGCGATCTTGCGGGAAATGCCGCCGCCGCGCGCCGTGTTAGGCATCAATACGCAATAGCGTCCGGCCAACGAAAGATACGTGGTCAGCGCCGCGCCTTTGTTGCCGCGTTCTTCCTTGACGACCTGAATCAACAGGATCTGGCGGCGTTTGATGACTTCCTGAATTTTGTAATTTCTGAGGAGGTTCGCCCGCTTGCGCTTGGCGTTCTTGTAGCGCTCGAACAGTGCGTTGCGTGTTGCGCGGGCGCTTTTGCCATGATCACCGCCGTTATCGGCTTGCGCGTCATCGCTCTCGTTGTCCGTGTCCGCATCGTCTGCGTTACTGTCATCCGTGTCGTCGTCGCTGGCTTCAACGCTTTCGGCGACCGGTTGCGGGTCATCAATTTCGGGTTCGACGGAGGGCTCGCTGTCAGCTTCCACGGCGTCGTCTTTGTCGTCGTCAGCTTCCGCTTTGAGCGCTGGCGCATCACTTTCGACGTCATCGTCATCGTCGTGGTCGCCATCGTCCTCGCCGGCTTCTTCCTCTTCTTCCTCTTCGGCTTCCCGGCGTTCGCTCGGCTGCTCATCAGCAGGCTGCTCATCGCTCGAAGCGTCATCGTCTGAGGCGTCGCTGGCGTCTGCCTGGTGCGCGTCGTCGTTTTCGGCCTCAGCGTCTGCGTCGCTCGCGCCATGGTCGTCGTCGTCATCGTCCTCGTCGCCGCGTTGCGAGAGTTCGAGTTCAGCCGCGAGCTCCGCGACTTCCTGTTCAGATTCCTGCAACAGGTTTCGATCCGACACCGGAATTTGATAATAGTCCGGATGGATTTCGCTGAACGCAAGGAAGCCATGGCGATTGCCGCCATAGTCAACGAATGCAGCTTGTAGCGAAGGCTCGACGCGGGTTACCCGCGCGAGAAATATATTACCCCGTAAGGGTTTTCGTGAAGCAGACTCGAAGTCGAAATCTTCGATTTTGTTTTGGGATACAACCGCGACGCGCACCTCTTCCGGGTGGGCGGCGTCGATCAACATTTTCTTGGGCATTGAATAAGGCTCCGCAGCGCGCGCGATTCCATAAGGAGCCGCAGCCGGCGCTGACTGTGTTGGATCGTCGATCTGCAGACGCGATTGCGTGGGCAGCCCTGTTACGGGCGCCGTCGCAAGTCGAAGTCAAATTGTGCAACATCGGCGAAGTTTCTCTAAAAATCCGGTTATACCGGCGTGTTATTTGTCTGGCGCTGCAATCACTTAGCGCCTGTTTTCGCTCCGCGCGCCGTCCTTTCCGACACGGGCCGGTAAAAGGAGCTACCGGCGCTGATACCGGGACCCGGTGAGGGGTCCGGAATTTCGCAGGCGATCGCGGGTCGCAGGGCGTCCGCAAAATCACCAATTCTTCACAATATGCGATGTGGCGAAATATGGCCGGAATCGCAAGTAATTTTTACCATGCCGGAGCCGGTGGAAAAAGAAAAGGCGGCTCACGGCGCGACTCAATATCCCATAACATTCTAGACGAATTATTAATTGCGCATTAACGATGTGGCAGGAAAATCAGGGTTTCCGGAGTACCTTGCGTAATCGGCCCGAACCCGGTCGAATGCGGTGTGTTGCCGGCGTCGCCGCGTGAGGATCGAATTTAAGGCCATGAAAAACGCCATCGCCATTGCCGTTTTCGGCTTTTTCGCGTTCCTGCTCACGGCGCAGCAGGGTACGGCGGCAGAGCTCAAATCCGTGCGATTCGGCCCTGAATCGGGCAAAACCCGCGTCGTTTTCGATATTGTCGGCGCTCCGGCATACGCGCTTTCAGGTGATGAACTCGGAAACGGACGCTTATTCGTTGATTTTAAGGGACTTTCTATCCCGCCAACGGCGCTGGCCCTGCAGCCGGCGATGGGGCATGTCGCAAATTATCAATTCGTCAAAAATGGCGAAAACGGCATGCGGGCGGTGCTGACCCTCAAGAAAACCGCCAAAATTGGTGAGTATTTTGTTATCGAGCCGACTGCAAAGGTCGCCAACCATCGCCTGGTGATTGATCTGTTGAAGGGCGATAAGGCAGCATTCATAGCCAGCATACCTGCGCAGTATCCGGACCTTGGCCCTGTCATCGAGCAGGCGACCGCCGTCGGAGCCGCTGACGTCGCGCCGAAGCCGGCGGTTCAGAGAGAAGTTGCAGCGCCGCCGGCGAAACGGGTCATTGTCGTTGCCGCCGGCCATGGCGGCAAAGATCCCGGTGCGGTTGGGCAAGGCGGCACGTTAGAAAAAACGGTGACCTTGAAAGCCTCGAAGGCGTTAAAGGAAATTCTTGAGAAAACAGGGCGTTACGATGTCGTTCTCACGCATAATGCTGATAATGATCCACGCCTGATCCCGAACCAGGCGAAAGAGCTAGCGCGCCGTGAATCGCTGGCGCGAAACGCCAATGCGGCGCTGTTCATTTCGTTGCATGCAGACGCCCTGGAGAGAAAGGACGTCCGCGGGGGATCGGTCTACACGCTGTCCGACAAGGGTACGGAGCGATCCGCCAAAGTGGCCAAAACGGAAGGCAATTACACAGTTTACCAGCTCGATACGCGCGAATTCAAAGACAACGAATATGTCGGCGACATGCTGTTCGATATCGCTCAGGGCAAGACGAATTCAGCGTCGTCACAGTTCGCTGCGAAACTCCTGAAAAAACTTGCCGGTAAAACGCCGCTATTAAACAAATCTCATCGCAAAGCGGACTTGCGGGTCCTGCTCGCGCCTGACGTCCCTGCGGTGCTCTTTGAGATGGCCTATATTTCCAACACAGAGGATGAAGCCAATTTAAACTCCGCGGCTTGGCGCAAGCGCACCATGGGCGCAGTCGCCAGCGCGATTGACGAATATTTTGAGGAAAACCAGCAGCAATATGCCCAGACCGGCGGCGCCGGCGGGAACTGAACGATAATCGAAAATTCGGGTAATTCAGCCAATAGGTAACCAAAATGGACGCGCTTGAGCCTCGCTGCCGTCGCAATTATGCGGTAGCTATTCACTCGCTCCGCGGCGCGCCGATCGCCGTAAAAACTAAAGTCGGACGAGGCGCCGTCGATTCTTGGCGCGGTGGGATGTTATGAACGACGAAGACAACGGGAAAGATGGTTCGAAAGGCGACAGCGGTGCGCCCATCGACCACGATATGTTTGCTTCTGATGCAGGCGCGTCGGCGACGAAAGCCGACGTCGAGGCGGAAGACGATGTTATTGAACTTGGCGCGTCAGAGCGTACGCAGCCGAGCGCCAGCGATACGATTGTTGCGCCCAAGCG
>JAJFFU010000144.1 GCA_021776465.1 Parvularculaceae bacterium
GTGCGAACAATATTGACGCTTGATAGCGCGGGCGCCGGCTCCTTAACGGACGCCGCCGATGCAGCCCCGCCGGGCAACGCGATTCAGCCGCGCCACCCGGATGACCTCGCGGCAATTCTATATACATCGGGCACAACGGGAAGATCGAAAGGGGCTATGCTGTCGCATCGCGCGTTGCAATCAAACGCCCTCGCGCTAAACGCATTGTGGCGATTTACGCCGCACGACGTGCTGCTGCACGCGCTCCCGATATTTCACATTCACGGCCTGTTCGTCGCGCTGCATACGGCAATGCTTTCGGGCAGTGAGATCCTGTTTTTGCCGAAATTTGACGTCTCTGAAATTCTTGGCGCGATGTCCCGCGTATCGGTAATGATGGGCGTGCCGACTTTTTATTCGCGCCTGCTCGCCGACCCGTCTTTCGGATCGGAAGCGGCCGCGCATATGCGCCTTTTCATTTCCGGGTCTGCGCCGCTAACGTCAGAGACATTCAAAGCGTTTCACTGGCGAACCGGGCACGCAATTCTCGAACGATACGGCATGTCGGAGGCCGGCATGATTGCCTCCAATCCGCTCGAAGGCGAACGCGTCGCCGGAACCGTTGGCTTTCCGATTCCCGGCGTTGATATTCAGATCACCGATGATGATGGCGGCGCCCTGCCAACGGGCACACCGGGTAATGTAGAGGTTCGCGGCGACAGTCTCTTTTCAGGCTATTGGCGCATGCCGGAAAAGACAGCGGCGGAATTTCGCGATGGCTGGTTTGTCACCGGCGATATTGGCAGCCTCGATGACGAAGGGCGCTTGACGTTGTCGGGCCGCGCCAAGGATCTGATCATCGCCGGCGGGCTGAATATTTATCCGAAAGAGATCGAGACAGTCCTCGACGCGGCGCCGGGCATTTTGGAATCTGCAATTGTCGGCGTCCCGCACCCTGACATGGGTGAAGGCGTTGTCGCCATTCTGGTCGCCGAACCGAACGGAACGCAAGACGACGACGCATTGGTTGCGGCGCTTGGCGCGCTGGCGAAATTCAAACGCCCGCGAAAATTCTATTGGATCGACGCACTGCCGCGCAATGCGATGGGTAAAGTCCAGAAGCAAGTATTGCGCGAACGCTTTGCAGCGACATTCACCGGCGATGGAAAAGGATAATTTCGTCGCCGTGATAGGCCGTCCGCATCGTCTCGATAAAGCCGCATTTCTCGGCGATCCGTACAGACGCTGAATTTTCCGGATTCACGATACAAGACATGGGCAAAGCGATTTTGTTCTCGTCACCCCAGGCGACGGCGGCGCGTGCAGCTTCATATCCGTAACCTTTTCCATGGAACGCCGTCGCAAGCACCCATCCGATTTCCGGTTCGCCGCGAATTGACGGTGATATATCGCGCTTGAAATCGCCGAAGCCGGTTTCGCCAACGATGGCGCCGGACGTTTTTTCTTCAACGATCCAGTAGCCGTACCCTAAATGAACCCAAAAGCCTGTCGCCCGCAGAAATTTCAGCCAGCAATCCTCCTCCGGTCGAGGTTTGCCACCGATGAATTTGGTCACTTGCGGATCGCCCCACATATCGCGGATCGCCGGGAAATCGTCGAGCCTGTGCCCGCGCAGGATCAGACGCTCCGTTTCGACCAGCGGCACATCAGGGCCAGCCACTATTCGCTACTTTCTTTTGCCTCGGCGATGTACCGATCAATCTGGTCGCGAAGCATTTCCAGCGGCAAGCCGCCTTCGGTCAGCACGGCGTCGTGAAACTCGCGAATGTCAAAGTCGTCGCCCAGTTCCTGTTCAGCCTTGGCGCGCAACTCCCAGATCGTCAGTTCGCCCATTTTGTATGCAAGCGCCTGCCCCGGCCACGCGATGTATCGATCGATCTCCGTCTGGACATTATGCAGCGATAACGCCGTGTTGCTCGCGAGGTAATCCATCGCCTGCTGGCGCGTCCATCCTTTTGAATGGATGCCCGTATCAATGACAAGACGGCACGCCCGCCACATTTCCCAGGTCAGGCGTCCAAAATGATCATAAGGCGTTTGGTAGACGCCCATTTCGACGCCAAGCTTCTCGGAATACAAGCCCCAGCCTTCGCCATAAGCATGCGGATAAAACCCGAGCCGAAATTCAGGCGCGTTTTCAATTTCTTTAGACAGTGCAGATTGCAGATGATGGCCTGGCACCGCTTCATGCAACGCCATCGCCACAAGCTGGTACATCGGGCGGATTTCGATTTTGTAGGTGTTGACCCAGAACTGGCCGCCTTGCGTCGCATCAAGCGGCGCGCCGACATACCGCGCATTGGTGTAGTTGGGGGCAATGTTGTCCGGCACGGGTTCTACGGAATAAGGCTGACGCGGCAACTTTCCGAAATACGCCGGCAGCCGGCCGTCGATGTCTTTCGAAATCCACGCGGCGCGATCGAGCATTTCCTGCGGCGTCTTGGCGTAAAATTGCCGGTCCGTGCGGAGATATTCGAGAAACTCCTCGAACGAACCATCAAAGCCCGCGACCTCGATGACGGTGTTCATTTCTTTTCGAATGCGGGCGACTTCCTTGAGGCCGATCTCGTGGATGTCGTCCGCCGTCGCATCATCGAGGGTCGTAAAATACCGCACGAGCGCCGCGTAATAGGCCTCGCCATCCGGCGTTTCGCTAATGCCCAACGTGTCGCGGGCGTTCGGCAGGTATTCCTCTTTCATAAATGCCGCGAGCGACGCAAATGCCGGAATGACGTGATTTTTGATCACCATACGAGCCTCGATACGGATCGCGTCCTGGTGACGCGTGGAAATCGACGACGGCATTTTTATAAAAGGCGCATAGAGAATATGCTCTCCGGCGCTATCGGGCGCCATGGCTTCAAAGGACGGAATAATCAGTGGAATGATTTCTTTGGGCTGCGTGAACCCTTCCGCAAGTCCTATGCGCATGTTCTCTTTTTGCTGATCAATATAGGCGGGCAGCGCAGCAAGACGCGCCAAGTAGGTTTGATAGTCGCTTTCGGTGCGAAACGGCGTGGACCCGACCGCATGCCCGATATCAGAATGAAAACCGCTGTCGGCGAGAAACGGAATTCTCCAGGGGCGAAATTTCGCCAGCGCGATTTTGTGTTTCAGGATAAACCGCAATAGATCCGCATTGACGCGATCATCATGCGTGAAGGCAGATGTGTCTATGGCGTCCAGCCGCCCCAGAAATTCTGCAGCCTTCGCCGCGCGCCGCTCCTGGTCGGCGGCGCTCACGGATGGCGTCCTGTCATTATATTCCGTTATACCGGCGTCCGTTGCTGCGAACGGATCTTCGGCCATTTCGTTGCCGGAGTATTCTTCAAACAGCGCCGCTAAGTCGTCAGAAGCAATGGCGATCGGTGTTGCGGCGATAAATACGCACACTAGAACTATTACGCGAATCATTTCGCCCCCTGAACGAAATACGAAAAACGGGCCGTATAGCTATGTTCGCCAATAAAATCAAAAAAGTATTAGCACCCTGATAACGGGTCTCTAGCGCGAATCCACAACTTTGCACCGCCTCTGCGCTGATGCATTCAATCTGCACACGGACAGTATATTATTGCGCCAGATTTGCTTTTCCTAAGACAATTCGCTAATAAAAGAGCATATGCCATCGAAAAATCTTTTTACTGAATACGACGCCGGAACACATTATTGCGAAGTCACAAGCGCCGCCGCCGGCGCCCATAATAACATCGTCGCCAAACGGCTATCGAAATATAATCTGCGCACCCTGAACCAGCGAAACGCCGCTGCGGAACGCGAGCTTAGAAATCTGGGCATCACGTTCACGGTATATTCCGACGCCGGGGCGATCGACCGCATTCTTCCCTTCGACCCATTACCACGACAGATTTCCGCCGACGACTGGGCAGTGCTGGACAAGGGCTGCATACAGCGCGTGACGGCGCTCAACGCCTTTCTGAAAGACGTCTACGGGAAGCAGCAAATCCTCAAAGACGGCGTCGTGCCGAAAGACCTCGTTTTGAATAACAAGCATTTCCGAAAGGAAATGCTCGGCGTGAAGCTGGCGCAGGACACCTATACCCATATCTCCGGCGTCGATTTGATCCGCAATGAAAGCGGCGAGTTTCTTGTTCTTGAAGACAATTGCCGCTCGCCGTCCGGCGTGTCCTATGTCATCGAAAACCGGCACCTGATGATGCGATCCTTCCCGGACCTTTTGGAGGGAATGAAAATCCTTCCCGTTTCGGACTATGGCAAACGCTTGCGCGGTAAATTATCGGAAACGGCGCCGGCGCATGCGGAAAATCCGAATATCGTTTTGCTGACGCCGGGCGTTTTTAACTCCGCTTATTTCGAGCATGTTTTTTTAGCCCGCGAGATGGGCGTTGCGCTCGTTGAAGGCCGCGATCTCATCGTTGACGACGACGATTGCGTCTTCATGAAATCGATTTCGGGCCTGAAGCCCGTCCATTTGATTTACCGGCGCATCGACGATGATTTTCTGGACCCGGAAGTCTTTCGCAAAGATTCCATGCTGGGAACGCCCGGCCTGATGCGCGCATTGAAAGCAGGCAAGGTGACGATCGCCAACGCGGTCGGGGCCGGCGTCGCCGATGATAAAGCCGTCTACGCTTATATGCCCCGCATTATTGACTATTATCTTGGCGAAGACGCGATCCTGAAAAATGTAAAAACATGGATCTGCCGGGAGGCCGACGACCTCGCTTATGTGCTCGACCATCTCGACGAACTTGTCGTCAAACCCGTTGGAGAATCCGGCGGCTATGGGATCGTCATTGGACCGAAGGCGACGAAAGCGGAGATCGACGAGGTCCGCAAAGTCATCGAGAAAGACCCCGCAAATTATATCGCGCAACCAATGATCAGCTTGTCCGTGTGCCCCACTTTAACGCCGCAAGGCGTTAAGCCGCGCCATGTGGATTTGCGTCCGTTTGTATTGACCGGCGCGGGCTCCTGGGTCCTGCCGGGCGGGTTGACCCGCGTCGCAATGCGCGAGGGATCGCTCATCGTCAATTCGAGCCAGGGCGGCGGCTCGAAAGACACCTGGGTCATGCGGTAGGTATACAGATGTTATTATCCCGTTTTGCTGAGAGCGCTTTCTGGCTTGGCCGTTATATGGAACGGGTCGAGAGTCTCGCGCGCTTGTTGTGGGTCACCGAAGCTTTCGCCGCCGACCAGGAGCATGACGACGCCTGGGCGCCAATCCTCTCTGTTTTTGCTGACGAGGACGACTTTCAGGAAGGCGGCATACAACCCAATGCACTGAACGTTGCGCGCTTTTATCTCACAGACCGCGACAACCCGAACTCTGCGCTCTCCGCGGCGTTTATGGCCAAGGAAAATGCGCGCTCCCTTCGCCACTTGCTCAGCACCGA
>JAJFFU010000145.1 GCA_021776465.1 Parvularculaceae bacterium
CTGCGGGCGCACGCACCACCTTCGAGCCGGGCGGCGCGCACATCATGCTGATCGGCGTCGAGCAGGAAATCGCAGTGGGAGCCGAGCCCACCCTGAAGCTGGAATTCGAAAACGCCGAACCGATAGACTGGGCTTTTGACGTCCGCGGAGAACATGGCGCAGACGCCAACGATGATGACGGCCACGGCCATCACTAAGCCGGCCCGCCCCTACTCCATCCGGTTCCTGTCCCGGAACGTCACGATCTGTAATTTATCTTCGGCGACATGGTCGCGAATGGTGCGGTCAAGATTGATCATCGAAAACCGGCTCCATTCATTGGATTGAACGACATTGAAGATAGTCGACGTTGCACGGGCCATGGTGGCGCCAGCGACAAAAACATAAACGCCAGATGCCGCGGCGATAATGCCGATTGTACCGCGATCAACGCCGCTTACCCATAACGTTCCGATCACGCACGACGCGACAATCAGCATCAAAAATACACCGCCTGCCCAGTAAAGCG
This sequence comes from Parvularculaceae bacterium, assembly GCA_021776465.1. Lineage (GTDB taxonomy): Bacteria > Pseudomonadota > Alphaproteobacteria > Caulobacterales > Parvularculaceae > Hyphococcus. Next base: position 509 of record JAJFFU010000145.1, read on the forward strand.
CGGTGTTGCGGCGGATTTGATAAAACTTGTTGCGCAACATCGACTCGCAAAGAAAGAGCCGCATGGCAAACCAATGATAGGATAGCGTCCATGCGCCGGCTTCGTCCATCAGTTCCTCGCGTTCAGGAATGCGTTTGTCACGTTCCACATTCAGCGCCCGACGTTTCGCCACCTGGAAGTTATTGTTGATGCGCGCAAATTTTGATGTGACGTAGTTGTCGAGGTTCAATAGATTGCGTTGCTGCACGACTTTGTAAGGCCAGCTGTAGACAAGGAAAGCCAGAAGCGCCGCCATCACCGACGCTGCGCCATAAAGAACCCAGGGCTCAACAACAACGGTCTGATACGAAAGCGCCGCAGCGGCCGCGCCGAGCACCAACGCCCCGACCAGCGGCGTCCAGAACAACATCAATCCACGCGTATTATCATTCAGCGCTCGGCGGAAAAGATTGGCGACGTCAATAAACCGCTGATCGATCGAGCCTTCAGTGTATCCGAGCGCTTTGTAGAGAAAGTCTTTCTCGATTTCTTCGTAAAAAAAATCGCCGCGCGGAAATAGCGGAAACTCGAAATCATAAAATCGTTCCGCTTGCGCGGCGTATTTGCGCGCCTGTTCTAGCGTGAGTTCCGATGCAGATTTTTCAGTAAGACGCGGCCTCGGCAATTGCCGGAACATCGCCGCCTCAATGCCGCGGGGCGGTTCTTCGCGATATTCCTCTTCGAGAATGGCGCCGGGGCCAAGCCGGGCTGCCGCCCCGGCGGCTGTTCGCCCGGCGGTGCCGCCCGAGTCACGAGCCGCCGCGCCAGCCGAACGCCTAAATGGTTTGAATAAGACCCGGATAGGCCAAGTCAGCACTTGCAGTAATTTTTTCGATATCATCCGCCCTCCATCTATTTGGCTAAGAGATGGGAACGGGCGCCATTTTGATCAAGAACGAACGATGCGGATTCCCAGCAATAACGCAGCGATTCTTCAATTAAATGTGCTGCGTTGCGGAATGAAGCGCGACGCGTTTATTCAGGACTAACAGGTTCAATTTTCAGCAATCGACCATCGCCGGAATCCGTCAGCACATACAACGCACCGTCAGGACCCATTTCTATATTGCGAAGGCGGACATCCAATTCGCTGAACAACTCGTCAACGCGAATGATGCGCTCGCCATTGAGTTCCAAACGCAACAAACGCTGCCGGCCTAGCGTCGTCATAAAAGCGTCACCCTTCCATTTCGGAAAGTCATCGCCTGTATAAAACGCAAGGCTTGATGGCGCGACGGACGGATACCAGTAAAACAGCGGCGGCGTGACGCCGTCGAGCAACGGCGTGTCCGTCAATTCCTCACCGGAATAATCAATCCCGAATGTCGCGATCGGCCAGCCAAAATTTTCGCCGGCGCGCACGACATTGACTTCATCGCCACCGAGCGATCCGTGCTCGCTGATCCACAACGCACGCGTTTCAGGGTGAAAGACCGCCCCTTGCGCATTGCGTATCCCGTAGGCGAATATTTCCGGACGCGCATTCGGCGTATCGACAAATGGATTGTCCGCAGCCGGTGAACCGTCATCATTCAACCGAATGACGACACCCACATGGTTGGCGAGATTTTGCGAATCATCCGGGCGATGGCGGCGATCGCCTAACGTTGCGATCAACTTGCCATCATCATCAAAGAGCAAGCGGCAGGAATAATGCGCCCGGTCTTCGGCCTCATTGTCAGCAATGAATATGACTTCCGTGTCGCTTATCGTGGCCCCGTCAAACCGGCCGCGCGCGATTTCCGTGTGGTTGGCGTCTTGCGCGCCTGATGCGTAGCAAAAATAGAGGAGACCGTTTTCTGCGAAATTCGGGTGGGCGGCAATCGAGCGCAGTCCGCCGCGTTCAACAATCGCGAGGCCCGTTGGCACAGGATCAGGCGTTAGCGCGCCGTCACGAAGAATGCGCAGTGTACCGTCAAACTCGGAGATCAGTGCATCGCCGTCAGGCAGAAACTCGATGTCCCAGGGAAATTCCATGCCATCTGCGACCAGACTGACCTGAAAATGCGCCTGTTCGGACTCTTCGATGAATACCGGATCGGCGCCGTGCGCCGACGTGACGGCGGCCAGCGACAGCAAAATTGACGTTACCTTGTAAATCACGAGTGCGCTCCCTGATGAATAGTGCCCGTCACGCTAGCACCTGCACCTGTCCCTCGAAACGCACATCCCGGCGAACCGAGCCGTAAGCGCGATAAACGGGGCGGCTCGACGCGGGCGCGCGAGATCGTTAGGTAATCGGCCTTTCGACAGACCCGCAGCGCGCCCAGATGCTTCACGTTAATGACCTTTCCTTTGCAATCGAAGGCCGCCCCCTGTTCGAGCAGGCGACGGCGGCGATCTCCGATGGCTGGAAGGTCGGCTTCATTGGGCGCAACGGATCCGGCAAGTCAACGCTGTTAAAGCTCATCCTTGGCGAGTCGCACGCGATCGACGATGAAATTTCGATCCGCAAAGGCGCGCGTATCGGCTCCGTGGCGCAGGAAGCGCCGTCGAGCGATAAAAGCCTTATCGACACGGTGCTGGAGCAGGATCGCGAACGGGCCAGCCTGCTCGCCGAAAGTGAAACCGCTGCGGACCCTAATCGCATCGCCGAGATACAAACGCGACTGGCTGACATCGAAGCACATTCTGCCGAGGCGCGCGCCGCCACCATTCTCGCCGGGCTCGGGTTTTCGGCGGAGAACCAGCGCAGGCCTTGTTCGGAATTTTCCGGCGGTTGGCGCATGCGCGTGGCGCTCGCCGGCGTCCTCTTCGCCGCGCCCGACCTTCTGCTCCTTGACGAGCCGACCAACTATCTCGACCTCGAAGGCGCGGTGTGGCTCGAAACTTACCTGAAGCGCTATCCCTATACGGCGATGATCATCAGCCACGACCGCGATCTTTTAAATAACGCCGTTACGCACATCATGGCGCTGGAAAACGGCAAACTGTCTGTCCATGCCGGCAATTACGACTCCTATGAGCGAAAGCGCGCTGAGGCCCGCATGCAGGCGGCGAGCTTTGCTGCGCGGCAGGAAGCGCGCCGGCGCCATATGCAGTCTTTCGTCGATCGCTTTCGCGCCAAAGCATCAAAGGCAAAGCAAGCGCAAAGCCGCGTCAAGGCGCTGGAAAAAATGCAGTCGGTCGCTGTGCCGATTTCAGAACGAACGACGCCGTTCAACTTTCCAAATCCGAAACCGATGGCGCCGCCAATTGTTCGCGTTGTCGATGCCACGCTTGGTTATGACGAGAACAAGCCTGTGCTGCGCGGCGTCAATCTGCGTCTCGATCAGGATGATCGTATCGCCATTCTCGGCCCCAATGGCGAAGGCAAATCAACACTCGTCAAATCCATCGCCGGGCGTATCGCGCTGCTTGGCGGCAATATCTACAAACACAAGAAACTGAAGATCGCCTATTTCGCCCAACACCAGATTGACGAGCTAAAGCCGAAAAATTCCGCTTACGACCATGTGCGCGAGATCCTGCCCGACGCAACGGAAGCAGAAATTCGAAGCGCCTGCGCCGGGCTCGGCTTTGGGCCCGACAAGGCCGACACGAAAGTCGAAAAACTCTCCGGCGGAGAGAAGGCGCGCCTCTTACTTGGGATCATTACCTATCACGGCGCGCACCTGCTTATTCTCGATGAACCGACCAACCATCTCGACATACAGTCACGCGAAGCGCTGTCCGAAGCGCTGAACGATTTCGCCGGCGCTGTTTTGCTCATCACTCATGACGCACATCTTGCCGCCTCGATCGCCGACCGCTTGTGGCTCATCAACAATGGCAAGGCGGAACGCTATGAAGGCGATCTCGACGACTATCGCGCCCTTGTCATCGCGGCGAACAAAACGGCGCCCTCCGGCGAAAAATCACCCGGACCGAACAAACGCGAACGCGCACGAAAATCCGCCGCTGACCATCGCACATCGATCAGCCCGCTAAAAAAAGCGGCGGATGCAGCGGAAACGAAAGTTGAAAACCTGAACGCCACGCTGGCCCGCCT
>JAJFFU010000146.1 GCA_021776465.1 Parvularculaceae bacterium
GCCCGCCAGCACGAAAATACCGTCGAAGACCGCACGCGCCAGTTCTACGACAATGAAGGCTGGGTTGCGGGCGATGACGGCGTCAGCGGCGAGGACGCTTATTTCCGCAATGCCGCGCCGGAACGCGTCGCCTATAATGCAAAGTGCGAGCGCAAGGCGCGGGACTTGTTGTCGGGAATTACGGGCGAATTGCTGATCGCGGGCCCGGGGGATTTTCCGAAAAGCCATGGCCTTGCATCAGAACAGTTTGACGCTGTTCAGTGTGTCGATATTTCCGAGCAGTCGCTTTCCATCTGCAAAGAGCGGCTCGGCGATAAAGGCCAATACCAACTCGGCTCGCTTCTGGACTTGCCTGTTGCTGACGATAGCGTTGACGCCGCGCTTTGCGCCCATGTCCTGTTTCATATCGACAAGAACGATCAGGCGCGCGCCGTGTCGGAACTCATCCGGGCGGTCAAACCGGGCGGCCGTGTCGTTTTCATCTACGTAAATCCCAATGCGCCATTGATGCTGATCCAGCGGCTCTTGAAGTTTTTTGGTGTCCACAAAATGTTGAAGGCGGATAAGCTTTACTGCTTTAGCCACCCGCCGCGATGGTGGGAAACCGTCGCCAAAGGCTGTTCAGTGACGATCCACCCTTACGACGTGATGAGCCGCAACCAGATGCGTGCGCTGTTGCCCGCCGCGGCATTGCGTAAGCGGGTCTTTTCATGGGCCAGCGCATTTGAAGACCGCAACCCCGCTGCGGCGGCCCGGCTCTGGTCCTATATCGCGATTGAAATCAACAAACCGGCCTGAGCCCCGCGCCCCTCTTTACATCGTCCCGGCGAGGCCGCATCACCCGTCGCGAAGCAAAAACGCCCGCAATATCATGACCGCCCAGACATCGACTTCGACCCGCGAAACCATCGTCCAGCTCCTGTCGAACATGCAGGACGGCAAGGAGATCCGCTCTTATTTGCAGCGCTTTGCGCAGGTCGATCAGTCGCGCTTCGCGATCATCAAGATTGGCGGCGCGATCCTGTCTGAACAGCTTGAGGAGACAGCGTCGGCGCTTGCTTTTTTGCACACCGTTGGCCTGACGCCGATCGTTCTCCATGGCGGCGGTCCGCAGCTTGACGAAACGCTTGCCGAACGAAAAATCAAAACCAGCAAGATTGACGGGCTGCGCGTCACCGATGCGGCGACGCTGGACGCGGCGCGCGATGTCTTCATCGGCGAAAATATCAAGCTCGTTGATGCAATAAGACAGCAAGGTATTGCGGCCCACTCGTTGACGAGCGGCGCCATTGAGGCTGATTTCATTGATCGCAAAAAATATGGCTTTGTCGGCGAGCCGACTTCTATCCGTCTCGGCCTGATCGATTCCATCGTCAAATCCGGCGCGATCCCAATTCTGACCTGTCTTGGTCTTGCGCCGGGCGGCCAGCTTGTGAACGTCAACGCGGACTCCGCGACCCGTGCGCTCGTCCATGCGCTGCAGCCGATGAAGATAATATTTCTCGCTGGCGTCGGCGGGCTTTTGAATGCGGATGATGAGATCATTCATTCCATCAACCTTGCCGCCGATTACGACGATCTGATGGGGCAGTCGCATGTGGAAGGCGGCATGCGATTGAAGCTGCAGGAAATAAAACGGCTGCTCGACGATGCGCCGCTATCGTCGTCTGTGTCGATCACCACGCCGGCGGGGCTGGTGCGTGAACTTTTCACCCATGGCGGATCAGGAACGCTTATTCGCAAGGGCGAGCTTATCAATGCCTATGCGGAAAAGAGCGCGTTCGATGGCGCCCGCGCTGTGACACTCATCGAGGATGCATTTGACCGCAAACTGAAACCTGGCTGGTGGGGCGCGGCGGCAATCTCAAGCGCCTTTATTTCGGAAACCTATCGCGCCGGCGCATTTCTCGCGCGCGTCGATGCGCCGTCCGGTCCGTTTGATTACCTCGACAAATTCGCCGTCCTCGAGGACGCGCGCGGCGAGGGACTGGCGCGTACAGTGTGGCGGCGTTTTACAAAAGATCACCCGGCCATCTTCTGGCGCTCGCGTACGCAAAACGGATTTAACGCTTTTTATGACGCCGTCGCCGATGGGTCGGTGAAGCGCGATCCTTGGACCACATACTGGTTGGGCGAAACCGATTTTGCGCGAATCGCCGAAATCGTCGACATTGTCTCATCGATGCCGCACAGTTTCGAAGGCGAATAGGGACCATGAGCGAACCATTTCTTGTCGGCCTTGTGGGCGCCCGTGGTCATACGGGCCGCGAGCTTATCCGCCTGATCGCCGGCCATCCCGAGCTCATGCTCGCCTACGCCATCAGCCGCGAGTTCGCTGGCCGGCCTGTTGCGGAAGTGGCCCCCGAAGACAATGACGAGTGCATTTTTGAAGCGCTGACGCCGGACGAGGTTGCGCGCCGCCGCGCCAATGTTGTGATCCTTGCCGCACCCGATGGCGCTGCTGCGCCATATGTAGACGCCATCAACACCGACGGCGCCGACCGCATCATCATCGATTTGTCAGCGGATTATCGCTTCGCCGATGATTGGGCCTACGGCTTGCCGGAACTTAATCGCGCGAAAATCCGGGGCGCGAAGCGCATCGCCAATCCGGGCTGTTATGCTACCGCCATGCAATTGGCGCTGGCGCCATTGATGGCGCTTGCCAGCGGTGTTCCGGCGGTGTTCGGCGTTTCCGGTTATTCAGGCGCCGGCTCGACGCCCGGTCCGCGCAATGATGTCGAGCGTCTCAAAGACAATTTGATGCCCTATGCGCTTGCCGGTCATAAGCATGAGCGCGAGGCGAGCCATCACCTTAGCGGGCCTGTTCGGTTCATGCCCCATGTTCATCCAGCCTTCCGCGGGCTTCTGACAACAGTGCATATTCCGCTCAAGGAGCAATTGAACGTTGCACAATTGAAGGAACTGTACGAACAAAAATATGCGAACGAGCCGTTGATTGCCTTGCAAGATGGCGCACCTGAACTAAAAGAAGGAGCGTATCGCAACGGCGTCGTCATCGGCGGCTTTACGGTCGGCGTGGATGGGAAGAGCGCGGCGGTCGTCGCGGCGGAAGACAATCTTCTCAAAGGCGCGGCGACGCAGGCTTTGCAGAACGCTAATATTGCGCTTGGGCTCGATGAACTGACCGGGATCTCGCTGTAGAGGATGAAGGATAGACATGGCGTCGGCTGGAGATAGCGAATTTCTCGTCCAGGCGGCGACCTATCTCGGCGCCGCGGCCATCGCTGTCCCGATCTTCAACCGTTTCAAACTCGGCTCTATTCTTGGATATCTCGCCGCCGGCGTCGCGGTTGGCCCCTTCGGCCTCAATCTCATCCATCAGGAAGAAGGCGTATTTCACGTCGCCGAATTTGGCGTTGTCCTCTTTCTGTTTGTCATCGGTCTTGAACTGTCGCTATCGCGCCTGTGGTCCATGCGCGGTCAGATCCTTGGGTTAGGGTCGACGCAAATGGCGATCACTGGCGCGCTGATCGGCGCGCTGTTCGTTGCGTCGGGTGTCATGTCCACCACCGCGGCGATTATCGCCGGGCTATCTTTCGCCTTTTCGTCGACAGCGTTCGCGTTGCAATTGTTGAAAGACCGCGGCGAGATCAACACCGAATACGGCAAGCGGTCATTTTCTATATTGCTGTTTCAGGACATCGCCGTCATCCCATTGTTGGCGGCGATCCCGTTTGTCGCCGGCGCTGCGGCCGCTGGCGCGGATGCGGCCGGTTGGGATGCGGTCGTAAAAGCGGCCGGCGTTCTGGCGGCGCTGGTTCTGATCGGGCGTTACGGTCTTAACCGGGTGCTGCGCATGGTCGCCGCCTCCGGCTCGCGCGAGGCTTTTGCGGCAACGGCGCTGTTGATTGTAGCGCTGACCGCGCTCGCCGTTGCATGGGCGGGACTCTCAATGGCGCTCGGCGCTTTTCTCGCCGGCGTCTTGCTTGCGGAGTCCGCCTACAAGCACCAGATCGAGGCGGATATCGAGCCGTTTCGCGGTTTACTACTTGGGCTTTTCTTTATTTCGATCGGTATGCGGCTCGATCTCGCCGTTATCATTGCGAATTGGTGGATTGTTCTCGGCGGTGCGGCGGGTCTCGTCGCGATCAAGGCCGGCGTCCTTTACGCCGTTACGCGCATCGCCGGCGCCGCTCATGACAATGCGCTGAAATCCGCTGCAATCCTGAGTCAGGGCGGCGAGTTCGCGTTCGTCGTCATCAGCCTTGGCGCAGGGGCGCTGTTATTTACCAATGGTGAGGCGACGATGATGTCGGCCGTGATCACCATTTCCATGGTGCTGACGCCCCCGTTCGTCATGCTTGCCCATCGCATGTCCGCGCAAAGCGAGACCGACGATACGAGTGATCTGGCCGGTCCCGAACGCGCGCAAGATCATGTCATTGTCGCCGGGTTCGGCCGTATGGGGCAGATTATCTCGCAAGTTTTGTCTGCGTCCGGCGTCAAAGTAACGGCAATCGACAAATCGGCGTCGCACATTCGAAACGCCGAACGGTTTGGCTTCAAGGTATATTTTGGCGACGCCGCGCGGCTTGATATTCTGACGACGGCCGGCGTCGCGGATGCTCGTGCGGTCATTTTGTGCATGGACGATCCGGAATCGGTTAACCGCGCAACGAAGCAACTGCGCGATGCGCACGCCAATCTGACAATCCTTTCGGTTGCTCATGATCGCATGCATGAAATCGAACTGCGCCCGCTCGGCGCGGATGTCGTGGTTCGTGAAACGCTGGAATCTTCGCTGCTCATCGCGCGCGAAGCCCTTACCCGAATTGGGCACGACGAGAACGAGATCGAGGGGTATGTTGAACAGTTTCGCCGGCGCGATCGCGAGCGCCTCCTGGCGCAAGTCGATTACGGACCCGAAGCCGGAATGGAACTGATCCATGCGCTCTATGAAAAGCGCAATGATCGATCCGGCAGTTAAGGGTTTGAGACGGCGCCTTTGGTCCGGCGCCTAACCTCAAATGTCACTGCGTTCCGGCAGCGGCGTAAATGCGCTCGATCATCGGGACGACCACGGAGACGGGATCGCGCCCGCGCGTCTGGCCAAGCCGGACGATGATCAAATCCTCGGACGGCACAATTAAAACGAACTGTCCTTCATGACCGCTCATATAATAGGCGTCCTCTGGCAGGCCGGGCAGGATGCGCTTGCGGCCATTGTCGCCATCGCGGTTGAGCCAGAAATGGCCGCCATATTGTCCGTCCGATGCGCCAGCGGGTCTGGCGACGAAGGCCGCCCAACCGGCCGGCAACAGTCTTTCGTCGTTCCAGACGCCGTCCTGCAAATAAAGCTGGCCGAGCCGCGCCCAGTCTTGCGCTGTCGCATAGATAAACGATGACCCAATGAAAACACCGCTGGCGTCCGGCTCCATGATCACGCTCGTCGCACCGATGGGGGCAAAAATTCTGCTGCGTCCGAAGCTATGATAATCGGCGCCCTGATTGTCGAGGATTGATTTCAGCGTTCGCGAGAGAAGGTTGGTCGTGCCGCTCGAATAGGACCAATGGTCGCCCGGTTCATGAATGCGCGGTTTGCCGGCGGCAACGGCGCCGGTATCTTTTGATCCCCACAACATCCGATTTACGTCTGACCGCGGTGCGCCATAGTCTTCGCTGAATTCCAGACCGCTCTGCATTTGCAAAAGATCGCGCCATGTCGTCGATGCGCGCGGATCGTCAGCACTCCACTCAAGCACGGGCGCTGGCGCGTCGATGTCGATCAGTCCGTCATTGACAGCGACGCCGATGAGCGTTGCGACAATGCTTTTGGCCATCGACCAGGAAAGAAGCGGGGGCCTCGCATCGAAGCCGTCGGCGTAGCGCTCGGCAACCAGCGCGCCATCGTGAAGGACGACAATTGCGCGATGACCGGCGTCGGCATCGGCAAAAGCGTCGCTGAGAATTTCGTCGATTGCGGCGGCGAATGCTTCATCGGATGCAATCGGCAATGGCGCCGCTTCGGCGATCGCTTTTGGCGCTGGCAATGGGGCGATTTTTCCGCCGCGAACGAGCGTGCAGCCATAACCGTCGCGATAGACGGCGACGGATCGTCCGATCTGCAATGGCGCCGCGGCGACAATGCGTTCGCCGTCGCGATCAATGTGAACGTCAATATAACGCATCAGTGGATCGATGCCGGTGAACTCGTTTTCGATGACCGCGTCGGCGTCGCGTCCGGCGAGGAAAATTTCCGAGCAGGCGATTTTGGCTTTATAGCCGGCGCCAATGCGCGCCACCGCGTCGACACGGGTCCAAACGAACCAAAGCAGAATGAGAGCAATCGCGCCTAGCAGCGCCCACAACGATCGGCGATTGATAAATTGAGCCATAAACCGACCCTAGCCGGTCTCGCGCTGCATGTTTAGCGCGCTGTGCAGCCATAAGCGCATCACCACCAACGGCGCAGGCTGATCTCGTCCTGCGCCGTCGTGATTTGAGGCCTTGCCCAAAACCCTGAGTGCAGATGTATCGTTCCTTCTGCGTGGACGGCCAATCGCTTTTGCGCTAGCAAATCAGCGCGCATTCGGGAGAATTGTACATGAAGAAAGTTCGCAAGGACGCGGTGTCCGCCCTCGACGGGCTTTTATTCGACGGTATGACTATCATGTCCGGCGGTTTTGGCTTGTGCGGTATCGCCGAAAACCTGATCGCCGCCATCCGCGATTCCGGCGTAAAAGACCTGAC
>JAJFFU010000147.1 GCA_021776465.1 Parvularculaceae bacterium
ATATTTTTGCTAGAACAAGGAAATGAAGTTCGAAAGCAGGGAGTACATTTAAACGTCCGGTGGATCCGCGCATGTACAGCCTCTGCCGATTTTGATCTTCTTTGTACGGCTTATTTTGCATGCAATGAGGGTGAAAATACTGAAACTATGGCCGGTGAAACGCGCCGGGCTGGAATCGTTCTGACGGCGCCATCTTAAAGGCTGGCGCCTTAATTACCTGAATCAGCGGGAATATTGCGAACTGCACGGCCCGCCGCTGAAGCGTTTCGGAACTGGCGCACAGAAACCGAAAATTTGATAACGGATCGTGTCTGAGATCGACGGTTACAATTATTATACCGCTTTCAAACGCCCTGAAGAATGTCGCCGTTGGATCAGAGAGATAAGCGGTGCGCGGTTCAGATGCGACAGATTCTTCACCGGCGTACTAATCAATGTCGATAAGATCTACATCTGAATCATGCAGCATCGAAGCGGCAAGCGCGCCGACTTTTTCCCAGCTCTAATACAGCTATTTTCCTCATGAAGTCGTCTCCCAAATAATAGTTGTATCAACGCATCGCGAGACAGCGCGCAGGATGCAAAGAGCCTTTACATTCTGGCAAAAGAAATTAGTAATAAATATCGCTAATATAGAGTTTATTGATGAGTTTTTATCATGATTTGATGATGCGATGACACGAAAATCACCCGACCAAAGAAGGTACTTGCCGTCCTTCGCCGTTTTAAGAAGTTTTGAATGCGCAGCTCGCCACGAGAGCTTCACAATGGCGGCTGAAGAACTACACCTGACGCAAAGCGCGATCAGCCGACAGATAAAAGATCTCGAATCTGCAATTTGTGTAAAGCTCTTTCGACGAGTTGGACGGCGAGTCCAATTGACTGACGCCGGAAAGACATTTGCCGAAATGCTAACTTTCGATCTGGAACGCGTGCGCCAGACTGTTTTCCGCACAATTGCTGCTGGTAACGACGGCGCGGCGCTACGCATTGCCACTCTACCAACATTCGCGAATCGTTGGTTGATTCCCCGGCTACCTGATTTTGAACATCAGTATCCAAATATTCAAATCAGCCTCGCAACCCGACTTGAACCATTCGACTTATCACAAGAGAGGTTCGACTTGGCGTTCCATTTCGGCGCCAAAGACTGGCCCGACACAAAAATGACTAAACTCTGTGATGAGACCATGATCCCGGTTGCGTCGCCTGCATTCGCCAAAATGTACGACGGAAAAAATCCATTATCTCTCATCGAAGCACCAATTATTCACCTCGAAACAAGGCTTTCCGTATGGAGCGACTGGTTTAATCTCGTCGGGTTCTCAGATGGTCGCGTGCTCCCTGGAAAACAATATGATCAGTTTTCTATGATCATCGCCGGTGCGATCTCGTCTTTGGGAGCTGCTTTGCTACCCGATTATTTAATCGAACGAGAGTTAAAAGATGGCGCCCTTATTCCGCTGAGCGACCAACATCTTAAAACGAAGAACGCTTATTACATCGTTCGACCTTTTGGGGCGGGAAACGAACACGCGCGCAAATTTACTGATTGGTTGATCAACCAGATGGATTAGCAGAAATCTGGCCGGCCCATCGCGCGGGTGCATAGACAGGAGTTGATACGGACGGACATGGTTGAACCGGCGTATTCATTACCCGATGCCCGTTCTTATCTGAACGAATTACTGATTACTCTGCGTGAAACGTCACGACGAATACATCACGCGGCCCTTCGCCGTGAGCGTGGTCGCTACGCATGATTGGACTCACGCTGTGCCACACAATACCGTCATCTAATAATAACGCCTCTCCGGGGTTGGTGAGTGTAATCGATTTGATTGGGCCTGAATGTTCATTCCGGTAAATATGCATGCACCCGCCCGTACCCGATAGATGAGCAGAAGCATTAGCTATGCCATTCGATTTATCCGCGCATCCTCATCATCCAAATCGAGATGTCGGGTGCGCGCAATAGTCTGCGCCGCAGCGCCGTCGCAAAAATAAGCATCATTCATTAACGCCATCGCCCCAATCGCCTTCCGCCCTGAGCGCTCGGAAGGACTTCAACGCCGCTTCACAAAGTTGATCAATGTCCCCCTGCCCCATTGCCGTCGATAGGACGCCGGAGCAAGAGTTTATAAGCAGAATTCCGTTGTCGCTGAACAGATTAATAAGCTTCGCCACCAATCCCTTCTCACGCTTCGATGCATAGGCGTCGCGATATGAAACAGGCGGGGTTGTTTTCAAATGTATCCGGAACATTGAGCCTTTCCCGGTCACGCATGCCGGCGCGTCAGCAATGCCAATCGCTTCACCGAGCATTGATCGTGCGCGATCCCCCAATTGGTTTAGTTTCCGAACGGCTTTCCGGTCATAGAGTTGCATAGCGACCAACCCCGCTGTCATCGTAACCGGGTTGGCCGAAAACGTACCTGAGTGAGGAAAGAGAACCGGTGCTGCGTAGGGGTTAAGGACGTCCATCACATCCGCCCGGCCGGCGATCGCTCCTACTGGGAAACCGCCTCCGATGAGCTTGCCCATCGCAGTGAGGTCAGCATTTACGCCATACCATTCCTGAGCGCCGCCATATGTCATCCGAAACGTAATAACCTCGTCACATACGAGAAGGGCGCTATGTTTCGTCGTCCAATCGCGTAAGGCGCGAACGAAAGATTCCTGAGCCGGGATAACGCCAATTCGATGGGGTAATAAGTCAACGAGAACGCAGGCCAGTTCTTCTTTATACTCATCAAGGATCGCGATTGCTCGTTCCGGGTCGTTAAATGGGATCACGATCACATCCTGAAGCGCTGATTGTGGGGTCCCATGCACAACAGGCGTACTCACTGGATGAGACACGTCCCCCCAATTGTCAGGTGACGACGTTTGACTAACCTCAGCATAGTCGTAAAGACCGTGATAAGCGCCTTCTGTTTTCGCGATTTTGGGACGACCTGTAAAAGCACGCGCCGCTTTGATGCAGCTCATTACGCCCTCAGTGCCAGAATTTACAAATCGAATTTTGTCAAAACCCTCACTGCGCGAAACCATATGCTCGGCGTACTGGATTTCAATTTCCGTACCAAGCGTGTAAGCAATTCCCTTTTTCAATTGTTCGGATACAGCGTTGATAACAGGTTCCGACGAGTGACCATGAATAAGCGACGCCATATTGTTCGCAAAATCAATGCGCTCTATGCCTTCAATATCAGTGAGCCGGCAACCTTTGCCAAACGACGCATAATACGGATGGGGCGATCGCAAAATTGTATTGCGGCTGCATCCGCCCGGCATCACTTTTTTGGCGCGCTCATATAACAGTGCTGAATTCGCTTCACCTGCGCGGGCGTATACAGCCGTCATATTGTGATGCCTCGACGTTCATTGTATATAAGGGAACACCCTGTCCGCTCTTGAAGCAGACCCATCGAAACGCCTGGCGCAATTTCTTCTACGTGAAGGCCATCGGGTTCGACGTTAAAGACTGCAAGATCCGTATAAATACGATTGACAACGCCTTTTCCTGTCAAAGGATAACTACAACGCTGCAAGATTTTCGACTTACCCTTTTTCGAGCAATGCTGGGTCAGGACGTAAATCTGCTTGGCGCCGCCAACCAGGTCCATCGCGCCTCCAACAGCGGGAAGTGCATCTGGGTCGCCAGTTGACCAATTTGCAAGGTCTCCACATTCGGATACTTGCATGGCGCCAAGCACGCAAATATCAATATGGCCGCCGCGGATCATCGAAAAACTGTCGGCATGGTGAAAAAACGACGCACCTTCAACCGCCGTCACCATTTTTTTTCCTGCGTTGACCAAATCATGATCGCGCTGCTCAGGCGTCGGCGCCGGCCCCATGCCAAGCAACCCGTTTTCTGAATGGTATAAAACCTCTCGCCCTTCAGGAATGACCGACGCAATTAGCTCTGGAATGCCGATGCCCAAATTAACAATCGAGCCATCCGGGATGTCATTGGCCGCCCTTTGGGCCATCTGACGGCGGCTCCAACCATTCGGATCATTGCAGCCGCTCATGGGTAAACGCACCCTTGCTCAACAAGCAGTGCTTCATGGACGGGCGTCGATACGTTAATGACCCTATCGACATAAATTCCCGGCGTGACCACGCATTCGGGGTCTATACTCCCCAGCGGCACAATTTTACTGACCTGAACGATGGTCGTCGACGCGGCGGTCGCCATGACCGGGTTAAAATTTCTCGCCGTCTTGTAATATGTCAGATTGCCGTAGCGATCTGCATATTGGGCTTTTATGAGTGCAATGTCTGCTTTCAATCCTAATTCCAACACACATTCCCTGCCGCTAAAAATCCGGGTTTCCTTTCCTTCCGCGAGTAACGTCCCCGCCGCGGTTGGCGTATAGAAAGCAGAAACTCCCGCTCCCCCCGCCCGAATTCGCTCCGCAAGCGTTCCTTGCGGAACAAGTTCGAGCTCAATATCGCCGTCCCGGTACAAGTTCCCAAACGCATCTGAACCTGCCATTCTCGGAAACGAGCAAATCAGTTTGTCAACTTGACCGGCTTCAATAAGCGCCGCCAGGCCGACATGACCGCTGCCGGCGTTGTTGTTGACAACCGTAAGATGCTTTGCACCCTGATCTATCAATCCATGAATAAGTTCAACAGGGCTTCCAGCCTGACCAAAGCCGCCTACCATTATAACGGCCCCATCCCGTATATCGTTCAGAGCCGTTTCAATTGTGTCGACCTCCTTGTTTATCATGATTTCACGGATATTTTTTGCAGCAGTTGATGTTTATCGGAAACGCCTGACCATTTTTTCACATCAGGAAGAGGATCCTGTTTGGCGAAAATCGCGTCTTCGGGACAAACCAGCACATACGCCCCACAGGCAATGCCTTCGTCAGTTACGACAAACGCCATCTCATTTCTCTTTTTATAGGCGTGAATACATAGTTACGTTCAGCGTTACGCGGCGGCGGCGCCGAAAAGAGGAATATCGTACATCGAGTATAGTTCCGCTTCGTCCATAAGTACGCGGTCATCATAACCACTAAACCAAATGGCGTCTGGATTGCGCCCGACAATCGTGACCTTGCATCGATCCGGCGCATCGGCGGACGACCGCAACAACTTAAAGATTACGACGCCATTCTCCGCCCCCTTCAGGCCGGGTATCGGCTCTTCGGTGACCGCGGCCACTTCAGTTTTGCCCTTGTAGTGAGTGATGGAAAGACGAGCGTGGGCTTCAACGCCGGAAAGGCCTTTTTGCGATTCGTTTAAAATACGCCACGCTTCTTCTATCGGTACGTTGAACGCCTTGTGACCAACGATATCACGGCCACAGAAAAAATAGTGATTTTCGATCCCGTTGCGCTTAAGTTCACGCTGCATAATACGTAGAGCATCTGGGTCGTTATTGATGCCGTTGATTATCGGCGCTTGGTTATCGATATTGATCCAGTTGCGTTGACGCAGTCGCTTTACAGACTGTTTCGTATTATCAAGCCATTTCAAACCGCCAGCATCAATCTCTATATAGTTGCCATGCTCATCTTTTTGCAGAAACTCGTCGGGATGATTGAAGTGGACCATAATGCGAAGATTGGTTTCCGGGTACATCTCATGAAAGCCATCAAGCATATTGAGAAACGTTTCATCAAAACGATCAGGAAAAAATGCAAGCTCCTTTGTTCCGATACGAATCGATTCAATACCGGCTTCCGCAAGCGCGGAAAGCCAAGCTGCTATTTGCTTGTTGCCGAGCACCATGGGATCGCCGCCGGACATAAGGACTTCGCGTAGCTTTTCCCGGCCAGTTTTCGGATGGCGTCCGCCATTCGCAGCCACGGCGTTGTTGTGGTCGTGGATATAATTCACAACTTCGCCAATTTGCGCCAGACTTTTCGGGGCAACAGTTCCGTCCTCGCGGGTAATGTCCTTTTTCGCGATCAATTCTTCTCGATAACAAAAGCGACAATGCGCTGAACAAGTCGACGCTACATAGAGCAGTGCTAACTCATATTTGTGGATCATGCCTTCGATTGGGCTATAGCTTAATTGCTTGCCCGGGTCTTCAGCGCCATCGAGATCATATGTTTCTTTCGGGCTAGCCTTGACCAGTGTCTGCAAAGACTTGCTACGTTTTGCCTGTTCAAAGTAATGGCGCGTAATTTTGATAGGCATCCGCGCCTGAATATCGCGATCCGTCCCATCCAGAGCAGTAATCGCGGCAAGTTCCTCCTTGGAGTAGAACTCTTTCATGTCCTCCGGCGAGGCGCCATCAATAAATTTTTTAATGCCGGAAATTATCTCACGATTATATTTTCCGTTTACAACGCTATCAAGAAACGATTGTTCCCGATCTGAGGGAGCATATTTTTCTGACTGCGCCATTCTTTCCTCCCAAATTATTCAATACGAATCGTAAATTTCTTTGAGGAGGCCGTGTTCGCCAGAAAGATAAAACATCGTATCAAGCAAACAGTAAGGTATTCCGAATACGGACTACAAACGTTCAGTTTTCATGAAGTCATGAGTGTTTGTAATGTAAGAGCAAATCCGTTTGGATTCACATGCGGGATTTTGTTGCTCAGTATCCGCCAGTCAATTCACCTCAACATATCGACGGCCAGGCAATATTTTGTTTGCGCAGGCGTGTGCGTACTTTTCAAAATTAAATTGAATGCCAAAATGAGAAGAGACGAATACAACGGACTTGCGGATTTGATGAGGCATTTGGGCTAGTCAATATACATCCCCGCCCGCCGCCATCCATGAGCAATTGTCATCCATACAGTGAATAGTATTGATATTGCCGATTTGACCTAAAGGCTATTCCTCACCCGGGGAGGCGTCGCTTCCCGTTGAACGGTAATATTGTCCGCCGGTTTTATACATCGAAACCGAGATTCATGACCTCGCGCATTATCAATGCAACAGGCCTCGCCGGAAACAGGTTAGCAATTTTCGCTATAGGAATTCATTCATGGTGCTTATCCACAGGATAACGGATATTCTTGAAAGTCTGGGCGTTGATCCTTCCACAATGACAAATGGCGACCTGGATGTCTTCAGCCCGGTCACCGGTGAAATACTTGCATCGGTTGCAACCGACACACCGGCCGCTGTAACCGAAAAAATATCAGCAGCGCAATTGGCGTTTAGAGAATGGCGGTCCGTGCCTGCGCCACGACGCGGCGAACTTGTCCGGTTGCTCGGAGAGAAATTACGCGCGCACAAAGATGCGTTAGGCGCTCTGGTTACGATCGAGTGTGGCAAAATTCTCACCGAAGGACTCGGCGAAGTTCAAGAGATGATTGATATTTGCGATTTCGCCGTAGGGCTGTCTCGCCAACTTTACGGCCTGACGATCGCGTCGGAACGTCCAGGACATCGCATGTCAGAATATTGGTTGCCGATCGGACCAGTGGGCGTAATCTCGGCATTCAATTTTCCCGTTGCTGTGTGGTCTTGGAACGCTGCCGTCGCTTTGGTTTGCGGCAACACTGTTATTTGGAAACCATCGGAAAAAACGCCACTGACAGCGATTGCTTGTCAGCAATTATTCCTGTCGGCCGCTGCCGAATTCGGCGATGCGCCTAAAAACCTGTCTACGCTGATTATCGGCGACGGGTCGATTGGCGCTAAACTCGTTTCTAATCGTGGCGTGCCGTTAATCAGTGCAACCGGCTCGACCGAAATGGGACGGAAAGTCGGTCCGGTCGTGGCGGAACGATTTGGACGAAGCATATTAGAACTTGGCGGCAATAACGGATTTATCGTATGCCCGTCCGCAAATCTCGATATGGCGCTAACCGCTACGGTATTTGGCGCAGTCGGAACGGCGGGTCAGCGATGCACGTCAACGCGACGCCTGTTCGTTCATGATAGTATCTACCGCGAATTTCTATCGCGCCTCAAAAAAGCCTATGCATCGATCTCCATTGGAGATCCGATGAATTCAGAAAATCTTGTCGGTCCGCTCATTGATTCAGACGCGTTCAACGCCATGCAAACCGCGTTGCGGAACGCTTCCCAGGCTGGCGGCAAAGTCCATGGCGGCGAGCGGGTTCACGAAAGTAAGTTTCCAGACGCATATTATGTACGACCAGCACTCGTAGAAATGGGAAGCCAGAAACAATCTGTGCAGACTGAAACGTTTGCGCCAGTTCTTTATGTCTATTCTTACAGTGATTTTGCCGATGTTTTAAGCCTGCATAATGATGTTCCCCAGGGATTGTCGTCTGCAATATTCACGAACAATCTATCGGAAGCGGAGAATTTTATTTCACCTCTCGGAAGCGATTGTGGGATCGCCAATATTAATATCGGCACAAGCGGCGCAGAAATTGGCGGCGCCTTTGGCGGTGAAAAGGATACCGGCGGCGGGCGCGAATCCGGATCGGACGCGTGGAAGGGTTATATGCGCCGATTGACGTCAACGACGAATTATTCAACCGAGCTGCCACTGGCTCAGGGTGTCCGATTTACACTTTCGGAAGATTGAAACACAAGCGCACTATCGAAAGCCTGTTCCTTGTACTCGTACTGTATTCACCCGATGAATGATTCATTGTAGCCAATCTCCGACGGCCTCGCGGAACGCTTGGCGGCGACGAGTGCGATTCTCTTGTTGAGACTTATAACGGTAAACCCGCCGCCATTTTCAATTCTGAAATGATTAAATACGCCATGGCGCAGAGCGAAACCCACTGGCGGCGGGAGGCTGTCAGCAAGTTGGTCTGGCGTTCAGGCGTTCACATATTGCGCCATTGAGAGCCGGAACGTCGACTTCACCATACGCACAATCGGTCACAAATAGCCCCATTCATACAGGCGTCAGGCGACCGCACCGCAATCCGCAGGCCCATTGGGCGTAAAATCGATTAATTTTCCTGTTTACTTTATTTTTTAGTATAGTAGATTTTTAACCCACACGGTGGGCTCGCCCATCAAAATATGGTTCAGGTTGGGAAGGAAGCAAATGTCGGCTCGCTTATTTCAGCGTCCCGCCGGATCAAAACAGCTCGTTTCGAACCAGACTACCGTCCTTCACCACAAGGAGGAGTTTTCTTTGATCCGCAATGACAGAAATATCTGTAAGCGGATTACCTTCGAGCACCAAAAAGTCAGCATACGCCCCCGGGGCTATGACCCCGAGATTGCCATCCTCACAAAGCAGCGATGCATTCACGGACGTGGCGGATCGCAAGATATCAAGCGGCTTCATCACCTCGCCGCGAAGAATGAATTCAAAAGATTGTCGCGCCATCAGATCGCCAAGGAGGTCTGTGCCAAAACCTATCTTGGCTTTCGCGCTTGCGAGCATTTCGAGAGACAGTCGAGCAGATTCGCCAACTTCTTTCGCTTTCGAAATCGCAATATCAGACAGGCCAAGCGCCTCACCATACTCAACCAACAATTGCACCGTCGCCAAGGTTGGCACGACATAGGCATCCGACGCCGACACGGTTTTTGCCGCTTCGTCGGTCAAAATAGTCGCGTGTTCAATCGATCGCACGCCGTTACGGACACATCGCAACACGGCTTCGGCCGTGTGCGCATGCGCCATCACATATGTTCTGCGTGTTTCAGCTTCTTCAACCGCTGCAACAATTTCATCATCAGTCATCTGGTTCATCCAAACAGGATCGCTGGGCGATATTATCCCGCCGGAGACGAATATCTTTATCTGCGTCGCCCCTCGCCTCAACTCCTCGCGGACAGCGCGACGCACCTCATCCGGCCCGTCCGCCACTACCGCAAAGACGCCGCAATACTGACAAGGACAGAGCGGATCGTGATCGGGCGCACGCATATCACCATGCCCGCCCGTTTGACTGATGGCGCGACCCGAGAAATAAAACCTTGGGCCGTTGAACAATCCCTGATCAATCGCGAGCCTGAGCCCGACATCTCCGCCAGCGGCGTCTCGTACGGTCGTAAATCCATTCTGCAAGGCCTGTTGCAGGTTTTTTATCGCATGGGCGGAGCGAAGGGCCTGCGGCATCGTATCGACGGCGTTAATGTTGGCTTTCGCCGCATATGCATGAAAGTGTGCGTCGATCAATCCGGGCATGACGAATTTTCCACGAACATCGAATGCATGGGCGTGAGGAATAGTCGTATTACCAGACGCAACTTCACGAATAACGCCGTCCTCAACAACGATATAATGGTTGTCCAACAATGCAGCACTAATCCCATCAAAGATCGTGCAATTTTCAAAAACTGTGATTGTCATTTGCCAAGCCTGTCGCACTGCTTCCGCGCGCGCTATGCAACCCTACCTGTTGTGCAATGTCAATATTTTTATTCTGTACACGGCTTTTTTAAAAAGCCGCTGTCGAATATAACATTATCGACCAATTTCGGAGTCAAAGAAATTCATGACAATCAATAATTCCTATGATGTCGTGATTGTTGGCGGTGGCGTAATAGGAAGCGCCGCCGCTTATTTTCTTGCTAGCGCCCCCCTATTTGACGGTTCCATCGCGGTCATTGAGAAAGACTTCACTTATTCAAAATCCGCAACAGCATTGTCTGCAAGCTCAATTCGTCAGCAGTTTTCAACTAAAGAAAACATCGAGATGTCGAAGTACGGCTTTGATTTTTTTCAGAATGTAGGGAACATCCTCGCAATCGGCGACGCGCAACCCACTATAGATTTTGTTGCGCGCAGTTACCTATACCTCGCAACGAAAAATGGAACCGATACGCTGACCCATAACATCAACATTCAACAACGGTGCGGCGTCGATGTTACAAGCCTTACGCGATCCGATTTAGCGGCGCGGCATAAGTGGCTTAATGTTGAAGATGTGACACTCGCCGCTGTCACAAATTCCGGCGAAGGATGGTTCGACGCTTACAGCCTGTTGCAGGCGTTCCGTGCAAAAGCCAAAAATCTGGGCGTCAATTACATAAATGAATGCGTCGAGAGCCTGATACAGACAAACGACAGCAATATTAATGGCGTCAAAACCACGAAAGGCACAACCATCTCGGCTGGCTGGGTGCTCAACTGCGCCGGCGCCGCCGCCTATCGATTTGGCCCATGCGACCTGCCCGTCAGGCCCCGAAAACGCTGTGTTTTCGTTTTCGACTGCCGTGAAACAATCGAAGATTGCCCACTGATTGTCGACCCCGCCGGATTCTATGTCCGACCGGAAGGAAGCGTCTTTATTTGCGGAATGGCGCCGCCAAATGACAATGATGTCGATGAATCAGACTTCGACGTCGATTATACATTGTTTGAAGATCACCTTTGGCCAATGCTTGCCGCGCGCGTACCTGCTTTCGAGGCAATCAAACTCGTAAACGCTTGGGCCGGGCACTATGACTACAATACGTTCGATCAGAATGCGATTTTAGGATTTTCGCACGACAAGAGCAGGCATATCATTGCAAATGGCTTTAGCGGACACGGCCTGCAACATGCGCCCGCCATTGGACGTGCGCTTGCGGAACTGGTTGTGCATGGTCGTTATGTAACACTTGACCTTTCCAGCCTCTGCGTCGAACGCATTGCCGCCAACAAGCCGGTGCTTGAAAAGTGTGTGATCTGAAAAGGATGAGCCCTCATGGAATTTTTGGTGATTAATGGCGACGAAGTACGGCGCCTTTTTTCCATGCCCGAGTGGATCACTTCCATGCGCGAAGCAATGATCGATGCTAGCGCCGGCAACGTGAATATCCCGCCCAGAATGGTCACGGCATTTCAAGAACCCGAAAGCTCGCTGGTGTTAATGCCAGGCAATGCGCCTGGCGCCAGAACCCGTGGTGTGAAGCTCCTAACTCTTGGACACGAAAACCCGCAAAAAGGGCTTCCCGCCGTTCAAGGTTTTATAGCTCTGTTTGGCTATGACACGGGAGAACCCGTTGCGTTGATTGAGGGGTCTTCCATCACAGCGATGCGCACTGCAGCAGCCTCCGGGCTGGCGACGGATATCTTAAGCCGTGCGGATGCGCGCCGTTGCGGCATATTGGGAGCGGGCGTGCAAGCCAGGAGCCATATTGCTGCTATGGCAAGCGTAAGGCCGATAGAAGAATTTGTGATCTGGGCGCGGGATGCAACAAAAGCGACCGTGCTCGCCGACAGTGTGCGCACAGAATATGACGCTCGCTTCAGCGTAGTAGAAGATCCGGTTGAGGCTGGAGAATGCGATATTGTCTGCACTGTAACCAGCTCGCCTACGCCGGTTCTCCACAGCGCATGGGTCAAACCTGGCGCGCATATCAACCTTGTCGGCGCTTATCAGCCCGATACGCGCGAAGCCGATACGGCGTTAATGGCGCGCGCAAGCATTTTCGTCGACCTGATGCAATCTGCACGAGACGAAGCGGGTGATATTCTAATCGCTATTCAAGACGGAGCAATTACGTGGAACGACGTCAACGGTGAGATCGGCGACATCCTTTCAGAGAACATTCCCGGTCGCACACTTCCTGACGAGATTACGATATACAAATCCATCGGAAACATCGCGCAAGATCTTTTTGCAGCTAAACATTTATATGAAAAAGCTTTGACCAATGGCGGCGGAATCAAACTTGATTTCTAACGCCGTTTTGATGGGGGCTACCGTCCAGCCATAGCCGGAACGGTTTTCACGCGGTTTTCTTCGTTTTCCGCAATTGATCTGTTGCAGCGACATCGATTGCCATTGCAACGGGATCAATCACCACTCCATAGTCATTGCGCGCGCACTCTGCCGATACGAAGTCGTTCACAACATCATCCAGGACACGTTCAGGGGAACGTTCAAATGGATCGCCCCAACCGCCGCCGCCGCCGGAGTGGTTCACCAGAACATCTCCATATTTCAGGCTCTCATATGTCATACCGGTAATTTTTTCATCACCATTATTCATTTTTATACGCACAAACCCGTTCGCACCGTCGGCGCCGCCAACCATTCCCCATGGTTTGGTCTTTGTTTTTTTGACAAGCGTTAGCGCAGTTGAATCCGCCAAAAACCGATAAGCGCGCGCGACGCCGAGACCACCGCGATTAAGACCGGGACCGCCTGAGTCTTGTCGCAGGTGATAGCTCTCGATCAGCCAAGGCGCCTTACTCTCCAGGATTTCGACCGGATTATTGCGGCTGCCCGGCTGCGACATATGCATGATTCCGTTTTCACCATCACGCCCCGAATGAGCGCCGAATCCAACGCCTTCATTGGTCGCCTCAAGCCATGCATTGCCGGTATCCGGATGGACGCCGAGCCCCATGACGGAAAAGACGTCGCCGCCCGAACAGGCCGGTATAATATCCTGCATGCCTTTGGCGAGGGCCTTTGTGATTACTTCCGGGCCCAGAAGGCATATCCAAAGCGCAAAAGTCGGCGCCGGAGGTTGAGCGTTCATAACGCAACCCGGAGGCGCGATCACACGTAACGGCCTGAAGTCGCCCTCATTGGCTGGCGTGTCTGGAGTCGTCACGCCTTTAAAAACAAGACCACTAATCCCGATTGTCAGCCCTATCGGCAAATTGAGCGGGCCATCCACCGCGGCGTCGGAGCCCGTCCAATCGATGATCATTTCATCATCAGTCACGGTCACCGTTACTTTGAGCTTGACTAATGTTTCCTTGTTGATGCCGTCGTCGTCTACAAAATCCTCTGCAGACCATGTACCCTTTGGTAACTTCGCCAAACGGGCGCGAGCGAGCCGTTCGCCATGATCGAAAATTTCCTCGATCGCGGCCTCGAACATATCCACACCGAATTTTGCAGCCAGTTCGATAACGCGCGCCTCGCCGGTGCGACAGGATGAAATTTGCGCGCGCAGATCACCTATTACCCTGTCTGGCATACGGCTATTATACCGGATAATTTTTTCCAGCTCGTCGTTCCAAACACCCTGTTTGATGATCTTCACGCAGGGCATTACCAGGCCCTCCTGATAGATCGATGTTGAATCAAGCACGTAACCGGCGTCTTTTTGGCCGAGGTCCAGCCAGTGAACCTTACAGGCCGTAAAACCTAAAAGCGCGTCCTGATAAAAAATTGGAGAAACCGCCAATACGTCAAGAACATGCGCCGAACTCCAATATGGATAGTTCAACAGAATGAGGTCGCCTGGATGGATGTTTTCCAAACCAAGATCTTCAATCATCATTTTCAAGGCGTAATCATTTCCGCGCGTAAAAACAGCCTGCCCCGGCGCTTCGGCGAGCATGCGGCAATGGCGATCATAGATGCCCAGACCAAAATCATGCAGCTCGTAAATGATGGTGCTATAGGACGTGCGGATGAGGTTTCGATTCATCTCCCGCGCCGCCGAAATAAGATAGCTGCGGACAACTTCTACGCTGATTTGATCGAGTTCGGTCATTACGACAATCCTATTGTGACAACAAGTTCGCCATAGTCGCCGACGTCAAGACTGTCGCCAGCGTGAATAACAACGGTCGAGCTTCGTTCTTCGATAATCGCGGGACCTTCGATATTATCTTTGGCGAAAAGGAGCGCCCGGTCGTAAACGCCGTAATCAACCGAACACTTCTGTTCGAACTGATAAACAGGCCGCATGCCTTTCTTTGCGCTATTCGTGTTGTTTTGACGTTCCGGCAAACGTTTCAGTGTCGGCTTCTCCAATACGCCCGTCGCGCGGATTCGCACCGTCACGACCTCGATGGGATCTTCCATATCGTGGCCGTATTGAGCGCGGTGAAGCTCGGCAAACCGTGATGTGCATTCATCGATGTTATCGCTTGATAACTGCTCGTCGGGTAACTCAACGCCAACGGTGTGCTCTTGGCCTTGATAACGAAGCTCGACCGTTCTCGTAATCCGCATCGTCGTTTCGCTAAAACCGTCGCGAACCAACGCATCGCGTCCCTGCTTCTCCAGCGTTGCGATGGCGCCATTCAAATAAGCGACCTCCTCGCTGTCGCTGCTCAGAACAGTCACATAGGTCTGAGAAAAATCATGCACGACATCGGCCATCAGCATGCCGAACGCTGCAAAATTTCCAGGGCCCGGCGGCACGATGACCTTTCCCACACCAAGCTCACGCGCGACCCGGCACGCGACCAGCGAACCGCCGCCGCCGAATGCAAAGATTGCATAATTTTTCGGATGATGACCTTGTTCGATCGAAATCACTCGCACCGCGCCAGCCATTTTTGCTTCGCTAATGCGCAAGATCCCCGCCGCCGTCTCCTCGCGCCTCATTTGAAGACGCTTCGCTAGCCGATCAACAGCGGCGGCCGATAAGCCTCCATCAACCGCCAGCTCGCCGCCAAGAAAATTGTCTGCATCGAGATAGCCAAGCACGATTGCAGCGTCTGTCACTGTCGCGTCTTCGCCGCCATTGTTATAGCATGCCGGCCCCGGAGACGCGCCGGCGCTCTTCGGCCCAACCTGCAAATGGCCGGCGTCATCCAACCATGCAATGCTGCCGCCGCCGGCGCCGATTGTGTGAATGTCAGCGGCCGGAACGGAGATCGGCATTCCTTCAAAATTTTGTTCACTTCGGATTTTCAGGCGTCCATCCTCGATCAGCGACACATCGAGACTGGTGCCGCCCATATCGAAAGTGATGAGATTTTTGTGCCCGATTAAATCGGCGATCGCCGACGCGCCAATCACGCCGCCCGCAGGTCCTGACAAGATTAGGTGAGCAGGTTGTTCTTTGGCCGTATCAACATTCATCACGCCGCCCCCCGACCGGGTCAAGAGAAAGTTTCCTCTAAACCCACCAGCGTCAAGCGCGCGCTCCAGTTTGCTTAGGTAGTTGCTGGAAATCGGTTTAATATAAGCATCCACCACCGCCGTACTTGTTCGCTCATATTCACGGTATTCGCGACTTAGCTCCGAAGAGATCGTTACAGAAACGCCGGGGCATTCTTCCGCAAGAATTTGTAGCATCTCCTGCTCATGCGCAGGATTTATGTAGCTGTGCAGGAAACAAATGGCGACAGCATCCACTTTCGCAGCGCGGATTTTCTCCGCCACCGCAATCGCAGAGCTGCGGGAGAGCGGCGTGAGAACCTCTCCCTTATAATTCATTCGTTCCTCGACCTCAAAAATATTCTTGCGCGGCGCCAATAATGGCGGATTGACATATTTAAAGTCGTACATTGGCTCGCGGTCATTGCGACCAAGAATATATACATCGCGAAAACCTTTGGTGGTGACAATACCGACTCTCGCCCCTGACCGGGTTAGCAGAGCATTTAACGGCAATGTCGTGCCATGCACAAAATAATCTAACTTCTTGAGGTCGACCGCAGATTTCGCGAATCCGCTAATAACGCCTTCAGTCGGTTTTTCAGGTGTCGTTTGAACCTTTTCAAACCTGATATCGCCGCTGGCATCGTCCATAACGGTCACATCCGTAAATGTTCCGCCTACGTCAACAGAAGTGCGCATACCTTTACCATCCCGCAACCGACCATCGTCGGTATTTTGATTTTGCGAAAATATCTTCGCAATCCATAAGCCAGTGTCATTTTATCAGTATATATAAAACTTCGGTGTCTTGGGGAGCGGTTACCGAATGCTCCTTATGCGGAGGTATTTCGACAATCGCGCCCGGCTTAACTGTCCTGACCTCACCGTCGGATTCTATTTCAAGCATTCCATTCAGGATTATGGATATTTCTCGCGCGTCGTGCACAGCCGATGGCGTACGCTGTCCCTTCAAGAATCGAACGCAGCCGATCTCGATGTTTTTGGCGTCCGTAAGGTCATAATTGAGGAGCCCCATTGTCTTCAATGCTTCTTCAGGAAAGCGCAATGGATAGCACTTCATTTTTTGCCACCCTTCTTCGCCTTACGTTTTTGCTTTGATTTCGACTTTCGCCCCCCATTGCCCGAGCTTTTTGCATTAAAGCTTTTTCCAAAAATCGGCGGCGTACCTACCCAAAGCAGCCTAACTGGCTTCTTTCCGCGATTTTCCATCGTGTATTCAAGATGCGTATTGAAATGCAGGCTGTCGGTAGCGTTCAGTTCAAAAACCTCGTCACCAAGCTCGAAGTGAAGTTGCCCCTCGAGAACGAGATAAAACGCTTCACCTTCGCGATGAACACGCGGGAAGCTAAGCCCCGGCGGAATGATGTGATGTATGGCGTCCATCTTTTCATCGGGAAGACCGGAACTCAATCTTATATATGTAACCGGCGAGTCGATATCGATGTATTCAGGATCGTCCCCTCTTCGCAGGATCCTCGTCCCTTTTGGAGTTTTGAAAAAGTAATCGAGTTCGACATTAAGCGGTTTGGCGAGGCTCATCAGTGACACGACTGACGGCGTCGCTTTTCCACGCTCAGCCTGCGAAATGAAAGACGCGGACAAACCTGACTGCTCGGCAAGGTCTTGCAGCGTTAAACCGAGCTTTTTACGGCGGTCGCGAATTAATGCAGCGATGCCGATGCCATGTTTTGAAACCGTCTTAGTCATATCACTCGTCATATTCTAAAATCTTTCCATGTCACTCTATTTCGAAACCGCCATTCTGGCAGATTCACTAGCCGAAAGAAGACCTCACGTTTCCAGCAACGCGCGGTCAAGTCTTTCCGGGTTTCCTAGAATCTGTAACTGAAGTCTATGTTCCATGTACGCGGCAGACCAAGGTGGGCAAAACCGCCGCCGACCCAATCGGAATTGTAACGCTCATCCAGCGCATTATTCATGCTGCCGACAATTGACCAAGCTCCATCATTAGCCTCAACACCCAGTCGCAAGGCGAGCAGATCAAGCGCGTCCCTCGCCGTCGAGTTTTCTGGATCCCAGAATTGTTTGCCGCGGTGCTCATAATCCGCACGCATAAAAAGCCCCAACGAATTGGTCAGCGGCGTTCGGTACTGCGCACCAGCATTAAAGGTAATTCTCGCAACATATGGCGCCCAGTTACCAACATTGGATGGCACACGGGCATATTCCTCGATGTTGCTATCTGTAAGGCCGGCAGAGACGTAAAAATCAAGCCCGTCCATTGGATTGGCGAACAGTTCGATTTCACCGCCGATCAGCTCAACCTTATCAATGTTTTCCAGCACTTGCGCATTAAGCGCTCCGACAAAAACAAAATATTGTTGCCCCGTCACTTTCGTATAAAACGTCGCGGCGTTCAACTTCACGAGGTCATCAAAAAAGGCAGACTTAAAGCCGGCCTCGAAGGACTCGGTTTCTTCCTGGCCAGCGATATCAGAAAGACCGATTAGGCCGAAATTTGCAGCGCCCTCGGAAACGCCATTTTGATTAAACTGACCGCTACGGAAGCCTTCGCCCCACGACGCATATAGGTTCAAGTTATCGGTTGGTTGATACGAAATTGATACCTTCGGCTGCAATTTGTCGAATTCCGCATTGTTTCTCGCGCCCGCCATTCCAAGGCCGCCAAACAAAAACGGCGAAACATTCTGCACACGAATATCTTTGTCATACCGGGCGGCGACAGCAATTTCCAGCGTGTCCGTCACGTCATAGGCGAGCTGCCCAAAGACGGCCCAAGCCTTGTTGTCATTGTCATCGGCAAAAAATTGGGTCGTTGGATTATCTGGATCACTGGGGAAAGGCTCGCGCTCAACCCGCAAAACGCCCTGCCCCAGATCAAGGCCCGTCACTGTCGAAATAAACCGATCGGTTTTAAGAAAATATCCGCCGAGCATCCAGCGCAATCGCTGATCGGAAGGCGATGTGAAACGCAGCTCCTGGCTAAACGATTCGACATCAAGAAACTGCGTCGCCGTTCCATCAATGGAGCCAAATCCCGGTATCGATACACTCGTCGACGCCGTATAGGGAAACTGATCTTGCGAAAAGAATTCACTCACGCGATTCCACGACGAAGTTGCCGTCACAGTCGCAAGCGGCAGATCGTAAGTGACCTTCAACGCAAGCTCGTCAATGTTTCTTTCGTTGTAGCCGAGATTATTTGCAGTAAACGGAATGCTCGTATCATTCGCATCCAGCGTGGAAAAATCGAAAGGAAAGTTCCCTGGCGCGGTCGTCGACAACGTTCTTCCGTCAGCGCCGAATATCGTCGGTTGGTAAGTAAAATTTGCGGCGCCGGCATCGACGCGGGAAATGTTTGCGCGGAAGTCTGCACTTAAATTGTCAGCGACATGCCATTTTAACATCCCGCGAAAACTCAAATCTTCAATATAATCAACTTTTTCATTCAGCGTTATATTCGTATAATAGCCGCCCCGGTCGAGGTACCGAACGCCGGCGCGAAAAAACAGTTTGTCCTCCACAATTGGCCCCATTACGGACCCTTGAACAAGGAATTCATCGCCTTTTCCATAGCCGGCCCGAAACGTTCCATTAAAGTCATTCGTGGGCTGCTTTGTTGTGATGATAATAGCGCCGCCTGTTGCGTTGCGCCCGTAAAGCGCGCCTTGCGGACCGCGGACAATTTGAATTGATTCTATATCAAATAGCTCTTGGGTGAATTGGTTGGGGCTAACTTGCAGCACACCATCGACTAGTGTCGCGATCGGCGGCTCACCGTTACGGACCTGAGAAATACCGCGTATGGTGATAAACGACGTACCCGCGTTTTGAGAATCTACAAATGTCACATTCGGGGTCAGACCTATGAAGTCATCCGGTCGGTCGATTTGAGCGTCCAATACGTCCTGCGCGGAAAAGGCAGTAATGCTCAAAGGGACATCCTCAAGACGCTCCTCACGATATCGCGCTGTGACGACTATTTGATCGTCTATTCTCGCCGCACTTCCGTCATTTTGCGCGCTTGCCGGCACGACCGCTATTGCGCTTGTAAATACCGAACCAAGCAAGACAGTCTGAACGAATTTGTTGGTCATTTTTATCCCCTATCCGTTGCGCTTCGGAGCGGCTTTGCCCTCACCCCAAACGCCCAAAAAAAGTGTGGCGCACCACACGAACTTACCCCGCAAAAGTAAGCTTAGCATAAAATGTTGTATACTGTAATTTTAACTATGTCAAAATATTTTTTGCCGGCGAAGCATTCGACAAAGACAAGCGCCGAACGTAACGCACGCTGATCATTGAATTGATTGTGTTTTTCGTTCGCGTTTGGCTGGCTTGCGATGATCACCTGCTGCGCTTGTCACCCTTGAGACTGGAGAGATTTTCCAGGAAGAATAGGACGAAGCTTAAAAATGATCGGCGTTTGCGATTTCGCGGACAGTCTTTTGCGCCAATTGAACGGTAAAACGATCGCGAGCGCCCGACCCAAGACACCATCCAACAAGGCCGTCAGCCGGCCCCGATCATACAGCGCAGTCTGACCTTCGCCCGCTACCGTCCTTTATGTATCTTCCACCAATAGCAAACTTGTATCTTTGACTTCCTCCATCACTGGAAACGTCGAAGTTTGGAAAACGCCGGGCAAGTCAGAGATGATGTCGCCCAACAAGTCCCGGTAAGTATGCATGTCTTTGGTTCGTACCTTCAGCAAATAATCATACCCTCCCGAAAGCATATGACACGAAAGTATTTGTGGTACTTTGCACGCCGCCATATTGAATTGCTCAAGACTTTTCGAGGTCGTGCTTTCAAGTTTTACCTGCACGAATACGAGATAATCCTGCTGAATTTTTTTTGGGTCGAGAACGGCTTGATACGCCCGAATGAACTTCTCCTTTTCCAATCGCCTTAACCGCTTCAAGCAAGGCGACTTCGTCAGATTGACCCGCTCTGCGAGTTCAACAACTGACACTCGACCTTCCTTCTGAATTTCCCGCAATATACGCCGGTCCGTATCATCTAATTGCCCCCCATTTTCCATTTAGACCATCCTTTTGGATCGCTTCGCGCATTTTTTTAGTCTTTATGTCTAATCATTCAACATAAAAGAGGAACACTTCCTTTTCATTTTTGGCATCATGGCGGCAACAAAGGAAACGCTGATGCCGGACGGTCAATCCACCTCACCTATAGACGCGCGCAATCCGATCGCCGCCGCCTATTTGGCCGATGAGGGCGAATTGTTGCGGCACCTCTTAACAGTTCTGGACTTATCCATGGACGAGCGCACGCGCATCAGCGCAGATGCGATAGATCTAGTGCGCCGTATCCGCACTCGATCAAGACGCCTAGATCTTATCGACGCCTTTTTGCAGCAATATGGTTTATCATCGGAGGAAGGCGTACACCTTATGCGCCTGTCCGAAGCGCTCATTCGTACGCCAGACTTCGCGACATCTCGCGCACTCATTCGAGACAAAATATCAGCCGGCGCATGGGCGCGTCACGCCGGCGCCAGCACTGATATTCTCGTCAACAGCACGACCCAGGGGCTGCGCTTATCCTCAGCATGGATTACGGCAACTGGCGGCGTCATGGCAAAAAACCTCGCCGCCAAGCTCGGTGACCGCGTCATGAATGCGGCGATCGCGCAAGCCATGGCGCTAATAAGCGACCATTTCGTCCTTGGCCGGTCGATTGAGGCGGCCACCGCTACAGCTCGCGCCGGGGAAGCTAAAGGCTTCTCGTATTCCTACGACATGCTCGGTGAAGCCGCGCACACTGCAGAAGATGCCCGACGATACTGGAAATCTTACGCCCACGCCATCGCTCATCTAGCGTCCTGTGACCGTGTTGCCGCCGCCATTGGCAACGCGCCCGGCATTTCCGTCAAATTGTCCGCTTTGCATCCGCGTTACGAATTTGCACAGCGTGCGCGATGCGTTCCGGTTCTTGTCGAAAGAGTTCGTGAACTCGCGCTTGTCGCCAAAAAAGCCAATCTCGGTTTTACAATTGATGCAGAAGAAGCAGATCGCCTTGAGGTCTCACTCGAGATTTTCAATTTGCTGCTTGCAGAGGAATCGCTTGCCGGTTGGGATGGCCTCGGCATTGTCGTGCAAGCCTATCAACGACGCGCCATCCCGACATTGAATTTAATCATAAAGACTGCTCGCGCAAACCGCCGCAATGTCACCGTGCGCCTCGTTAAGGGCGCCTATTGGGACACCGAAATCAAAAGAGCCCAGGAACTAGGCCTCGAAAGCTATCCCGTATTTACGCGCAAGGAAAACACAGATGTCAGCTATCTCGCCTGTGCACGCTTGCTGCTTGGCGCCACAGATATTCTTTATCCGCAATTTGCAACACACAACGCCCACACCGCGGCAGCGATCCTCGCGATGGCCGGCGACAATCGACACTTCGAATTTCAACGCCTGCACGGCATGGGCGAATTCCTGCATGCTGAATTGATGCGTGACAGTGGCGTTAATAGTCGCGTCTATGCCCCGGTCGGCGATCACAAGGAACTGTTACCCTATCTCGTGCGCCGCCTCCTTGAAAACGGCGCAAACAGCTCCTTTGTCAATCAGTTGCTCGATCTTGATGTCGATATCGCCGATATCGTCGGCGATCCGATTACGATCGCGCAACGAAATGCATCGCCGGAAAACCCCAAAATTTCGACACCGCGCGACCTTTTCGCAAGCGAACGGCTGAGCGCCCGCGGCATTGATTTAACGCAGTCAACGCAGGCGCAACGTATTGAAGCGACTGTACAACTCGCAAAAAAAGTTGAAGCCCGCTCTATCATTAACGGCCAAGACCGGGGAAGCGTCCGCGTAACGATACGCAATCCTACGAACACTGATGCGAAGGTTGGCGCGCATCATAGCGCCGCGACACAAGACATCGACAATGCCATTGCCGCCGCCCGCACATCGACCTGGAGTACAAAATTCACACCCGCTGAGCGCACTGGCATACTCTTCTCCGCGGCGGATATTCTTGAACAGGACATGCACGACCTGATCGCTCTTTGTGTCACAGAAGCCGGGAAAACCCTGCCTGACGCCGTCGCTGAAATTCGCGAGGCAATCGACTTTTGCCGTTATTACGCACAGCAGGCGCTAGCTCCGCAAATGTTGTCCCGCGAGCCGCTTGGGACCGTTGCGTGCATTTCCCCTTGGAATTTCCCATTAGCGATTTTCTTGGGGCAGATCACCGCCGCGCTCGCCGCGGGCAATACCGTCATCGCCAAACCCGCAGAACAAACGCCGTTAATTGCATATGTGGCTGTTAAACTTCTTCACCGCGCCGGCGTTCCCAAAGACGCGCTTCATCTTCTGGTCGGCGCCGGCGATATCGGCGCCCGTCTGACACGCTGTAAGGACATCGCCGGCTTGTGCTTTACGGGCTCTATTGAAACGGCGAAGCGGATCGCAGCTGGCCTTGCCGATTCCGGGCGACCGGATACGCCGCTTATCGCTGAGACGGGCGGATTGAACGTTATGATTGTCGACTCCACAGCGCTGCTTGAACAGGCAGTCCAGGACGTCGTCGACTCGGCCTACCAGAGCGCTGGCCAACGCTGCTCAGCCTGCCGTATCGTCGCCGTTCAAGACGATATCGCCCACGATTTTGTTCGCATGCTGTCCGGTTCAATGACGGAGTTGAAAGTTGGCGATCCCCGGCGCCTTTCAACTGATGTCGGACCAGTCATCGACACTGAGGCCCATGAATCGATCAGTAATTATTGCGAATACATGCGCTCACAGTTTTCCGTAATCGGTGAAGCGCCTGCGACAGACGAAATGAAAAACGGTTATTTCGTGCGGCCAATCGCCTTCGAGGTTTCGTCAATCGCCGACGTTCCGCGCGAAGTCTTCGGGCCCGTACTTCACCTCGTCCGCTTCGCTAGCGACGAGTTGGACAGCCTTATCGATTCAGTAAATGCCCTTGGTTACGGGCTCACTATGGGCTTGCACACGCGGATTGACGCCCGCGTCGATCAAATCGCCGCACGCGCCCAGGTGGGCAATCTCTATGTCAATCGCAACCAGATTGGCGCCCTCGTCGGCGTGCAGCCATTTGGCGGAGAAGGCTTATCCGGCACTGGCCCCAAAGCCGGAGGCCCTCACTATCTCTTAAGCCTATCCCACGCGACACCGACCCAGGATAACAGGTTTGAAGCCGTCCTAACGGCGCCCGAAATACAAAAGGCGAATGAAACCACAAATGATCTGGATACCCTGATCAATGCGGCGCGCGCCGCGCAATGCGCTTGGGCGTTTCAGGGCCGGCGCGCTATTCTGGAAAGAACCCTCGAGCTTACGACCGAGAAAAAATCGTTAGAGCAGATTATCGTCGATGCAACGAAATTGCAGGATGAGGCGATCGCGCTACCGGGCCCAACTGGCGAAGAGAACACACTGAAACTGTATCCCCGCGGCGCTTTTGCTTTATACGCCGCCGCCGACGTCGCAACGCTCGACCGGCAAATCATTACAGCGCTTGCAAGCGGCAATACGCTGATTGCGTTTACGACCCAGAATAATCGTCAACGCGTTAAAGACTTTATCGCATCGCTTGTCGCCGCAGGCGCACCAGACAACCTGTTATCGATCGCGCCTTACGTTTATGCAGAAGAGATTTTGAACAGAAATATCAATGGCGCCATGGCGGAAGTTCCAGACCGTCAGCGGATCGCCGATCGATTATGCCGCCGCGCCGGCGCCATTCTGCCTCTACTTTCCACACATGATCCGCTGCCGCGTTATTTCCACGAACGCACTCAGACCATCAACACAACAGCCGCCGGCGGCAATGCGTCATTACTCGCCGTTGCGCCATAGATTGAAAAAGGCGGAAATTTTTCATGTCGCGCGACTCTCGCTCCGTCGAAGAAAATGGCTGATTAAACGGGCGAGCCTCGTTTTGACGGCTCGAAACCTGTCAAAGAAAACGTTAATCGCGAGCGCTATATTAATCTCGACCGGGGCAGCGCCTGTAACCACAAATGGACAAGCGACAATGTCGTTCGCCTTAGTTTCCCACGAGATTTTCCGCGACGGGGCTCATGCTGATAACGTGGCGGCAATCAAGGCGGAGGCAGCGCGCCTGTCAAAAAACTTTTGGTAAGGCGTCCGAAGACTTTAGCCAGATGCGCGACATTCAGCAGCTCGTTGAAAACACCCTATGGAAAACCTTCATTGATGGACGGCTCTACTGGTGTTTCGCTGAAGTGTGGATCTTTAAAGCTCAGCAACGAGTGCGCACCATGGAACCGAGATGCTCTACAAAGCAGATTTTCCTGACTGATTAATCGAATCAAGTAGCTCAACTCGACGTCTGTGTTTGCATACAGATTTCCGGACCTTTGTGCATCTGCGCCAAAAGTCCGATTTACGTTGAGGTGGCGGTGGATGCGATCGCGATCGAACAAGTCTCCGGACGAAACTCCCTGATAAGCGGGAATTTACCGGGAAATTTCGCAATTCTTGAAGCATTTCGGCGGATTGGCCGCCGAATAGCCGCACGAATTCAGTACGTTACCGGAATTTTCCCTGCCCAATTTATCAGGGAAAATTTCTAGCTGAACAGGGAATTCAAATTCCAAAACAGGAATTAATTTTCCAAGCTATTTTGTTGACATTTGACCTCACGCGAATGCTCGGCGATCTCTTCCTTCAGTTTGCTTGAACCCGCGTTGGCCGCTAGTCCGCCCTCGTCGTGATCCCGATAGGACGCGACATGGCGCGTGAATTCAGCGAACGCGACGCTAGCTACCCTGTTTCTTTTTCATATTTAATCTGCATGTCGGAAAGTAGCATTAGCCAGTCCGGTTTTATTAATATTACGCGGGCGGCGCTTCAGGCGAAACAGCGTTTAGAAGCTTCGGCGCAAATGCGAATCCCGCCTCGGCACCACACACGGCTAATCGCGAATCGATTTCAATGTTAAGCGCCTTTCATTCAAGGCAGAATTGCCAGGACGCATGATCAGCGACAGCGGATCTGCGAAAAGCTGTGTTTCTGTGATGCCTTTTAATGTGCTCTCGCCACACAATGCGCCAACCAGAAAATCGACATCCCCGCTCCGTAGGCCGGTAGCCAGGTCATCACAGGCTCCTTCCAGAATCGTGATGCGGTGGGGTGGATATTTTTCTGTCAAAGCCTGTGCAGCAGCCGGAACGAGATGACCGCGCCCCAGCGGAATAGCGCCGATTACGGCGCCACCCGAACTTGCCCCCCCCCCTCGCCAATCTCGGCGTGAGCCTGGTGAATTTCTGAGAATGCGTGCGACGAGTTTTTCAATGATTAACTGTCCGCGTGCCCAGCTCTTTCTCGACGCTGCTTCATACATATACGAGATTATAGATTTCGGCAGGCACGAGCATGTGCAATTTTCTGCATCCGAGCAGCCCATTCAGCTTTTCATTATATTTAAGCGCCGCTGGAACTTCTCAACCGAAGTCTAAGCTGCACCTAAAGTTTAATCATTAGAATGACGCACTGACAGCTGCGCCGAATGTTCGGGGCGGTGCTGCCGCGCCTGCATTATTCGAGCCGCCTCTTGAAACATAAATGAAATGCTCTTCGTCAAGAAGATTTCTTCCGTAGATACGTAACCGCCAACGCTCATCGGGCGAAGTCAGATACAATTGTGCGCTTACGAGACTAAACGCTTCCTGCCGGACTGCGTTCTGCGGTGTCCAGAAGAAACCGTCATTATAGGCCCAAGTTCCGCTTAGCCCGAAAGTCCCGAATTGCCCAGCTGGAACTTCGTAATCCACACTGATACTTGACGTAAATTCAGGTGATTGAACTGAACGGTTTCCCGTCGCGTCGCCCAGGACGGACGTTTGTCCGCCGCCGGGATTCGGGAAATAGAACTGCGCACGCGGAAAAGAATCGTAGCGCGCATCGAGGTAGGACAATGACGCCCGAATTTGCAGATATCCCGTTTCCAGTGGAGGCGCGAGTGTAAGCTCCGCAAAGATACCGTCAACTTTGTTTTCCGCCGCGTTCAACAAGGAAGGCGAGCCGGACGGGTTTACTGCTGATACCTGTAAGTTTGAATGGTCGTAATGAAACGCGGCGAGGTTCACCCTAAGGAGATTGTCAAATAGATCCGCCTTGAGACCGATTTCATAGGCATCCAACACCTCCGGCTCAACCGCGGGCTCGAAGGACGAAGCGATTGCAGGCGATGGGCGGCGGCCATGCGCCCAGCCCCATTGTCGATAAAATCGAGCACTTAGCAAACCAAATGCCGGTGGTTCTTTGCTCGCGTGCGCCGGGCGGTGAGGTATTTGAAAACACCTATGGATATGCCGGGTCAGAAAAAGATTTACTAAGGCGCGATCTAATTTCGGGCGGCATTATGAATAGCTTGAAAGCGAGAATTCTTTTGCTCCTTTGCCTCGCCGAAAACGCAGGTAGTACTCGTACGCACTTTTCAAGCTATGTGGAACACATTTCCCTGCACTGTGAAACTTAGAGGTTGCGGTGATTACCTTTTTAGCCAGTCACATTGCATTTTCAGACGCATGACTGAGATTGAGCGTGCATTCAACAGCCGCCAAATCCTGAACAATATGACCCAGTGACTTATATATCGTAATATCATTCGCCGAATGACGGCCAACCGCTTTGCCTGAATATACGTCGCCGACTTCCGCTATGATGTGTTGCTCTGAAACTAGCCCTGCCTTTTGCGCTCGAAGGAACTCGCCGCCGGCAATTAGTACGTTCTGACGGCAATCGGCGATAAATCGCGCTTTCGCCACTAGCGCACCATCGACCTCCGCATAGGCTGGCAAACTGGAGCCGACAGCATTAATATGAACGCCGGGCGAAACCCATTGCCCGAACAGCACTGGATCGGATGCCGCCGTCACCGTACAGATGATATCACTACCACTTGTCGCTTCGCCAATTTCGAGAAATGCAGTCGCTTTGATATCCAATGCCTTGCTGATCCTTTCAGCGAAAGCAGCAGCGCGCTCCGCCGATCTTCCCCACACTCTGATTTCGCTAATGGGCCGCACCGCACATATTGCCTGTGCATGACGCGCCGCCTGCTCGCCGTAGCCTAGAATTGCGAGTCGCGTCGCGTCCTTTCGCGCGAGCACGTCGGTCGCCGCCGCACTCGCGGCGGCCGTCCTGATTGCAGTAATCGCGTAAGCGTCCGCCGTGCAAACCGGCGCGCCTGTCTGGGGATCGAACAGGATTACGAGCCCTTGATGGGAGGGGCGGCCGTCCGCTTGGTTCTCATGGAAAACGCTTATGGCTTTTGTGCCAAAATATGCGCCCTCACCTATATCCCCCGCCATTACTCCCAACAGCCGACCCGGTGATAATTCTATGACCGCGCGCGGGATCTGCTTGGTCCCGCCACCGGCTAATTCCGTCATCGCCTTTTTCATTGCTGGAATGCAAATGTCGTAAGTCAAACGACTTTCAATTTCACGGCGATCGAAATGCAACATGACCAATTCTGGGCCTTCAATTACTTGTCGTCGCCGACACTTTAAGATCGTCTTTGCTTTTCGGATCAGGATAGCGTCCTAAAGTGAGCAAGGCGGCCCCAGCGAACAACAACATAACCGCGCACAGGACCAAGCCCCGCTCATAGTCGCCTTGCTGGTCATAAAAGCGACCAAGCAACACAGGGCCAACACCGGTGCTGATGGCAAAGACTCCAAAAATAAGGCTGTAAATTGCGCCGTAGTGACGCCTCCCGAGATATTTGGCGACAAGAAATGATAGGAGGTCATATTCGACGCCAGCAGCAATACTGATCAAGGCGACAGCGATCTGCGCTTGAAGAAAGGAAATGGCGCCTTGCGCCAGTATCCAGCAACCGGCCGCAGCGCAAACGAGAAAAAATAACCCGATTATCGGCGCCCAGATGTGATCGATCAACCAGCCTCCCAGAACACGCCCAGTGATCAACGCCGCGCCGATGCCCGATGTGATTGCGACGATCTCCGCTGCCCCGAATCGATGTGTCTTGAGAATGTTTTCGAGATTGGGAATGGGCGCGCCATTGCCGAAAGCGATAGTGGTAAACGCAACGAGCAATATCCATAAGTGCCGCGTTCGAAGCGCTTCGCCAATCGTTGCACCTTCACCGCGTTGCAGTCGTTCGATCTTCCGCTCGCCATCATCGTGTATTCGAAATGTTTCATTACGTGCGCCAAAAAACAGTACGGGCGCACCAATGAGGATCGGCAACAAGCCAATGAGAACGATTGTTTCCCGCCATCCAAATAAGGCGATGGTCAAGCCGGCGAGCGGCTTAACAAGCATCGCGCTGATCCCGGAGCTCGAGAGCGCAATACCAAGGGCCAAGCCGCGGCGATGATGAAACGCGCCATTGACAATATGCGTAAATGAAATCGCCGTCGCGCCGACGCCGGCCATAGACATGATTGCCCAGCTGATAAAGTATTGGACAATAGAACCACTGGAAAAGGCGAGCGACATGTATCCTGCGCCAAATCCAATGAGTGAAATTGCCGTAATTTTCCTGGCGCCGCGCGCGTCTACGTAACGCCCGACAATCGGACCGATGATAAGAATAGACAACGACGCGATCAGGATCCCGCTCATCATGGCCTCAAACGACCAACCAAATTCGTCAGCGAAGATCGGCGCAAATATTCCAATGCTGAAAAATGCCAAGGTCGGAAAACCAAAGCTCGCGGCGATTGTAACGGCGCTAAGCGTTCGCCACTCCCGACGAAACTCACTGTAGCCTATTTGCGTTGGGACATGCTTAGGCGCCATCACAGATTTCCAAATTGTCATGCACACTAACGGGCCGCTTTCGAACGTGCAGCGGGGCGTCGTGCTTTGACCTGCCATTACTACGTGAGATTGGAATTGCGTAGCGCACCCTCAAGCCAGCGGATTAAAAAAGCGCTGACACACCCGAAAAAAGCCCATACGCGACCGAACTTAACATCGACCACATATGGGCTATCTAGTTCAGCTCCGGAGGGTCAACCTTACGCCATACGTTCTCGGGCGGGTTGGAAAGCCGACATCATAAGGCAATCCGGTCGCCTGCAATGGAAAATAAGTATCGTAAGCTTGCGTGTCATAAACGTTCTTAGCCCAAACCGAAATTGACCAGTGATCGGATTGAAGCCCCGCATTCAAATTCCCAAAAGACCGCGGGTCCTGGACGTCAAGATTGTCGTGGAACCAGTATCGCGCGCTCGCATATTGAATGTCACCGCGCAGGAAAATGTCGAGATTATTCGAGACGCTTTGCGTGTAATCAAACCCGGCGGCGATCGACCAATCCGCTGATCGCGGCGTGTTGTTGCCGATGAACTCTGGAAAACGAGTGAATTTTTCAATCTCTGTTTTCGCAAGTCCGACATTCGCGAATAAGGTCAATTCATCCGTTGGGTTAGCGGCAATTTCAAGCTCGGCGCCAAATATACTGACTTCATCGATGTTGCTTGTCACATTAGCGCGCGCGACAAAATCGATGAAGGAGAATTGGTAGTCATCGACAACGTTGTAGAATACCGCACCGTTGACGGTTACGCTGCGATCCAACCACTCTGTCTTGAAGCCGATTTCGTAATTTGTAAGCGATTCCGCCTGTGCGGTTGGAAAATCACCGCCATTAAAGGCGCCGGACCGGAAACCGACAGAATAAGTTGCATAGACCTGCCGGTCATTGTCGATTCGATACACGAGGCTGACGCGAGGTTGGAATTTATCGAATGTCGCTTCACGGTAAATTCCCGTTGCAAAATCTAATTGCTGACGTTCGTCTTGATCATACCGCGCGCCGATTGTGAGCGTTACGGTGTCTGCCACGTCATAGTCCAACTGTCCCGACACGCCGAAATTTGTCCTGCGACTTTTCTCTGGGCGCGTATCGACGAAAACTAACGGATCATTGATGGGGTCACCCGCATCCAGGAACACTTGGGTTGCTAGATTGAATTTCGAATGAAGTACGTCGGCTGCCACCAGCCAACGCAGGCGTTGATCCCCTGGGCTGACAAGGCGGAATTCTTGCGATGCGATTTCCCTAGAGAAAGGCTGGTTATTTCCGATGCCTTCGGCAGGAGTAAAATCGAGATCGGTCACCTGGACTTGGTCCATACGCGTATAGCCGGTGATCGAACTGAACGTTGCAAACGGGAACTCATGTTCGAACTGCGCCGTAATGCTTTTCGACTCGCCATTTCCGCGGTTCGGAAAATTTGCCTGTGGCAACACAAAATCGTTAGCATCGCCAGAGAAGACTGGCGCAAATATTACGCCCGCGGCGTTAAAATCCGAGTAGCTTCCGATGAGCGTAAACGTCGTCTGGTCCGATATCAGGAAATCGAGATTGCCGCGCAACGTTAAGTCGTGATTGACGCTGTCTGCCCCAAGGCCTGTAAAACTGTTTTCAAGGACGCCGTCAGACGTGAGAACATTTCCGGCAAGACGAAACCGAACTTTACCTGGCACAATCGGCCCCGAAACGCTCGCTGTCGCGTCGAATGTTGACCCGTTACCATAAGACAAATCGGCAAATGCCTCAAACTCATCGGTGGCCGCTCTTGTCGTAATGATGATCGCGCCCGCTTCCGCATTTCGACCATATATTGAACCCTGCGGACCGCGAAGCACTTCAATTTGTTCAACGTCGAAAAGCCGCTGATTCAATTGTCTGGAATCGTCCTGCGGCACGCCATCAACGATAACGGCAACGGGGACGTCAGCCCTGCTTGGCTGGGCGATGCCCCGAAGCACGATGACCGAATTTGAATAGGTGTCCGTTCTTTGAACGGCAAAGTTCGGCACGATGCGCGCCAAATCCGATGTTTGCTTAATAAGGCGGTTTTCGAGCGTCTCTCCGTCGACAGCGTCAACTTGGATTGGAACGTCTTGAAGACGTTGCTTGCGTTTCTGCGCCGTCACGTAGACGACGTCATCGGTCACAGATTCAGCTCCGGTAGACTCTGATTGTGCGAATGCGCTCCCCGTTGCCAAAGTACATGATGCTAACAACAAAGCGCCGTACTGCAATTTCTTACGTTGAATCTTCATTTTTCCCTCCACTTACAGGATACAAGCACGCCCCCGGCGGCCCTCCCATAAATATCTTTTCTATTCAGTCCATTCGTCGACAATACCGACCATATGATGGTCAAAGACCTGCCATCGCTCGCCATTGTGTCGCCAACCATTTACATAAGCGGCAATCTTTCCTTTTGTCAGTGCACTGATTTCATCGCCAGTCGGCATGCCGTCTGCTACTTCAGCGCCCGGTTTGAATTCTTCGTTGTTGTATTTTACGAGCCCTAGTGTGACGACCGTGTCGCCCAATTTGTGAGCGACAACATGAACCCAATGTGTATCCATTTTCTCGATGTCTTTATCGAGCTGGATCATCTTCTTTTTGTCCACATTCAATGTCGGCCAAGGCTGCGCAGTTCCTAGAAAGTCATCCGCAAAAAAACCTTCGATCCAATCGTGGTCTTTGTTCGCAATCGCGGCGCCCCACTGCTCGTAAAGCTCCCAAAACTGACGAGACAATTCCTGATCCGCCACAACAACCCTCCAGAAACTTTGCTTGGCAGCCGGCCCGCCGCACAACAGCTACATCAATAACATAATAATTATGTTTTGTCGATAAATTACTGACGTTTTGTTATCAAAACATCTCAAAGCGTTTGAATCATTGTGAATTCAACGATTTTTGGGAAATTCCGCGTTACATTTATCGTTGTTTTCGGGAGCCGACACTTCATCTGACGTCAAAGTTGACGCGCCGCAGGTGATATTTGGAATTTAAGCGTCGATTTCGACGATGTCGGACTTTGGGCGTCCGATACATAGTAACGCGACGCCATTTTCCATGTCCGCCGTCGTCGCGCCCTTTGTTATTTTTGTTTTGCAAGTCAGACATGAACCAGCGCGGCAGTCATAATTCAACTGAATGCCAGTTTCTTCCGCCAATTCCAAAAGCGACAGGTTTTTCTCTTTATTCCACGAGGCTTCTTTTCCGGATTTTAAAAAGCGTACACATGCCGTTTCAAGGTCACTTTGAGTCAACGGCGGCGTATCAAATTGCTCCGTATAAATATGGCTCGGATCAGCGCCGTCGCGAGCGAAGGCGTTCTTTAACTCGTCGCAAAAACTGTCGGGACCGCAGATATAAAAATCTGCTTCAAACCACGGTAAGCTGACCCGTTGGTCACCCAAGAATATGTGAAGGTCATTCAATACGCCTTTCACAGTGTCAGATGTAATGCGACCATGTGCGCTGCCGCTTTCCTTGGCGCGGCTAAATACATAGGTGACATGAAATCCAGAATGCTCCTTGAGCAACTCCTCAATGCGATCACGAAACGCCATATGTTCTGGCGTCTTTGTGGCGTAAACAAGATGCGCATCCGCGCGGGTTTTCTTTAAAAAATGCGCTTCAAGCATTGCCATAATAGGCGTAACACCGACACCCGCGGCAACGAAAACTGGCGGTCGGACACTGCCCATATCGAACACAAAGGCTCCCGCAGGTGCGCGCAATTTCAGCTTATCGCCTGCGCGCAGTGCATGAATGCCCCGCGAACCCACTCCATTTTGGCGGAGCACCGTAATCCTGTAGCGGTCTGCATCTTCCCTGTAATCGGACAAACTCCATGATCGGTCTATTTCGTTTCCCTTATCGCCAGATAGCCGAACGCCGACAAATTGACCTGGCCGCGCCATACAAAGAGCTTTGCCATCGACAGGCGTGAGTTCAAAAGACTTTATTGCCTGCGCTTCATCTTTGACTACGGAGATCGTAAACTGCCGCCAGCCAGACCAACGGTTTTCCACCGCATTCTCGGCGTGTTGCGCTAATTCTCTCTTTGCACCGAGCAGCATCCGGTTTGCCGGACTTAAATATTTGCAATCAAGCAGGCGCATGAGCCTGTCCAACGGCGGTGCTTTATGACTGTCGATAATATCACAAACTTCTGCAACGCTTGGCATTTCCGGATCATGCGCGATGCGCGTTAACGCGTCGCCGGGACACACACGACCGGGTTCGATGACGTCAAAATAGACGCCCGATTGGCGTGACCGCGCGAACGTCTTTTGAAAACTGCGCGGTTGATTCAGGCGCCAGGCGAGTTTGGCGCATGGCGTTCGCGCACCGCTAACAACGAGTTGCACCTCATTTCCAACCGCGAATATGTCACCCACTCGAATATCCGTTTCGTCGAGTGTATCGAGTGTTAGATTCTCGCCAAAAAATCCATCCGACCAAGCATCACGATCGACGCCCAAGCGTTCGCTCCAATAATCATACGCATTTCTCGCGAATGCATAGAGTTTATCAGGATGAACGGCGCGCTGGTCGCCGTCCGCACCACCAAAAGTAATGCGCCAAGGTTCAGGAACCGGCGTTTTTATATGCGCCGTCTTGACGACCGAGGCGCCAATTTGAA
Organism: Parvularculaceae bacterium; assembly: GCA_021776465.1. GTDB lineage: Bacteria > Pseudomonadota > Alphaproteobacteria > Caulobacterales > Parvularculaceae > Hyphococcus. The sequence goes on from JAJFFU010000147.1 coordinate 34,135, forward strand.
TTGGCTGAATGCGGCCAACGGAAAAATTCAATACGTGCATATCTTCGACGAATTTCACAGATTGCCTGAAGCATTGACGCCATCATAACAATATGACAACATTTTACCAACAAATTGTTTATAGATCATCCAAAAAGAGCTGCCTAATGCACAAAACAGACGTCATGTCGCCGCCAGGAACGGGCATCGTACCAGTTGGCGTCTGGGTATTGGACCAGCAAAAATCGCAGAAACTGGAGCCGTGCTCCCACACATTATGGGTCATCAAGGATGACGGCGAAGAACTCACCTGGGTCTCTGTCGAAACCGGCGCCGATAAGATACACAAAATCACGTCTTGGACAGGACGCTATGGCGGCGGCCCGTCGGTCGTAACCGGAAGTGGATTTGTCGCCAGTCTACGCGCTCTCGGGCCCGACGAAATGGAGACCTATGGCGAGATTCCGGAGATGGGGCCGTTCTCAGAAAAGTGCAAAATCGATCCGTCAGGTACGTCGATGACTTGCAACGGCAAGGTCGAAACCAAAGACGGTGTCATAACTTGGCTCGAAGTTTTCAATTTGCATTCGCAATCGCCGCACTTGCCATTAACGCTTTAAACCGAACATTGCGCCGTTATCACGCAGCGCTGAGGGCTGCCGTCAGTTGCGCTGATGTCGATGTAAAACCGAAACAGAAGCGAACATTGTGCAGCGTTGCCTGCATGCAAAAATCCGGCGATGTTGTCGCAACGCAATCTTCAAGCATGATTGTGTCATAGCCATGGAAGTTGGCATCCATTTGCGTGCCGAGCACACAATGATCGGCATTCACGCCGGCGAAGAAAATTGTATTTACGTCAAGGTTTTTTAGTACTGAATCAAGCGGCGTGTCCCAGAAGCCGCTAATCCTGTGTTTGCTGATTTGAATATCGTCGGCAGCTTGATCTAATTCGTCGATGATAGCCGCGCCCCATCCGCTTTCCTCAAGAACATTATATGTACCGTGTGCAGTTGTTATTTCACCTGCAAGGCCTGGCGCCAAGCCATTTGGATTGAATGGGTGCAAAGTTCCCGGTGAAAGGTTGTGCCTATCCGGGCGTACGCCCCAATTGAGCCAGATAACGGGCGCGCCAAGCGCGCGCAATGCACCCGTTACATCGTTAATCGGCGACGAAAGGGCCTGCGCAGGGGTAACGTCAATTCCCATAGATGCAACCCATCCATCCGGCGCACAAAAGTCATTTTGCATGTCGATGATTATGATCGCGGCGCGATGAACATCGAATACGACGCTCTGCGACTGCGCTTCCAATTCCACAGACTTCGAAACGCGCGCCGGGCGCCGCATGTCAACGAAATTCTCGGAGACGCGATAGAAGTTTCTGTCTGTCGCGCCCAGCACACTCCCTGCGTTTGAATTCTTGTTCATTGCGTTCGCCTCCATTGCCTAGGTCGCCGGCAGCGTATGCCATAATTGCATTATGTCAACGTTTTGTCATCGTTTCGAAGATATATCACGCAATGAAATAGTGATGGCCGACTAGCAGACGTATGTGATACCAAGCAGAAACACACACAAAATGTTGGAATAAAGAGACGAAAATGGGTGCAAAAAAAACTGCCACGCAAGATCCATCAGACGCTGAAGCTCTATCTGAGCTTGAGCTTTCACTGACGATCTTATGGAATTCGGTAAAACGGTGGATGGGTCAACGCAGCACAGAAGGCGTGTTGAATGGACTATCCGATCTCGATGTCTTTCTGATGCATTTACTCGTTTATCGCGACCGTCAATTGCGCGCTAATGATCTCGCTTTTGCCTTATCGATCGATGACATGCACCTGGTTTCTTATTCGTTGAAAAAACTCGTTCGCATGGAAGCAATCACTAGCACGAAAGTCGGAAAGGAGGTTTTTTATAAAGCGGGCAGTAAAGCAAAGTCCCATTATCGAGAGTTCTTGGAGGATCGCGCTCGCTTTCTTGAACCAGCTTTGAAACATCTCAATTACGGCGACTATGACTTGGAGTCGCTGGGTCAGTTACTGCGAGCGCTTTCAGGCGTTTACGAACAAGCCGCGCGAACGGCGGCATCGGCAAAGGGCGGTTCCTAATCGCAATAACATTCGAAGCGTCGAAAAAAGTCGCTGTTTATGTTTTACAATCGGCGAACAAGTAGCTGCTAAGCGGCATCGGATAGTTAAGCACCCAATCCAATTCAAAACGTTGATCGAGTTTTGGGTAACCATTCTAGTCACAAGGTTAATTGGTAATCGCGAGCTGTGCGGTTCGATAGCGCGAATTAGAAACACTATTTCAGCGGTTTGGAGGATTGAGAATCAAGCGTGGGCATCCGCGGGCCGTCAAAATTGATCCCAATATGTCGATTGCGACCGTTTATCGGACGATGAAGCTTTTCGACGACGCTGGCGTTGTTACCCGCCACGAGTTCCAGGACGGGCGATCACGTTATGAGGAAAGATCGGAAGACCATCACGATCATTTAATCGATGTCCGCAGCGGCAAGATTATTGAATTTACGAGTGAAGAAATCGAACGTTTGCAAAAGGTAATCGCTGAGGAACACGGTTATAAAATTCTGTTCCACAGGCTGGAGCTTTATGGCGTTCCGATTGGGTAAGAAAACACCGAACGAAAATAAACTGAACGTCGCTATATTGCGTCAATGCAGAATTAGCGCGTTTCGGAAATCGATTTTATTATGACGTCGCTTCAACAACGGTGTGAAAGAAGAGCATGAGCCATCATTGAAACACAGCCGCCTGCGTTTCGGCTGTTTCATCGGCACTTTGAGGCCCTCACGCGCCCAGATCCTTGCAACGCGTTTGTGGCTCACATGCCAGACATCAGTCTTCAGAAGCGCCGCGATCCGTTTGTAGCCGTAGCGCCCGTACCGCGTCGCCAGCTTAATGATGGCGAAGGTCAGCGCATCTTCATCATCAGCCCGCTTCGGTGTGCGCCACTGCAATGACCGGCGCTGCTTCAACAAACGGCATGTCCGGTGTTCCGATACGCCAAGCCTGCCGCAGGCATGATCAATGAACTCGCGCTGCGCGAGCCCCTACCAGTTTCCCTCCGTAGTTTCCTTCAGGGTCGCCTTGACGAGTTCGGCGTCTGCAAGAAGCCGTTTCAGCCTGGCATTCTCCTTCTCCAGATCCTTCAGGCGCTTGGTCTGCTCGACCTTCATCCCGCCATACACCTGGCGCCACCGGTAAGATATGATCTTGTTGACACTCAGCCGGCGGATCACTTCCCCGACATCGCTCTTCTCCCTTGATGCAGCCATGTTACTACCTTCATGTGGCTGTGTTCAAAGGCGTCGGATCAATCGCACATTGTACCCGCTCAGCGCTCAAAACCTAATTACTCAACTTCACCATATACCGCGCGCCCCTGAAACAACGTGAACATTACGCTGGCCTCAGAGATGTCCGCCGCCGGAATCGAGAATATATCCGTATCAAGAACAATCAAGTCGGCGCTTTTTCCCGGTGTAATAGAGCCTGTGACATCTTCCAGATTGTTCGCGATGGCGACATTTATCGTGTATGCCCGCACTGCGTCCTCAAGGGTTACACCCTCCTGTGACAAAAGCGGACCCGTTTCTGGAGCATCGTAATTCGTGCGCGTCACAGCGACCTCAAGCCCTAGCAACGGGTCAGCAGCGCCCACCGGCCAGTCCGCGCCATAGGCGAGCATGCCGCCGCCTTGCAACACGCTATTGGCCGGATAAATATTGTTTGAGCGTTCAGGGCCAATCGCTTGTTTCGTCATTTCCATATAGGGATAATTACTCGCCCAGGTCGGCTGGAACACAGCGATTGCGCCCAGTTCACCAAACCGTGGTTGATCGTCGGGATCGATGACATTGAGATGAGAGATCATCGGGCGCAGGGCTGAACCATTTTGCGCCTTTGATTCTGCAAAAGCATCGAGCGCAACGCGAACCGCACGATCACCGATCGCATGCACATGTGACTGAAGCCCTTCGGCGCCAAGCTGGACCACTGCAGACGTAAGTATGTCCGGCCCTATTTGAAGCGGACCGCGTTCACCATCGCCACCTTGGTAAGGCAAGATCATCGCTGACGTACGTTGTGGTATCACCCCATCCACATAGAATTTCACTGATTTTGCGTGCAATCCCCATTCAGTCGCCTGCCGCGACACGTCAAGGATGACTGGAATTTGATCAAGGGTGCGTTCGTTCGCCCATTTGAACGCCAATGTAACATGGGCCGTCAATGCACCGCTGTCTTGCACCGCCTTATAGGCGGTCATGGTTTCACTTTTGCCGTCGGCATTCAGGTCAATGCCTGCATCGTGCCAGGATGTGATGCCAAAGCTGTTGAACAGGTTCGCGACATACAAAATGGACTGCTGCATTTCCGCAGCGCTGGGCTTCGGAATGAACTCGCCCACAAGCTCCATCGCAGATTCCTGCAGCCCGCCAACTGCTTCGCCGGTCTCCTCATCGCGGTCAATTTTCCCGTTTTCAGGATCAGGCGTATCTTTATCAATCCCGGCAAGTTCGAGGGCCTTTGAATTTACCCAATAAGTGTGGCCGCCAACCGACTCAAATATTAGGGCGCGCTCAGTTGTGACTTCGTCAAGTAGCTCTTTACGAGGCACGCCATTGGGCGGGAACATTGAATCGCCCCAACCTACGCCATAAACTGGATCGTCGCCGGGACTCGCGGCAACGCAACCAGCGATTATCTCCTGGTATTCTTCAATACTCCCGCCCTCATGCAGCGAGCATCTAGAATATGACATGCCGCCAAAAATTGGGTGCACATGCGCATCGCCGAAGGCGGGCATGAGCAGGCGGCCATTCAGGTCTACAACCCGGGTACTGGATGCCTGTAACTCAGCGATTTCGTCGCTTGCACCGACTGCGAGAATTCTTCCGTCGCTGATCGCGACCGCCTCGGCCCACGGTTGTTCTTCGTTTACTGTGTAAACTTTAGCATTTGTAAAAATGAGATCCGCCGTTGTGGTTGGCGTTGTGTCGCTGTCGCACGCGACGGCGCCAGCAACGAATAGCGCCGCAACCACGCCAGTGCGCGCCGTAACGCGCAACTGACGCAAAGGTTGGCTTCCTACAAACAACATTTTCATCCCGTCCCCTGATTATTCACAAACTGAAAGACGCAGTTTAGGTGGTTCCACGCGCCATTCGCATCTTAAACGCAACGTTGGCCGCGAAATGACCTGTTATAAAAGGTATTCGTCAGCAAAACCGGGTAAAATCGGCTTCGGGCCTATCGACGCTGCATTTCAAGGCCCAAGACCGGCCTGAATCAATTCTCCGCCCACATCCGCCACAAATCGCTTGTGTTGCGCGTCAAAGTGTCGAAGGCGGGGGTTTTTCCTGTTTCCGCAAACATCGTCGCACGTAAGTTTTCAAGCTCGAAGAGCACCCTGCGCTTGTCGCCTTCACGCACGAGGCTCTGTATCCAGCCAACAGCAACATCACGTCGACCGGAAACGACCTCCGTCACCTGATGCAGCGAGTTTGCAGGATAAAGAACCGCTGCCCCCGCAGAAAGTTTAAACGACCGCGTACCCGCCGGTTCGTCTATCTCAAGCTCGCCGCCCTCGTAGCTCTCTGGATCAGAAAGAAAAAGCGTGAAGGCAAGATCGATACGCGTTTGCGGCGCCTCACCCATGAGCGCGTTATCGACATGCGGTCCGTAACTCATGCCAGACGTATACCGGCTAAACAGAATGGGCCGCACGACTTTCGGCATTGACGCCATGGCAAAATAACGGTTCACCGCCAACGCTTCCGAAACTAGAGACTGAAGAACATCATAGTCGCCAGAGTTGTTGGCGACCTGCTTGTTTTTCTTCACATTGGCGGCTGCCCATCCGGCGGTCTCGCGACCGTCGATAAAGGCTTGTTTATCCATCATGGCGGACAGCTTAGAAAGCTGATCAGCGTTGAGGATATCCGGTATGCAGATAAGCAAAACTACCCTTTCTCACTGCTACATGTCGCGTGCAGCGCCTTTCTTTAAGGCGTGCGCCTTACCGGAAACAGTTCCATCCGGCTTTACCATCGCCACGCTATCCATGATGAAGAACATCGTATAGCAGCCTTTGATTTGTGTGCTGCCCGCCCATGCAATGTCGACACAAAGCTGGTGGTCTTTGGCTTCCCAAGTACCCGTAACCGGCTCTTCCACCTGCGCGCTGCAGACACCTTCATACAGCAAGAAACCGTCACCTGGTACTTCAGTCTTCGGACAGCTCTTCACATCGACCTGATCGTAACGGATATTGTATCCCCCGACTTTGCCGTCTGGGCTATATTGATGTGTGTAATGGTAGGCGATCGCTAGCGAATTGCCTGAGACTGCTTTCCCGATTTGTTCAGTGGTCAATGCTGGAACGGAAAGCGTTGGCCATACTTTGTGTACGCCGATGCCGTTTTCGCCACCCTCGCCCGCCATCATAAGCGACAACGCTTTGTCAAAGCCCGAAGGATATACGAAGTCGGTTGGTTCAGCGACGTTAGGCGCGTCAGCCGCTGCGGCAGGCAAGGACATCACCGCTGCCGTACCGACTGCAGCGGACCAGAGTTTGATTGTAAATTTATGCATAATTTGGAACCTCGTTTGAATTAAGACATACCAACAACCAAATCGGCCCGCGCAAACGCACAAACCAAACCAGTTCTAAGCTTATGAAAGACATCATAGCTCACCGCATTGATCAGCAAATTCGGCGGGTAACCTGTGGCAATTAAAGGTAAACCCGGCTGCGGCCGGCAAGAGCGCTGTCCTCGGCCTTCAGACATAGGGTGAAACAACGCCATCAAGGGAAATGACGTAGAATTGCGGGTTTGCTTTGGTGTATTTTTGGAGTTTACCCGCTTGTGGCAGCGCATAACCCTTTCGATCCATTGCTCCGGCACTCGCACAGAAGCATAATGTAACGATATAAAAGGGACGCTAGGATGATAAAGAGATTCTCGTGCACAATTTTCGCTCTGTTTTTTGCAGGCATCGCCCACGCACAAGCGCAATCATCGACCCCGGAAGTAGAAATGACGACACCGGTGTTCGAAATGTTCCGGCTCGCTCCGGGGCAAACCGAACCTTTTATTCGCAGTATGGCGGAATGGGATAAGGTCAGCATTGCCGGCGACCAGCCCCCCACGCAGTTGTTTCTACATGCTGGCGGCGAAGGCTGGGATGTCCTGCTCTACAAACCGTCACGTCCCAAGCCGACACCAGCGCAAAACGCGGCTATGGCTTTGAAGATTAAAGAATTGGGCTTGCCTACTGGGGCGTTATATTATGTGACGGTGCGGGAGAAAATGGCTGACCACGTTCATTTTGAAGCGTCCGGACCGACTACGGCGGCCCAATGGGTTGCAGAAATTGACCGCTTACGCGCGGAAATGAGCACCAAAGAATAAATACCGCTTTCACTGCCCACGCGTTACAATGCCGTACCGCTCGCACGATACTAGGGTGGCGACTTTACTCCTTATCCTTGTGCGGCACCTCAAAGAATAATTAAATCCATAAATAAGACTGAAGCAGCCAGTCATGTTGACGCCGTTCTTGCTCCACAGGCATGATGCGCACAAAAACATTCTGAAATAATGTGTAAAAGGCAAACCGCGAAACCGCATCGTCACGGATACAGCGTCCACTGGAAGCTTCGCGTCGGGTCAATTCGCCATCCGAATTCAGCAGCGGCGCAATGCACGCGCATTACTACACGTAAGCAACACAAGATTCCGTTGTCGCCACTCGCCAGGGTCAGTGCCTTGATAGTTTAGGAAGTTGGCATTGGACTCCCCTAAGAGGCCGACACTGTCCCTTACTTCACGTCGATGTCACATACGTTATGAGCGCGATGCCGACCGGCTGAAGCGCAAAGAGGCCCTATGGAGGATGAACTCCGCCAGCCATGACCGCCTAATTCAAAGGCAAAAGAACACTGGCCGGCGATCGCACTGTCACCGAAATATGCAGGCAACCCAGTTCAGCGTATCACTGTCATCCAACATGACATGGACCAAATGATTAAGTCTTGGCCGCCTGGATCCCAAGCCTTTTTACAACCGTGCACAGCATGAGTCGCCGAACCGGAGACGCGTGCATCATAGCATCTTATTTCGGTTGACCGTTCAAGAAAGCGCACAAACCCAGGGTCCAATGCAAATCGGGCAGGCCACGAATGGTCCTGCCCGACTCCACAGTATCGATTGCGATTAGAACCTGTATGACAATGTACCGTTGAACAATTGCTCGTCGCCGTATTGGCAAGAGCCAAATTGACTACAAGACGAATAGTAGAACTCATCGAGCAAATTGATCACATTTACCCGCAGTTCCCAGTTCTTATATTCGGCCGACGCCATCGCATCGACGAGCGTGTAGCTGGGAACTTCAATATAGAGAGGCGAAACAGTGTCGCCGCTTGTCCGTTTGCTAACATGCCTTGCGCCGGCGCCTATCCGGAAAACAAGATCGTTTCCGGCCTCAATAGTTTTTGTTGCAAACAAGCTAGCGGTATCTTGCGGTTGTGTATCTAACTGCCTGTTTTCTCCTGAGATGCGAGTAGAATTGTGAGAATAACTCGCCGTAATCGCGATATCCCCTGGAACGCGGTGATCCGCCTGGATTTCAAAGCCCTTCGACGTGATAAATCCAGATTGAACGCTCGTCAGCGGATTTAGTGGATCAGGCCGCAGGGCATTCATTTCCCTGATCCGGTAATAGCCTGCACGCACCAATGTATTTCTCAATGGCTGCCACTTGATGCCACCCTCATATTGCTCACCCTCAAGCGGCACATATGAGTTGCCGAACTGGTTTAGGCCCGAAACCGGTTCGAAGGACTGCGAGAAACTGGCATAGGGCGAAATGGTGTCGGTCACATCAACCGTTAACCCAGCCCGAAAGGTTGTCGCCTTGGCGTCCTGATCGGGTGAGAACGTGTCCGTCTGATCGACATTGTCGTGCCTTACCCCAACCACAAGCGAAGCGCGATCGGCAATTCGCATCTGATTCTGCACATAGAAACCGTAAGATTTCTGCACTTGTGTCGCCTCGGCTCCAAAAGCAGCAGCTGGCGCAGCGCCATAGACCGGGTTGTAGATATCTAGTGTCCCACCGCCAAAGAATGCGAATGCCTGCGAAGTTACCTGTTCAAAACGAGCATAATCGGCGCCGACAAGCACCTTATGCTGGATGAAGCCCGTATCGAAATTTATTACAGCGTGGTTCGCAGTGTTAAATACTTTATAATCAGCATTGATCGCAAACAGGTGTCGAGCAACCGTGGTGTTGGCTACATCTATAAACGGATCCAAAGGGTTGCTGAAATAGTCCCCATAAATTTCGCCATATTCTGTATGAGCGTCTTGATAACGAGATGAGCTATGGAAACTCACCGCATCCGAAAATTCATGATTGATGATCAATGTGGCCTGAACGTCTCGTTTCGGCCCTTTGTTGAATTCTGGCTCGCCTATCTGGGTCCGGCGACTGACCCGCGGATTGCCTAAATCATCAGCCAGATATGTCGCGGCCGACGGCGCAAATTGCACTGGACCCGTATAATCCCTGTGAAACAAGCCGAGGAAAGTCACATCTGTCGAATTGCTGGGCTTCCATGTTATCGAGGGTTGAATGACAACACGGTCGTCGGGGGTGCCGCGTTGGACCATATTCGAGTCCCGAAAGACACCGACAACACGCGCTGCAATTGTATCGCTTAAAGGACCAGTTACATCCAACACCGCCTCTTTGCGATCATACGTGCCGTAACTAATCGAAGCTGAGCCGCCAAATTCGAACTGCGGGCGCTTGCTTTGCATGTTAACAAGCCCGCCAGAGCTTCCCGCGCCGTACAGAACGGCTGATGGCCCAAGCAGAACCTCTAACCGTTCAAGTGTATTAGGGTCTGCGCGCGGCGTATAAACGAAACCGAAGTTTCGCTTCAACCCATCAAGATACGTGGCGGCGAAAAACCCTCTGATGTTATTGAAATCGCCGCGCGTATCGTCACCGCCACTGGTTACGCCAGCTGTATAGCGCAGCGCTTCACGGATGTTTTGTGCACCCTGCTCTTTGATCTGCTCGATCGTTACCACCGTGATCGATTGAGGTATCTCGGTATTTGGCGTGTCAGTTTTTGTAGCGGTAACGGCGCGCGTCACACCGGTTACGATGATTTCGTCTTTCTCGCCGTCGCTTTGCGCCAAGGCCGTCGCATGAATAGCCAGCGCAGCAGACGACACTGTCAGCATATATCTTGCGGTCTTCGGCAATTTTATATAATTCTGAGCCATGTCGGCCCCCCTCTGATATTCGTTACGGATTGCATAATCCTACAGGCGCAAAGAGCGCGAATGGTAGTTGGGAAGGGGGTAACCGGGAGAGTCTTTGGGTAAGAAAGGCATGGCTTGGGTTACTGACAGCCGGCGCGCTCTAGACCGGACAATCAGCCCACGGTCGCGCTCACAAATCTATGCAGATCGATAGCGGAAAGAAATTGCCCCCCGTCCGTCCCAAAGTTTGCTGCGCTCCTTCCCCATGAAACCTGCTTAATGCCAGTTTTTGCAAAAATACTCTCTTTACCGCAAAATATTAGCTTACCCTCTATTGAGTGAGACTACCCAAAACAGCTTTTGGCGCTTCCTCATTGTTATGAGAAGGACTAAGGCTATTCCCTAGTCGGGAGGGGATTGAAGCATGCGCTCACCATGGATTTGGTTTGGTTTTTCAAGCGCTGTCTTTGCCATCATCTTCCTGGGATTGAATGTGCTGCTGGACGGCCCGTCGCCGCCTCAGTCGGATTTCGATCCCGTGCGCGCACATCAGCTCGTCTCCGGTCTTATTCCAGAAAATAAACCGCATCCGCTCGGCAGCGCAGAAAACCGCCTTGTACGCGAACGTATCGAAAACAAACTAACGGCGCTAGGCTATTCACCGCAAATTCAGGCGACAGTCATATGCTCCGAAGAACGCTCGGGATGCGCTGCAGTTGAAAATCTCTACGCGATAAAAACCGGGCGCATGCCAGACAGCGACGCCATCCTCGTCAGCGCGCATTACGACAGCACATTGGCGGGCCCCGGCGCGGCCGATGATTTGGCCGCGGCGGCGGCCATGCTTGAAGTCATGGAGCTGTTACAAGACGAAAATTATTTGAATGATATCATTTTCCTCTTCGCCGATGCTGAAGAAGCCGGGCTTTGGGGAGCAAGAGCGTTCGCCGAGAACAACGCTGAGATGGCGCGCGTCAAGTTCGTCATCAACTTGGAGGCGCGCGGCGTCGCCGGCCCATCGGCGATGTTTGAGACAAGCGTTAACAACCACAACTTGATAAAATTGTTCTCCGGCGCTGCCTCACGACCATTCGCCAATTCATTGACATACGAAGTCTATCGCAAGATGCCGAACGACACGGACATGTCGATATACAGAAAAACAGGCGCCGCAGGCCTTAACTTCGCTTTCACTGGCGGCGTATCGCTTTATCACACATCCCGTGACGATCCGGCGCATTTGAGCCTGCGGTCCCTTGCCCACCATGGCGACAATTTGCTTACAACACTACGCGCCGCGGGCGATACGCCCCTTGGCGAGCTTAACGCAACCGGCGACGCCGTATACTTTGATCTGTTCGGAAGAACGCTGATTTATTGGCCGTCCTGGCTAACTTTTCCCCTTCTACTTGTTACGCTTGTACTGATTATCATCGCCGGCAAAAATGCGGCCGCTTTTCGTCCGAAAGCGATTTTATCAAGTGTTGCTGCGTATATCACCGCCTTGGTTGTGCTGGGTCTTGTCGGCTGGCTGCTCGTCTTTCCCCTCGCCCTATGGCCGGCTGCGCCCTATCTAGATCATCCTCATCCATGGCCGGGACGCATTGCTCTTGCCGCCGCATGCCTTCTTATCCCAACGCTTATTGCGCCAAAATTCAACCGCAGCGCCGGTTTCGCTGCATCTTTGTTCGCCGCGTGGACAATAATAACGCTACTCGGTTTTGTTCTTGCGGCGACATTGCCTGGGGCATCCTACCTCACGCTCGCGCCTGCGCTCCTATTTGCGATCGCCGCGATTATAGAGCGCGCGATCGCCCCGGAGAACAAGGGAGTGATCGCCAGCCATATCGGTTTTATCGCCGCTGTATACTTCGCCTTATATCATTTTCTGGCGTTCGAGGTGGTTTTAGGATTCCACCTCAGCCACTTCAAAGCGCTGCTGCTATTTATGCCGGTGATCGCCGGAGCGCCGCTTGTCATGTGGCACACAGAGCATTCAAGGCGAACAGCAGGACCGGCCTTCGCCCTATTGGCCGTCACGCTTACCGCCACCCTGATCGCATCTCAAACACCTGCATATACATTCGACCGTCCGCGATCCATGAACTTTGCATATGAACAGATTGAAGATTTCGGTGGTGAAAGAACCGCGCGCTGGCGCTTACAGACTTATGGACCCGACGCCGGGCGCATAGCAGAGGCGGCAGGATTTCCCAGCAGTCCGGAAGCGTACCGGCTCTACAATGTTTATGACCTTCAGGCCTATGTTAAACCTGCGCAAGACCTCGGACTTCCATTGCCGAGCGTGGCGATTGAAAGTGTGAAACTGGAACGCGGCAAACGCATAATTCAAGGAACTCTTACGCCTGGACGAAACGGCCCATATTTCGGCATTGCTTTCGAGAAAGACGCCGCGGTTGAGCGTTTCACCGTCAACGAGATAGATCTACTAACTGCTGAAAAACTCGTCAAAACTCATGCCGGAGCGCTCGTCATGTTTCTCGGCATGGACCAGGCCATACCGTTTGAAATCGTAGCTGGCGAAGAACCACTACCTGCCACTCTTTACGAGGTTTCCGCAATTCCGGACAATGACGTCGCCGCAGCCCTGCAACAAAGTCGCCCCGAGACTGCCGTCGCAAGCGGACTGGGCGATTATTCCGAAATTCAAAAACTGATCGAATTTTAACGGCAAACCCACCGCTTTTTCACTCGCCCTTCATAAAGGGATAGCGATACTCCGTTGGCGGATGGAATGTTTCCTTGATGGTGCGCGGGGATGTCCAGCGCAGTAAATTCCAGACCGATCCGGCCTTGTCATTCGTGCCGGACGCCCTGGCGCCGCCAAAGGGCTGCTGGCCGACGACCGCGCCGGTCGGTTTGTCATTGATATAAAAATTTCCCGCCGCATAGCGCAGCCGGCTCGACGTCTGATCGATCACTTTGCGGTCGCGGGCGAAAACGGCGCCGGTGAGACCGTAAGCGCTGGTCCGGTCGATAAGGTCCAGCGTCTCGTCATAATCGTCATAAGCGTAAACGCTTGCGATCGGGCCGAAGAACTCCTCGCGCATGAATGTCGATCCGGGGTCAGCCGTCTCAAGCAATGTCGGCTCGACAAAGTAGCCGGTCGACTTATCGCAGCCGCCGCCGGCCAATATGGATATAGCCGGATCGCGCGACGCCGCCCTGAGCACGGTTTCATGACGCGTCCACGCTGTTTCATGGATGACCGCCCCCATGAAGTTCCCGAAGTCCGCTACGTCACCCATGCGGATCGTCGCGATCGCATCGGTCAGCTCTTTTTTCAGCCCCGGCCAAATCGCCTTTGGAACAAAAATGCGGGACGCGGCGGAGCATTTCTGGCCCTGATATTCAAAAGCGCCGCGAATGATCGCCGTGGAAAGCGCGCCCACCGAGGCGCTTTCATGGGCGAGGACAAAGTTCTTGCCGCCGGTTTCGCCCACAAGCCTGGGATAGTTTTTGTAGCCGCCCTTCGAGATCTCGCGATTGATCATATCGAACACCGCCGTCGATCCGGTAAAATGGACGCCGGCGAGATGTTCATTCCCGAATGCGATCCGCGAAATTACTTCGGCGTCGCCATGAACAAGATTGATGACGCCGGGCGGCAGGCCCGCCTCATGCAGGAGCGCCATCGTATAATGGGCCGAAAGCATCGCGTGCGGCGACGGCTTCCACAACACCGTATTGCCCATCAGCGCCGGCGCCGTCGGCAGGTTTCCGGCGATCGCGGTAAAGTTGAATGGCGTGATTGCGTAAACGAAGCCTTCAAGCGGGCGGTATTCGCTCCGGTTCCAAACGCCGTCCGATGAGAGCGGCTGCTCCTCGTAAAGGCGCTGCATGAAGTGAACGTTGAAGCGCCAGAAGTCGGCAAGTTCGGCGGCGGCGTCGATCTCCGCCTGTAAGGCTGTTTTCGATTGACCCAGCATGGTCGCCGCATTCATCCGGGCCCGCCATGGCCCCGACAGCAAGTCCGCCGCTTTTAAAAACACCGCCGCCCGCAAGCGCCAGTCGGCCCGCGACCAGTCTGCATGGGCGCGCAACGATGCGGCGATGGCGCGCTCGACCTCCGGCGCGCCAGCCTGATCGGCGTCAGCGAGCGCATGCCCATGGCGATGCGGACAGATCGCACTTTTTGCCGCGCCCGTTTCGACAGCTTCCCCATCGATAAATAAGGGCAGGCGCGCGCGTTCCGACGACACATCCGCCAACGCGCTTTTTAGCGCCGCACGCGGCAACGAACCAGGCGCATAATCGCAGACCGGCTCGTTAAAAGGCGGCGGCGGACTAGATAGGCCAGATTCTGTATACATGTGAGGGTCCATGCGCGAACCTCTGTTCATAATAGGGAAATGAAGGCACATGAATTCGTTATTTGGTATGCAACATTCAATTTTGGGTAATTTCGAATGTATTGACCGCGCTTTTTACACATTCAAATCAGAAAGTCCGGACGAATATTGAACGTTCCTATAATTCAGACCTAATCTCAGATAGGATCGACGCTCGGTCCGCATCGAGCGCAGGCGCAGGCCGATCGGCGCACTCATTGACATTTTCAATAGCGAACGGTGATCTAGCGTAAAGAAGTTCACCTTCAATCGGGTGCGACATCGTTTTAAAATATTCAGCGGCTACAAGATGCGGTTCGTTCGGCAAGTCTTCGAGGCGATTTACCGGCGCACACGGAACATCTACGCTGCGCAACCCTTCCAGCCACTCTTTTGTCGTACGCGTTGGCGCGATATTCTCAATGATCTCATATAGTGTGTCGATGTGCCGAGACCGCATCTCGTCATTCGATATTCGCGGCGAATCGGCAAGCTTTTCCATACCAATCAATTCAAGGAACCGCCGCCATTGCGCCGCCGTATACGGCATAATCGTCACATATCCATCGCGCGTTTGATAAGGGCGGCGGCCGGGCGCATTCAACCGCCCATAACCGCGATCCGGCATAGGCGGTATAAAAGTTTGCCCACTGAGCTGCTCAATCAACAAGAACGAAGCCATCGATTCGTACATCGGGGTTTCGATTTCGCACCCCTCACCTGAGCGTTCACGTGCGGCCACGCCGGTAGCAATCGCAAACGCCAAATGAAGCCCCGCGACCTTGTCACACAAAATCGTGCGAACGAATTGCGGCGCGCCTTTGTGATCCGCGTTTAGCCAGGCAAGGCCGGACGCCGCCTGAATGCAGTCGTCATAAGCCGGTTCATCGCCGTAAACGCCGCGACCGAAACCTCGAGCTGAGCAATAGACGATTTCAGGCTTTTTCGCACGGATAGAAGCGTAATCGACACCGAGCTTACGGGCGCTGGCATCGCGCATGTTATGAACAAATACATCTGCCGTTGCGACTAGCTCGAAGAGTATTTTCTGATCTTCTTGATCCGCCAGATCCAACGCAATTGAGCGCTTATTTCGATTGAGATTAAGAAATCCGGCGCCATCGCCGCCGTCCCTCCCGGGCCGCGCGGCACGAAAGACGTCTCCGCCCCTAGGCTCTACTTTTATCACATCAGCGCCCATATCGGCGATTAGCTGCGTCGCGTACGGGCCGAGAACGACCGTACTCAGATCAATCACCCGTAAACCCTTCAATAACTCGTACATATTATTCCTTCAGATCACCGAACAGACGTATTTCTTGCTAACTTGTCCTCAATCCAAACGGGATCGATTGAGACGGCGCATCCATTCTTTAAGATCATTATCCTGCAGATTTTTGAGTATCGCGTGAAGCGTTTCCGGGCGCTCGTCTTGCCCAAGTTTGAACGTGGCGTTTACATCAATGACTCTGGCGCGAAACCCGACAATCATAGGCAACAACCGCTCATAACGCTCTTCCAGGTTGCTTGCGCGCCATGGATTTTCCCGATCCCTTTCCATCCAATCGATAAGAATATCAACCGCCTCTGCAGTGAACTCAGGCACAACAGATACTTCCGCCGCAATACGCACATGCGCATAGTTCCATGTCGGCGCCCAATTGCTGCGTTCTGCTTGTGCCGGGGACACATAACCGGACGGACCCGAAAATTGAATTCTAGCAGTTGATCTTTTCGCGAAAGCGTCATTAAGCGGATTGCTGCGCGCGAAATGACCGATTAGTTCTGTCAAACGATTTTCATCATCAAAAACACCAATAAGCGGTAGCTGGCTCGCCTCATCTCCGTCCGCCGCTATAACCCACGCGAGCGGATACTTTTCGATCAGCAATCGGACATCGCTATTGTCAAAGCTTTCAAAGACTGATCCGATATTTTTCGAAGCGGTAATTTTCAACCTCTTTCGGCCAGATGTGAGAAATAGTGCTTGGGCCGGTAAATGATCCTGATTGGCTCTGATTGAACTATAGCTCAGCGCGAAATATTCGTATTAGTTGGGTGACGCGGTGCAAATTCGGGTAATTTAGCCTTACCCACGAATAGCCAGCTAGCGGACAATGCATCGACTTCGATATGGCCTTTAATCGATAAACGCAATTGGACTCGAAAAGGACACCCATGTCTTCAAACGCATCTGCTGCGCCGCGCGCAATTCGACCGGTGGTTTTAAAAATTCATCGTTGGTTGAGCATAGGCGCCGCCGCATTCTGGATGATGCAAGCTATAACTGGCGTTCTTCTCAGCTTCCACTTTGAAATCGAAGATGCGCTGCTTTCTACCGAGCATCGTCAAACGGAACTTGACTCCATCGAGCAACGCATGGTGACTTTAACATCGGCTGAGCCAAACGGACAAGTAAACTGGATATGGACGACGGCCGGCCTGCCAGATCGTTATGTTATCAATTACACGGACAATGGGGGCGTCGAGCGAATGGCTCGCGTTAACGGCGACGGCATCGTTCAGCGCGATCGCGCAGCCAGCGACCATTCATTTCTTAGTTTGATGCGCGAACTTCACCTGAACCTTTTGTCAGGTAATACAGGTTACTGGCTACTCGCTGGCACAGGTGTTCTGCTCATCACCAACATTTTCTTGGGGCTGATTGCCGCGTGGCCGCGACGCGGTTCATGGCGGCGTGCTCTAACACCGTCAAACAATGGCGGCACAGAGCAGCGCGTTCTTTCCTGGCATCGTGCAGTTGGGTTATGGGCAATTATCCCAGCGCTAATTGTCGTCTTGTCTGGCACGCTGATATTCTTTGAACATAAAATCGAAGATGCGATTGGCGTCAAAGAAGTGCATCTAGCCGCCAATCCGCCTGAGGGACCGGGAGTCGGTTTCGCCATTGCCGCTCGCGCCGCTGTGCAGGCCATTCCCAATAGTGAGTTTGTTGGGACGACCATGCCGTCTGGTGAGGACGCCAGCTATTATGCGTGGGTGCGCGCACCCGGCGAGCTTTTTCGCGCCTATGGCGCGAGCCTGGTTATTGTCGACGCCAATGACGGCAGTGTTCGCGGCGCTTATCCGGGTACGGATCTCTCTTCAGCAGATACGCTTATACGGTCGTTATACCCAATTCATACAGGAGAATTCGCGGGATTGCCCGGACGTATCATTGTGATGGGCGTAGGCATTTGGCTTGCTACAATGATAATCCTCGGCGTAATACTTTGGTTCAAACGCAGGAAGAGGAAGCGGATAGACGCACAAAGTTCCGTTTCGACCTAATCATGAAGCGCTGATGAGTCTGTTCAAATTTGCACGAATGTTCGCGGCGATCGTGGCGAATGCTAAACTACGGTAGCAAGTTGATGACCCCTGTCCTGCCGGTGATTCTGATCATCCCACCCGCACCGTATTGCGAATAGAGAAGGATGACTGCGCGAGCATGAGGCGCAGCAATGATCGCTTTTATATTAGAGCAGAAACCGAGCTGCTCCAATTTGATGAGAGTAAGCTCAACGCTATTGTAAGTGCAGGCGTAAAACTAACCGGCGTGACCGCCCAACGACACCAACGACGAACTCGGCTTTACCATTACAACGGCCAGAATTTCGGAAGCGTCGCGCGAATCAATGAGCGGTAGTATGAGTGAGGCGGTGTGCACACTGACATACTGGCGCAATGTTACGCCGTTTTAGTGATGCAGACAATTCTCCAATCTGTCGTAGCACCGTCTGCCGGCCCATCAGTCGACAACGCTTTGGCCTTCGGCGTGCGCGCCGAGTTTACGCCAGACAAAACTGGATCGATCTCCCGGACGTAATTTAATGACAGCGCGAATCCCGAATGGGTAATGTCGCCAAATCCGGGTAATCCAATCAACTCGTCCACCGCGACCGTTGACGGGGTCTGTTAAGCCAGACAGCTATGCCACTTAAAGAAAAACAATCATTGGGAGAAGGTGTTGGACAACGCAAATTTTCAACGGCTTTTCATTGGCGGCGAATGGGTTGAACCACGCGACGGCGGCACGCGCGGCAGCATCGATCCTGCGACCGGTGAACATTGGGGTACCGTTGCATATGGCGGTGAAGCCGATATTGACGTTGCCGTTGCTTCTGCACAGGCCGCCTTCGAAGGTCCGTGGCGTAAATTGCCGGGCTGGGAACGGGCCGCGCTCATGCGTAAATTCGCAGACCTTTATGCGACCAAAGTCGAAGAACTGGCGCAAATAGAATCACGCGACAATGGTCGGGCCATTCGCGAATCGCTTGGCGATATCGGATTGCACGCGCAGTATTATCACTGGTTTGCGTCACTGGCGGATAAGCTATCCGGCCGCACAATTCCCATAGACGATAGTGTCCACGCGTTTACTTCCCGTGTTCCCGCCGGCGTCGTCGGTATGATCACGCCATGGAATGTACCGCTCATGGCGGCGGCATGGAAACTCGGCCCTGCACTCGCAGCCGGTTGCACTGTCGTTCTGAAGCCGGCTGAACAAACGCCAGCGTCTTCACTTGCTTTGGGCCGGATCTTTGAAGAAGCGGGCTTCCCACCAGGCGTCGTTAACATTGTCCCCGGCGACGGGCCCGTCGCGGGCGCGCATCTCGTCGCGCACCCCGGCGTCAACAAAATTGCTTTCACCGGCGAAGGCGCCACCGCAAAAACAATACTAAAGTCCGGCGCCGATACGCTTAAGCGTTTCAGCTTCGAGCTGGGCGGCAAAGCGCCACATATAATTTTCGCAGACGCCGATGTCGATCAGGCGCTCAATGCGGCGACCGGTTCCGCATGGGCCTTATGCGGACAAAGTTGTGCGCTGGGTTCCCGGGTCCTGGTGGAACGGCCCGTATATGATCGCGTCGTCGAAGAATTCCAACGCCGCGCTAAATGCGTTCGCGTCGGCATGCCGCTCGACCCTGCAACTCACATGGGACCACAGGCCCACCAGGCACAGCTCGAAAAAACATTAAATTATGTGGAAATCGGGAAAAAAGAAGGTGCTGCGCTGCTAACAGGCGGAGAACGCATTGCGTCGGGAGATTTTTCCAGAGGCTATTTCGTCGCGCCGACGGTTTTTGCTGATGTGGCTCCTGACATGCGCATTGCACAGGAAGAAATCTTTGGTCCTGTCGCATCGATCATTCCGTTTGAAGGCGAAGAAGAAGCTATCGCGATCGCAAACGGAACGCCTTATGGCCTCGCGGCCGGGCTTTGGACAAACGATGTCGGACGTGCACATCGCGTCGCGGCGAGAATCGAAGCTGGCATCGTTTGGGTCAACACTTATCGCTACATTCGATGGTCGACCCCATATGGCGGATTCAAAACAAGCGGCTGGGGACGTGAAAACGGACTTGAGGCGCTCGATTCGTATCTCGAAACCCGAACGACCATTGTTTCCACAACCGGGAAATTTCCCGATCCATTCGCAAGCTAAGAAAGCAACCTTATGCGACTAAAAAACAAACTTGCAATCGTCACCGCCGCCGCATCCGGGATGGGCCGTGCAGGCGTTCATAATTTTGTTCGCGAAGGCGCGCGCGTCGCAGCTATCGATATTAGCGCTGAGGCGTTAGACGCGCTTGTTGCGGATTTTGATGCTGGCAGCGTCGTGCCAATTATCGCCGATTTGTCGACCGCTGACGGCTCCAAGAATAGTATTGATCAGGCTGCGTCTGAACTCGGCGGCGCTGATATACTTTGGGCCCATGCCGGCATGCCTGGACCCGCCTCCGTCGAAAATCTCGACATGGCGGCCTACCAGAAAGCGATTGACCTCAACGTGACCTCCGCAGCGCTCGGCGCCGGACAGGTAACTGAGCACATGCGCTCGCGCGGCGGCGGCGCTATTGTGTTCACATCATCCGTATCTGGACTTGTTGGATCAATGATGAGTCCCATCTATTCGGCCGCAAAATGGGCTGTCGTGGGCCTGACCAAGTCGTTGTCACTGGCGCTCGCCGGCGACAATATCCGAGTTAACGTGGTTTGCCCCGGCCTTGCCGACACACCTATGAAAATCGGTTTCACTGGTCGAAGCGGTGATCCCGCTGAGGCCGCCGCAAATGAAGCAAAGCTGATGGCCGCGGTGCCGATGGGGCGACTTGTGAAAGCAAACGAAGTCGCTGACGCAGTGCTTTGGCTCGTTTCGGATGAAGCGAGTTTTGTTACGGGCGTCGCCCTACCCGTCGATGGCGGTTTCACAGCGCGATAAGGAGCCGCCCAGATGGACCAAAACCCAAGAGAAATCCTTGATAGCGCACCAATGCATTGGCGACAGATCGTTGTCGTTGCAATCTGCATCGCGCTGAATGCGCTCGATGGTTTCGACGTTCTGTCAATTAGTTTTGCTGCGCCCGGTATCGCGGAAGAATGGGGCATCGACCGCGCCGTTTTGGGCGTTGTATTGTCGATGGAGCTCATCGGCATGGCGGTTGGCTCAGTAGTCATGGGCAATATTGCAGACCGTATTGGCCGACGACCGACAATCCTTACCTGCATCATCATAATGGCTATCGGCATGTTCGCCGCGGCAGCCGCTGAGAGCATTGCCTATTTGTCAGCGACACGCCTGCTCACCGGCCTCGGCATCGGCGGCATGTTATCGTCGACGAGCGCGATGGTGGCGGAATTTTCAAATACACGCCGGCGCAATCTCAATATGGCCCTTAATATCGCAGGGTATTCCACTGGCGCTATATTGGGCGGACTGGTCGCATCGCAATTACTTGAAGTCACCGGCGAGTGGCGCAGTGTTTTCATTTTTGGCGGGATCATGACCGTAATTGGGCTCCCGCTTGCCTGGTTTTTTCTTCCGGAATCAATCGACTCCCTTATGGCCAGACGCCCGGGCCACGCGCTGGAGCGCATCAACAAGACGTTAGGACGCCTTGGCCATGCAATCCTTGAGAAGCTGCCCGCCCTGCCGACAGAGCAATCCAAGAATTCGATCACCGTACTGTTTTCAAGCAAGTACGCCCGGGTCACCGGTTTGCTAACCGCCGCCTATTTCGCGCAAATCATGTTGTTCTATTATGTCGTAAAATGGGTGCCAAAAATCGTCGTGGACTTAGGTTACAGTCAAGCCGAGGCCGGACACGTGCTCGTCGCCGCGAATATAGGCAACCTGTTGAGCGCAGTGTTGATCGGCGTCGCCGCACAAAAATTCAGCATACGCCCCATGGTGATTGGCTCTATGATTCTTGGTTTTATTTTGATCGGCATTTTCGGCTCTGGACTATCTACTCTTGGCGCACTTTCTATTTCAATCGCCCTTGCCGCCTTTTTCATAAACGCCGGCGTTGTCGGCATGTATCCGATCTTTGCGAACATTTTCCCAGCACATCTGCGCGCCAGCGGCATCGGATTCGTTATCGGCGTCGGCAGGGGCGGCTCCGCGATCGGTCCCATTATCGCCGGCTCGCTTTTCGCCACCGGCGCCAGCCTGCTCGTCGTATCACTTGCGATGGGCCTTGGCGGATTGATAGCCGCGACAATGCTCTTTTTACTTCCGCGCCGCTCGTCCGCTCCTTAACTGGGCAACCTTCAATCGCAGGCCGCTATTTTATCGTCAGCATTTTTCACCGCAGTACAAGACGGCGGCGCCGGCAGATTCCACCTTTCGGCTGAAATACGAACCGCATCCCGGCGTTTACTGACACCCATTTTTTTAAAAACGGATTTCAGTCTGTATTTCACCGTATCCGGCGACATTCCAATCAAACGGGCAATTTCTTTGTTAGAATAGCCGAGTTTAAGATAATACAGGACTTCGGCTTCGGCTTCGCTGAAGACACCCAATACCGTAACGTTATTTCTACACGCATTGATGGACTTCTCTATCGACTTCAAAAACTGGTCGCGAAAACGATCGACGGGCGTATCGGCGGTCGTCGCATCACTGAGGCATAGCTGTACGAACCGGCGGGCGTCTATAAACGGGCGCATGATGTCCTGAAACATTGCGGCGCCAACGGCTTCATCAAAACAACTGCGCGACTCCGCCGCTGCGCCCAGCATTCGATGGCCGTAAGCCGCTAAAATATTTATGTCGATGAGCAATCTGCCCGCACCACGCTGATTGGCCCATGATCTCAATCGTTCAAGTTCTTCCATCGCGTCCTGACATTCCCCGGCGAGCAGCCGCAATCTGACGCGACATAAAGATGCTGCGATCACGACGGGACGATATAAGGGCGACTCCTCCATCATCATGTCCGCATAATGATCCAGATTCACTGTAGCCGCGGCTTTTCTCGCTGTTTCACGCTCTGCGCCAAATAGAAGTTGAAGATCAATCTCAAATATCGCGGCCAACAATTCGAGCTGGCGCAGGCGCCGACGTGAGGCCACGCGTCGGGCGCGCGCTATAACGGCGCCGGCCTCTTCCAGCGCGCCCTCTCCTGCTAGCGCACGCGCATCTGTCAGATAAGCGGCGGCATAAACATCGACCCATGCGTCGGACTGTTCCATATGCGGAAGCGCCCAACCTATTAGTTCGCGCGCTTCGGCCACGCGATCTTCTTCATATAGCTGTTCTGCCTGAAATGCCGCACAATTGGCGGCAAGGTCTGACCGAGCGCCAAAATTCTCAACGATTGCTTGCCAAGCCTCTTCCAATATCGTTCCGGCTTCTTTGGATCTTCCCTGGCTGCGCTTAATGCGCGCCTCGAGAAACCTGGTAAATATATCGCTATAGATGGATCCAAATGCGTGATAATGCTCCCGCGCAGCAAGCGTTGGCTGCAAAGCACGTTCCAGCCAACCGCCTTCAAAATATTTTGCTCCTAATGTCTCACTAATATGCGCGAGCACCAGGTGATCGTTCGCCGGCAATTTACGAAGCAACGCCTCACGCGCAATTAGATCATCGAGACTGACAGGCTTGTTCTCGTAATCTGCCAGTGTGTCGCCTACAACGCGAATATCTGTCCTGAGATCGGCAGAAAAATCCGCTTCCTTGCCCAAGCGATCAAACTCGATCCTCGCCGCACCAAGTTCGCCATGTTTTATCAAGAGATAGACATGCGCGAGCGCGAGGCGCGGACGCGATTGAATTATCGTTTTATCGAGCTTCGACAAAGCACGCTCGACAACGCTTTGCATCCCCTGTGGGATAACCCGCCACCCTCCGGCCTCAACAAGAATGTCGGCAAGAAACGCGTCATCGTCTGCTAAAATGGCGTGATTAACAGCGTCCGCTACCGCACCCTGTTCCGCATACCAGTTGGCGATTTTCCGCTGCAACGAAGCGAATTTTACAGTATCGGACCGCTCAAAGCGGTCGCGCAGAAACTGCGCGAACAGCTGATGGTATCGATACTCCCGCTTTTCAAAACTAACCGGTGATAAAAATACGCCTTGCTGTTCCAGGCTTTCAAGAACAATCCAGCCGTCCTGACGGTCGCAGAGCAGGTTGACAATTTCACCGTTAAGCCTGTCGAGCAGAGACGTCCTGATGACAATTTCGCGGGTATCTTCCGGCAGGGCCATGAGCACCTGATCAGACAGGTAACGCGCCAGCTCCGCGCCTGAACCGGAATATTGCTCAATAACGCTTTGCCGATCCGCGCCGCGCTTAAGAGAAAGAGATGTCAACTGCAAGGCAATTGGCCACCCCTCAGTTCGGTCGAGTATTTTTCCGATGTCGGCTTTCGCAAGCGATTTATCACCGCGCGCTAACAGCGTTTCCGCTTCCTGAGCTGAAAATTTCAGGTCCTGCGCATTAATTTCGAGTAGTTGTTCTTCAGCGGCCAGAACGGATTGGCCAAGAGCGGGATTATCACGCGATGCTAATACAAAGTGACAGTTTGGCGGCGCCATCCTGATCAGGGATTTTAAGAAATCAGATACTGGCTGACTGTCAGCATGGTGAAGGTCATCCAAGATCAGGATAAATGGCCGTTCTTCGCAGCTTAAATTATTGATTATTGCCGACAAAGCGGCGCGGGGCGGCAGGTCGCCAGACAACGTTTGGCGTTTCCCATTCTGCTCTCTTCTTTGCACGGCAATTGAAAGACATTTCACAAGACGCTTTAGGTCGCAATCATCGCGTTCCAAAGTAAGCCAGGCAATTGAAAGCGACGCTTCGTCCAGATTATCGCGCCATTGTGCAAGCAAACTTGTTTTGCCATAGCCCGCAGGCGCATGAATCAATGTCAAGCGATACGATAAAGCACGGTTTAGAATCGATAGCAGATGAGCACGATGGATTTGGTCTCCGATCCACACCGGCGGATCAAATTTGGCTGCAATTACATCATGCATTAGACCCTACTTTATACGCTGTGATCACAAACCACTCCCGTGGCGAAGCTATGTTTTTATAACAATTGTGGCAACTGCTGGGAGGACAGTTCGCCCATCATTTTACCCGCATTGGCTTGTCTGGTTACCCGTTCGCAACACCCAGCACCCGTTTCCTTCATTGCGCGTCAAGTAACCCCTATTTACGAATCTGGGAGTTTCCGAACAACAGCAGGGGGTTAAGGGTGCGTATTGGTGTTGACGTCGGCGGAACAAACACCGATGCGGTTTTAATTGACGGATCGCAGGTTCTCGCCTCATTCAAGAAGCCGACATCTGAAAATATTAGCGCCGGCGTCTCATCCGCAATCGAAGCCGTCTTAAATCGAGCCGGCGTTGCACCGAGCGCTGTTAGCGCAGTCATGATCGGCACAACGCATTTTACTAATGCCTTGGTTGAACGTTCGCGCCTGGATGAAATCGGAATTATCCGGCTCGCAAGCCCATCCGGTGAAGCGCTTCCCCCTTTTACGGGGTGGCCGAGTGACCTGACCGGCCAGATTGGAAAACACTTCTTTTTGTTACCCGGCGGTTACGAATTTGACGGAAGTGAGATTTCCGCATTCGATGAAGACAAGGTGCGCGATGCTGCTCGCGCATTCCGCAAGCGCGGCATTACCAGCATTGCCGTAAGCAGCGCCTTCGCCCCCATTAATGAGGCAATGGAAAAACGCGCTGCCAAAATCATCCGCGAGGAGATTCCGAATGCTGTAATCAGCCTATCTCATGAAATCGGTCGTCTCGGCCTGATTGAACGTGAGAATGGCGTAATTCTGAATGCGGCGCTCGCTACTCTCGCCAGTCACGTCATGACTTCCTTCGAATACGCTCTGGAACAGCGCGGTCTCAATGCTCGCTTATTTATCTCGCAAAACGATGGAACGCTGATTTCCGCTATGCACGCCTCGCGCTTTCCGGTGATGACAATCGGATCCGGGCCGACAAACAGCATGAGAGGCGCGGCGTTTTTGACCGATATACGAGACGGCATCGTCATGGATGTTGGCGGAACGACATGTGATATAGGCGTGCTCGTCAACGGCATGCCACGCGAATCAAGCGTCGCCGTCGATATCGGCGGCGTTCGCACAAATATTCGCATGCCGGACGTTCTCGCAATAGGACTTGGCGGCGGAACGCGCATTCATTTTAACCCCGATAAAAACCTGGCCAATGGAAGCACCCTGCGTGGCCTTCGCATCGGTCCAGATTCTGTGGGTTATCGGATTATGCAGGAAAGTTTTCTCTTCGGCGGAGATACGTTGACCGCCAGCGACATTGCCGTCGCAAGCGGTCATGCAATATTCGGCGACCCTTCTCTTGTGCCTGCGTTAAGCACAGAAGCTCAAACCGCAATCTGGAGCCGGATTCAGGCGATACTCGAAGATGGTGTAGATCGGATGAAAACTACCGCTGGCGATACAACAATCATCGCAGTCGGCGGAGCGAATTTTCTCATCGACGACACGATTAAAGGCGCAGCTGAAGTTTTGCGCCCAGCTCACGCATCGGTTGCAAACGCTGTCGGCGCCGCTATCGCGCAAGTCGGTGCGCAAATCGATAAGATCATTGACTATGAAAAAACGCCGCGTGATGTGGCGCAGGCAAACTTGCGGAAATCTGCTCTTGCGCAATGCGCCGCCAGCGGAGCGTGTGAGAATATAGAAATTGTAGATGTCGAAGAGGTGTTTTTGAGTTACTTGCCGGGGCGCACAGCGCAAATACGCATTAAAGCGGTCGGCGATCTCGCCGATGTCAGTTCCACAACGATACACTCCAGCGAGCGGGCAATTGCGAAGGTAACTCGTGCGCATTGAACGGTCGATGCTGGCCGATCTCGCCCGCGGCGCGGCATTCCTTGGCTCTGGCGGCGGCGGCGACCCATATTACAGTCTCCTTCTGGCTGAAGCAGCGATCAAACGTTGCGATGCGTTCGAACTTCTGCCGCTTTCCGAAATTTCCGACAGCGCGCTTGTCGCCCCTTGCGGATGGATCGGCGCGCCAACCGTGTCGGTGGAAAAACTTCCAAACGGCAGAGAAGCGGTGGCAGGCCTTCGCCGGCTGGAAACCATCATGGGGCGAAAAATAGACGCCGTATTGCCCATTGAGATTGGGGGCGGCAACGGCCTGGCCCCGCTGATCGCCGCCGCCGAACTTGGCGTGCCCGTACTCGACTGCGATGGAATGGGGCGGGCGTTTCCAGAATCGCAGATGACAATCTTCAATATAAGAAATTTATCGGCTTGCCCCTCCGTATTGACAGCTTCCTGCGGCTCATTGGCCGTCATCGAAACCGACGACAATCTTACGCATGAACGAATCGCGCGAAGCCTTTCTGTTGCACTGGGCGGAATTGCGCACCTGGTCGAGTATCCGCTAACAGGCGCACAGGCCAAAGCAAATGCGATACCCGGCAGCGTCAGCGCAGCTTTTTCTGCTGGCGCGGCAATTCGCAATGCGCACGCAAACAGTGAAGACCTGTTCGAAGCGCTCACCCAAGCCTTGCGCGACACTGGGCTTTACCCCTACTCATTTACCTTGTTTGACGGAAAAATTGTCGATCTCGAACGTGAAACGCGCGGCGGATTTTCAATTGGCAAAGTCATCATCGACGGATTTGGAGGGCAAGACCGCATGGAGATAGAGTTTCAGAATGAAAACCTGATCGCCAGACGAAACGGAAACGTTTGCGCTATGACGCCGGACCTCATTACCGTCATGGATCGCGAAACCGCAGACACCATTACAACAGAGAAACTGAAATACGGCCAGAGAGTTAAGGTTATCGGCGCCGCGGCGCCGGCTATGCTGCGCGAGGAAAACGCACTTGAGTTTGTCGGGCCAGTCGCATTCGGCCTTGGTTTGAATTACACGCCAATTGAGAAACTGAACGCCAGAGCCCCTGCATGAGTAACGGCCAAACCAGCGATTCCTATGCTAGCACGGCGTTGCCGGAAAGCATGACGGTTCCGGGCTGGCGCGTTGCGCTCATCATCATGAGCTTTACATTCGCCCTGCCAGGTTTTCTTAATGCTGCACAAATCGGGCTGGCGCTGGGCTTTCATCAGGCGGTCCTGGCCGCATTGTTCGCCGGCCTCATTCTCTGTGCGGGCGCAATCCTTACCGCGATCATCAGTGTCAGGACCAGACTGACAACTTACTTGCTTGTGCAACGCTCATTCGGCGTGAAAGGCGCAGCGCTCGTTAACATTGTTATCGCCATTATTCATTACTGCTGGTTCGGCGTGAATGTGTCATTCTTCGGAAGCGCCATGGTGGCTGCGGCAAATGAAGGATATGGCATTCCCGGTAATTTCAATATCTATGTTATTATCGGCAGTGTATTGATCACATTCTCCACGATCTACGGCTTTAAAACACTCGACCGGCTGGCCATGGTGGCTGTTCCTCTTGTCGGCGTCATTCTCGTTGCCGTCTGCCTGAAAGCACTGAACGCTAATCCTGTAGATTTGGCGCCGGCCGCGGCGCCACCTGTGCCGATGAGTTTCGGGATCGCTCTGTCTTCTCTCATCGGTGGAAACATGCTGACGGTTGCGGCTATGCCAGACTTATCCCGCTTTATCCGAACAGAGCGCGGCGCTCTCGTCGGCATGGCTCTTTCTTTTCCACTTGCCGCCCCTTTGCTTATGATCGTCTCCGCTCTCATCGCGCTTGTTACGTTGAAAACCGACATCATGCAGCTGGTTGTGGGTTTGGGATTTGGCGCGCCAGCATTGTTGATGCTGCTGCTATCTGTTTGGACTATCAACG
Source organism: Parvularculaceae bacterium (assembly GCA_021776465.1). Lineage (GTDB taxonomy): Bacteria > Pseudomonadota > Alphaproteobacteria > Caulobacterales > Parvularculaceae > Hyphococcus. Next base: position 62,872 of record JAJFFU010000147.1, read on the forward strand.
CACTCAACCTTTATTCGGCAAGCCTTTCTATGTCTGCGACCTTTCCCAATGTTCGCGGAATCGTTTTTACTGTCGCTGGCGGCGCAATCGGCTGCATCTTCGCGCTTATGGGCATTATCAATTCATTTATTCCATTTCTCGTTACACTTGGGCTGATCATCCCACCTATTGCTGCAATTTACGTCATTGACGGGTTCAATACTTTTCGCAGCAGAACGTCTGAGACCGATCGACCTGATGCGCCACCGTTTCGGTGGCTGGCGATCACTGTCTGGCTTGGATCTCTCGCCATTACGCTTCCAGCGACGGCGGCGGGACTGACACTGACAACTGTGCCAGCACTCGACGCCACTATACTGGCAGCACTCGCCTACCTCATATTGCTGCGAATAAATTCGAACCGGTGACAGCATTAAGGCGCGACATAGGCAGAGCGGCAAAAAACAATAGCGAACCGCAGCAACTCGAAGTAGGTGAAATATGAAACATTCCTCCGCCGTGCATATGACTTTTCGGGTCGGTTTTCACATTGTCATCGCTGCATTTTTTGGCGCGCTGGCGGCGCCGGCCGCCGCCCAGGCGCCTACAACAGTAGATCCTGCCGGCGCCCCTTATGTGATGCCCGAGACCGAAGTCTGGGACATGGATGCGGCGCATGGAGAACGCTATCGCATCTATGTCTCCCGTCCTGACGGCGAGGCGCCGGAGAACGGTTATCCAGTTCTTTACGTGTTGGACGGCAACGCCATGTTCGCGGGTTTTGCCGAAGCCCGCCGTATACAAAGCGTTTACTTTGATAAGGGCCTCGACAAGATGATTGTCGTCGCCATTGGTTATCCGAATACTGAACTCTATGACGGGCGCCGGCTAGGTGACTTTACGCCGCCGATCAAAACGCCAGAGTTAAAGGAAACATTTGCCGCTTATCCGTCTGGCAAACGCGACGAATTTCGTTCTTTTCTTCTCAACCAACTGCGCCCGGAAATTGCACGCCGGTATTCCGTCAACAAAAAACGCCAGTCGCTATTCGGCCATTCACTCGGGGGCCTCTTCGCCTTGCATGTTCTCTACACTCAGCCGGATGCGTTCCACACGATCGTCGCCACCAGCCCGTCCATATGGTGGGACAATCAAAGCATTCTCGAAGAAGAACGCGCTTTCACAGTGCGGCTTAAGAAAAAACCTTTCCCTACAAGCCGTGTTGTCTTGCTGACGGGAGAGCTTGAGGAAGAAGAAGTCGTCGTTGGCGACACAATCGCGCTCGGCAAACGTATGGAAGCGCTCTCCGGCTATGGTCTCAGAAGCGGATACGCCGTTCTTGATAAGGAAACGCACATCACAGTGCCTGCCCGCTCGGTAACAGCGACCATGCGCGCCGTCATGCAGCGGCCTTAATCAGTTTTTTCTCTTCAACAGAGCCTATTGTTATAAGGGGTGACTGCTCGTTACCCAATTGGCCACTGACTTACCCTTCCGGCGCATTGCGAACGCGCCCTGCTCTTTGCACCCTTTTCATATGAAGCAGTTTTCCCGGCGCAGACCTCATTTGAACCGCCGCGATGTACTACAGGCTGGCGGTTTCTCGGCCGGGCTGGCGGGTTTTTCCGGCATGGCGGCAAACGCGCGACCGGGGCATTTAAACAGCGCCCATGTCGAGATCAGCGAAGCCACGAATATCACAGCCGCGCCTTCGCCTGACGGCAAACGGATCGCTTTCGATCTTCTGGGAATGCTTTGGCTTGTCGGTCTTGATGGCGGCGTCGCAGCATGCCTGACGAATGACGGGTTTACGGATATCGCTTATCCGTGCTGGTCGCCAGACGGTGACCGCATCGCGTTCCAGTCCTACCAAACAGGGAACTTTCACATCTGGATGATCGGCGCTGATGGCAGCGGCCTGACGCAGCTGACAAACGGTTTTGCTGATCATCGCGAACCGTTCTTCCATCCGGACGGAAGCTCGATCTACTTCTCAACGGACCGTACAGGCCGCTACGCCATTCACCGCCTCAATTTATCCAGCAATGAGATTTCACAAATCAGCCATGGCGAAAGCCAGGACAGCGAACCGTGCGTTGCGGCGGACGGGAAATGGATCGCTTACGTCGCGGACGGCCGCCGCCTCATATTGCAGGAAGATAACGGCGCGGCGCAAACCGTCGCTTCGGTTCCGGACTCAAAAAGCTGGGCGTTATGGTCGAAATTTTACGCCCCAAGTTTCGCGCCGGATGGCCGCTTGGCGCATGTTCAAATCGTCGAAGGCAAGGCATCTCTTCACGTCGGCGGTGAAGTCGTGGTCGAGGAGGAAGATATTTTTCCCTTTCGCACGGGCTGGTTGCCCGATGGCGGCCTTGTCTACGCGTCGAATGGAAAAATCAGAAAGCTGGATACCAGCAAGGTTGCAAGTGAGATCCCCTTCACTGCTACAGTGGACATCGCAAGACCAGTATATAAACAACACCGCCGCGACTTCAAAAGCGAGAGGCCGCGAAACGCGCTGGGCATAACCTCTCCGTCGCTTTCTCCTGACGGCGAACATATCGCCTTTGGCGCTTTAAACGACATTTATGTGCTGACTATCGGCGAGCGCACGCCGCGCCGGATCACTGAGGGACCGCACAATAAATGTTATCCGGCGTGGTCGCCGGACGGCAAACATTTGGCCTATTCCGCTGATTATAGCGGCACGATGGATATCTGGCTGCATGATTTAAAGACGGGCGCCAAACGTCAGCTTACAGATTTACCAGCAAGCGCCGCCGTCCTGCCATGCTGGAGCCCGCAAGGCGAGCAGATAGCATACATGGATCAGTATGGCGCGCTGCATGGTGTAAACGTTGCAACTGGCGAGGTGAGACAAGTCCATGAAGCGCTCTGGTTGCCCGGACGGCCGAGCTTCAGTCCGGACGGAAAAAAGATCGCCCTTGCTGCGTTCAAACCCGTCTCCGGTCGGTTCCGCGAAGGATTGTCGGAAATACTGATTGTCGATCTTGATACCGGCGAAAGCGCCTATACGCCGATTGCAGAAAACAAATCCATCGCAACGCGCGGCGATGACGGTCCGGTCTGGTCTCCCGACGGTAAATATCTCGCTTATGTTTTCGCGAGCACCTTATGGATACAGCCCATTACGCCAGACGGCGACTTTGCAGGCGCGGCGCGTCAGATCAGCCATGACGTCACGGATGCCCCAAGCTGGAGCGGCGACGGGCAGAAGCTTTTATATTTGAGCAACAGCAAATTGCGGCTGACCCATCTCGCTGACGGCAAGACCCGGACCGTTCCCTTGCGCTTGCGATGGAGCCAGGCGAAGGCGCCGGAAATATCTGTGATCCTTCACGCACGCATCTGGGACGGGCTCGGACCGGCTTATCGTGAAGGCGATGTCATTCTGCGCGGAAATCGCATCGCAGGGATTGCGCCGCCCGATAGCGTGACCGTTGACGGCATGCGCATTATCGACGGCGGCGACCTGACCTTGATGCCCGGCCTGATCGACATGCATACCCACCGACAGGTTCACGGCTCCAGTTACGGCGCCCGTATGGGCCGGGCGTTGCTCGCCATGGGCGTGACGGCGACGCGCTCGCCGGGCGGCGCGGCCTATCACATGGCTGAGGATCGCGAAGCCATTGACGCAGGACTGCGCATCGCTCCGCGCCATTTCGCGGCCGGCGAAGCGCTCGACGGCAGCCGCATCTATTACAATTTCATGCGGCCAGTGACGGAGCCGGGACAACTCGCGCTCGAGCTTTCCCGCGCCAAGGCGCTCGACTATGACATGATCAAAACCTATGTGCGAATGGACAACCGCACGCAGGCGGAGGTCATCAATGCCGCGCACACCATGGGCATGTCGGTCAGTTCGCATTACCATTATCCTTCCATTCGCCATGGCGCAGACGCCGTCGAACATCTCGGCGCAACCAATAGATTCGGGTTTTCCCGCACGATTACCGCCCTAGGCGCCGCTTATGAAGACGTGAGCAAAGTGTTCGCAGCGGCAAAGGCAGGCCGTACGACCACATTGTTCGCCGCGAACGCACTATTGCCGGATTACCCCGATCTTATTGACGATAAACGCATCCACACACTCCTGCCGCCATGGGAGCTCACGCGCTTTAAAGCGCTTGTGCAAATGATATCAGATACCGATCTTGCCCCCTTGCTGAACGCGCTTGAAAATAATGTAGCCCAGATCAAATCCATGATGGCGGAAGGCTGGCGCGTTCATATCGGCACGGACGCGCCCATCGACACAGTGGGTGTCAGCTATCACCTCAATTTACGCGCGATGACGCGTTTTGGAATTTCGGCGTATGACGCCCTTCTCACCGCAACGCGATATGCCGGCGAGTTTCTCGATGAACCGATAGGCACAATCGAGCCGGGGCAACTTGCAGACCTTATTCTGGTCGAAGGCGATCCGCTGGCTGAGATTGCGGACGCCGCGCGCGCTCGGACCGTCATCCGGGACGGAAAGCCTTATGATATGGCGGCGTTACTCGATCCATATCTACCGATTTGAATACGGAGCAAGCGGTGGACGATAGAGTGTTTGAAGATAGAGAGATTGCGGCCTTCAATGCGCAATTGCGCGCGGACTGGGGCCGGCATCCTGCGCTGGACACGCTTCCTCTGGCGCAAGCGCGCGCCATTGCAGAGACAGTGCGCGCGCCCTGGGCCGCCGGCGGTCCTGAAATGGCGGCGATCCGTGATCAAACCGTCCGCCTGAAGACAGGTGATTTGCCTGTCAGAATTTATTATCCCGAAAACACAACCGAAGCTTCGCCCGCGCTGATTTACCTGCATGGCGGCGGCTTTGTCATGTTCAGTATCAACACCCATGACAGGCTGATGCGTGAATACGCCGCCAAGGGCCGCTTTATCGTGATCGGCGTTGATTATCCGCTCGCGCCTGAACACAAATTCCCGGCGGCGCTCAACCGCATTACCGATCTTGTTTTGTGGCTTGAAGACAATGCATCCGCGCTTGGAATCGATCCTTCGGGCATGGCGATTGGCGGCGATTCCGCCGGCGGCAATCTTTCCATCGGCGCCTGCCTTCGATTGCGCGACATTTCGAAGTCACACCTTATCAAGGCGGTCCTATCCAATTATGGCGGCTTCTCCGCCGAGTGCAGCGATGAGGCGGAGGCCGAACGGGGCGGCGCGGACGCGGTCTTGAACAAGGGTGAAGTTGAATATTTCTGGAACCAGTATCTCAATAACGATGCAGAAAAATGCAACCCATATGCGTGTCCTGTATATGCAGACCTTCACAACCTTCCGCCGGTTTTTCTGGTGATCCCGGACCGCGATATTGTCTCCGACGATAGTTTCACACTAGCGGAGAAATTGAACCTGGCGGGCGTCAATGCAACGGCCAAAATCTATCGCGGCGCGACACACAGCTTTCTGGAAGCCATGTCGGCGTCCTCGCTCGCGCGCGAAGCGATCTGCGACGGCGCCGGCTTCATAGAAAAACATCTGACATGATTTTTCCCGCGCCCACATTATGAACTGAAAAGAGGATGCCAATGATGAAGATGAAACGCCGTCATTTCCTTGGCGTTGGCTTTTCCGTACTGCTTGCGCGGCCAGCGGCCGCAGACGCGCATCTCGATCTTGCGCTTGTTGGCGGCGACTTCTGGACCGGCGCCCCGCATGCGCCGCGCACCGATGCTGTCGGCGTGATGGGCGATCGCATCGTCGCCATTGGCGGCGACGCGGTGCGCTCTGCAATCACAAAGAAGACGCGCGTCATTGACCTCGACGGCGCCTTCGCCATGCCCGCTTTTATCGACAATCACACGCATTTCCTGAAAGCGGCGCTTTCACTGACCCAGCCTGACTTGCTGAACGTCAAAAACCGCGCCGAGTTCGTTGCGCGCATCGGCGAAACCGCGCGCGCCAATCCGGGCCGATGGATTACCGGACAAGGCTGGGATGAACAGCGCATGGGCGGCGAATTGCCGTCGCGGCGATGGATCGACCGCGTAACACCGGAAACGCCGGTCGCGGCGCCGCGCACGGACTTACACCTCTATCTGTTAAATTCACTCGCCTTACGCCTCGCAGGCATCGACCGCGACACGCCCGACCCCGATGGCGGTGTAATTGACCGCGACGAAAATGGCGAGCCGACCGGCATTCTCAGAGACAACGCGAAATCACTGGTTGATCGCGTCATCCCGAAACCAACGCCGCAACATGAAGAATCTGCGCTCCGCGCCGCCATAGAGCTTTGTCACGCTAATGGCGTCGCCCAGGTTCATGTTCCCGAAATCGACTGGCGTTGTCATGACGCCCTGCGGCGCACTCCGGTCGCGCGCGACAAGGGCCTGCGGTTTTATTCCATGGTCCCTCTTCAGGACTGGCGGAAGATGGCCGATATTGTCGCCGAAAACGGCAAAGGCGACCTATGGGTGCGCTGGGGCGCCGTCAAGGGTCTCGCCGACGGTTCGCTGGGCTCGCGGACGGCGCTTTTTCACGATCCCTATACTGATGACCCGTCGACCTCGGGCGTGCGAATCTTGCCGTTCGACGAACTCACAGCCGCCGTCGCGGACGCCGACAAGGCGGGACTGCATGTCGCCGTTCACGCCATCGGCGACCGCGCCAATGACGACGTGCTCGATATTTTCAAATCTGTCGCCGAGGAGAACGGGCAGCGCGACCGGCGCTTCCGCATAGAACACGCCCAGCATGTTCGCCCTGCCGCCATCCCGCGCTTCGCCGAACAGGGGGTGATCGCATCCGTTCAACCCTACCACGCTATCGATGACGGTCGCTGGGCGGTTAACCGGATTGGCGAAGACAGGCTGCATGGCACTTATGCTTTCGGTGATTTGATCCGCAGCGGCGCGCATGTCACCTTCGGCTCCGACTGGCCGGTCGCACCAATGAACCCGTTATTGGGCGTACAAGCAGCAGTCACACGCGAGACCATCGACGGCGCCAACCCGGAAGGCTGGTTGCCTGACGAAAAAGTGTCGGTTGAGCAGGCGCTCCACGCTTATACTTCTGAAAACGCCTATGCAGGATTTCAGGAAACCATGTCAGGACGCATTGCGCCCAATTTCCTTGCTGACCTTACCGTTCTTGATCGCGACATAACCAATATCACAAAGGCAGACATCGTTAAAACGAAAGTTCTGAAAACGCTTGTTGGCGGTGAAGAGAGATTTGATGCATGAAGGAAGCATCTGTGAGCCATAAAACCCCAGGCTCAAAGAGAATTTGACGATAACTGCGATTTCCGGCGAAACTCGTTTTCAACTTTTTTCAGCACCCTGACGAGACCCCGATCACGCAGCCACCTTCTATGTTCCATGAGATTGCGTGCGACGGAAGGCCGAACTGCTGAAGCCAGATCGGCTTGCTCGACCTGGCGCATAAAATTGTGTGCTTCGACGTTGTTGACATCACCACAATTAAGTCAAGCAACCCCCGCACTACGCTCAAAATCAAGCTGCGTAACATTCAGCCCCTTGGTATGTTTCGGCATCTATCGGCGGTATCTTTGCACGTCGGCGTCACATGCTCGAAACTGCGCCCTAGTCAAGCCATATTGCTCCCTATAAAGATGTTTTTAAGATGGGCTAAAACTGACTTTCGAGCGTGCGGCCTTAAATCGGCGAATCGGCTCAGCAAGTAGCGTTCGCTTACCCTTAGATTGAATAGCGACACTTCCCCGCTTGAGGCCAGTGTACCAGGTGACGTCGCCACTTAGTGGCAATGACCTTGAAATATTTAGCGTTGTGGTATTGACTGCGGCCATGCCCGTACACCCTTTCGACCATCCGGAACCGCTCGCGGCAACGCTTGGCATTATGTTTTTTCCGGGGCTGAATATAGAAGACCGGCGGAAGGCGCGCGCTTTCACGTCGCAGTTCCTTGCAGAACCGTTGAGGCGCTATCACGCGGCCGGGTATCAGCTGCGTTATCGCCAACTCGGCCGAATAGCGGAAGACGCGGGCGTGCCTCTTGACGACTTAAGAAAACGGCAATGGGAAGGCGAGGCTGTCGGACAAATGTTCAAAGCGCTCGTTGCGCTTTACAATACTGACCAGAAACTCGTTTCCTAGAATAATGCTATAGAAATTTTCACAGGCGTTGCAGCGCGAAACAAGGAATCCGGATCGCCCAGCGCGCTCAAAGATGCGAAAAGAAAATATGTAAGCGTTGCGCCATTATGGGCGACCTGGTGCATTCGCGGACATTCCATCAGAGGCGACGGCGAGGATCATCTCGACGGATTTGACGCCTTCATGTCATTCATTGAGGAAGCCGAACGCCTGCGCATCTGGGGCCAGGAGTTCACCAAAAAGCCAGACCGCTTCTCCCGGGCGACGTCTGGCAAGCGCCGGATATCTGGCGGGTATCGCCGCCGCCTCACTTACAGGAGAGGATCACGCTTCCTGCCCTGAACTTGCCGCCGGACCTTCTTGGACTTACCCGCACCGCTGGCAGACCAAAGAAGACACCCTGATCACGACGAATAGGGCTGTGCCACCGTTACGCTAAATTCGATGACAAAACTGGTTCAAAAATATCTGGACTATTTTTTTCTAGTTCCGATTACTAGCAGATTTGCTCTCCAGACAATAGGAGATGCGAAAATGGAAATTACGACATGTAAGGCATTGCGGCTTTTGCTCTTAATGGTTGCGAAAAGCAAAGGATGGCGATGATGAAGCCGCCGTCTTCGCTCCGCCTCGCAATAGAATACCGGTCTGTCCGGGATGTAAAAGCGTACAGCGTCAACCTCCGTCGCCATCCCGAAAAACAGATCGCTCAGATTGAGCGGAGCATCATCGCTTTCGGGCATGTCGATCCCGTAATCGTTGATGAACAGGGCGAGATTATTGCTGGTCATGGCCGACTTGAAGCGGCGCGTCGCGCGGGGCTTGCTGAAGTCCCAACGATCCGGCTCACGCATCTCAATCGAGCCCAGAAGCGCGCTCTGCGCATAGCGCTCAACAAGCTGCCGGAGAATGCAGAATGGGATCCGGATCGATTGCGCATTGAGGTCGAAGGCATCCTGAAGTCTGACGAAACTTTCGACATCGGCTTGACTGGCTTTGAAACTGCGGAGATCGATCTCTTACTTGGCGCCGGGGAAACGCCAGGCGACGATGAACCGGAAGCCGTTATTCCTGAAGGGGCGTCCGGCCCGCCCGTGTCGCGACCAGGCGATCTCTGGGCGTTAGGCTGTCACCGGCTTTATTGCGGGGACGCGCTTGATACGGTCTCCTACAGAACGGTCCTCGATGGCGAGTCGGCGCGAGCGGTTTTTACTGATCCGCCCTACAATGTGCCGATCGACGGTCATGTCTGCGGCAACGGGGAAATTCGCCATAGCGAGTTCGCAATGGCTTCGGGCGAGATGTCCGCCGATGAATTTATGGCGTTTCTCAGAGCATTTTGTGAACATTTATCCGCATTTACAATAGACGGCGCGATCGTCTTTATTTGTATGGACTGGCGTCACGCCTATGAAATCCTGTCCGTCGGCCGCGACGTATTCAACGCCCTCAAAAATGTATGCGTGTGGAACAAAACAAACAACGGCATGGGCTCATTTTACCGGTCGAAACACGAGCTTGTTTTCGTATTCAAGAGCGGAACCGCACGCCATGTGAACAACATTGAACTTGGCCGGTACGGACGCAATCGTACGAATGCCTGGGATTACGCCGGGATCAACAGTTTCGGTAAAGGCCGGCTGGATGACCTCGCAGCCCATCCAACGGTCAAGCCTGTATCGCTCATCGCCGATGCGATCCGTGATGTGACACACCGCAACGACCTCGTACTTGATCCCTTCGTCGGTTCCGGTTCAACGATTCTCGCCGCCGAACGCGCCGGACGGCGCTGCGCCGCCATCGAACTCGATCCGAAGTATGTCGATGTTGCTGTAAGGCGATATGAAGCGCAGACAGACGTAATCGCCCGTCATGGTGAAAGCGGAAAGACTTTCGCGGAGGTATCTGAAGCCCGCATCAATAGTGTGCGGGAGAATAAAGAACGCGCGTCATGAACAAAACATCGGATGAAAAGACAGTCGGCTATAAGCGGCCGCCGAAACACACGCGCTTTCAGAAGGGCCGGTCGGGGAACCCCAGGGTCGGCCAAAAGGCGGGAGCAATTTTAAGACCGACCTCCCGGCAACGCTGCACGCGCCCGTGCCGGTAACGCAAGAGGGTCGCCGGCGCACCATATCCACGCAGAAAGCCTCTCTGTTACGCCTGCGTGAAAAGGCGCTCAAGGGCGACGTCAGGGCGCTGGACCGACTGATCGCACTGGCTCAGCTCTACAACAGCGAAGACCTTTCTCACGCCGCCGCCGCGCCGCTCGCCGACGCGGATCAGGCAATCATCGACTCATTTCTGGCGCGCAATAGGGGCGGCGCGGCGGAACAGACGACGGATGAGGCCTCACCAAAGACACTGAGACGCGCCGCCGCGTCAACCGACAACTATAGCCCTTATGAGAAAGGCGACAGGAATGAGTAATTCGGCCCTCCTGAACGCCGTACTTCGTCAGGACTTTTCAGCCTTCATCCAGAAAGCTTTTCAGAGCGTCTCTCCGGGTGAAGAGTATGTTCATGGATGGCATATCGACGCTATCGTCCACCAACTGAACTTATGCATTGAGGGATTGAACAGGCGATTACTGATTACTCAGCCGCCGCGGTCGCTCAAATCCATTTGTGCGTCGATCGCGTTTCCCGCCTGGGTGCTCGGCCGGCGCCCCACAACCGAGTTTGTTTGCGTCAGCTATAGTCAGGATCTGGCGGAAGAGCTCGCCCGACAATTCCGTCTCGTCATTAACAGCGACTGGTACCGAGACGTTTTTCCGGAGATGCGTCTAAAAAAGGATGCAGGGAGTGAATGCATTACAACGGCAGGCGGAGGGCGCATCACTACATCAATCGGCGGTACGCTTACCGGTCGAGGTGCTGATAGAACGCGCAGGCCCGGGCGACATGTTATTGCAGGCCCTCAGTGCAAATTACGTCGCCGATTTCCCGACGCCGACCGGCGTGAAGCCCGAGGGCGACAAGGCTGTGCGCCTCGAAGCCGCCACGACGGTTATCGAACGTGGCGCCGTCCTGTTGCGGAAACAGGCGCACTGGCTGGACGATTTTTTGCTGGAACTGCTCGGCTTTCCCAACGGACGCCACGACGATCAGGCCGACGCTCTTTCTCAGTTGTTGAATTGGAACATCACAAGGCAGCGGGGTCCGCTCGTTGGGTGCGGCCCTGAGGTATATTGCGACGGAAGGTGGTCTGGCGGCCAGGTCTTCAAGCGGGAATGATAGCGCCGGCAGAGAAAACTGTCCTGCTTTCAAAGCATGTCTGGCCGGCGGCGCCGATTGTTATCTGCGGCTAATGTACGAAATCGCGAGCGCCTGCAGAAAATGTAAATAAGTCAGCCTGGAGAATAAAAAAAGAACTGGACTTGGGCGTCCGTTCGAGCGCTACTTCGCGAACAAAGAGGCCTCCCGCCCGACCGTTCCCGGTGCCGGGTTTGTCGCAGTGCAACGACACGCGATGAGGAGGCCCCCATGACCGATCCCGATCCTGCAATGAATACAAAGGCCGCATTAATCAGGCGCGCCAAGATCGCCATTTGGAAATGGACCTACGGCGAGCCGCCTGCCGTAGTCGCTAAGCCGCGGATCATGATGAACATCATCCAAGAGCATGCCGCGCAGAGGTGTTGTACGAATACCGAGCGGGGATCGCCGAATGAACCTCGCCGCTGAAATAGACGCCATCCTGTGCACGTCG
>JAJFFU010000148.1 GCA_021776465.1 Parvularculaceae bacterium
TTTTCAACGACCAGCGGCAAATCGCCATTCAACGTGCCGGCGCCAGAGAGACCCTCCACGTCGATAAATTCCAGAACTTGTTTCAGGTCGACGGCTTCCACACGCAGCGGCGCCAACGCATTGCCGCCCGTAAAGGTAGCCGTTGCATTGCGCACGCCGATTTGACCGCCGAACCAGGGAAAGATCGCGCGCTCGACCAACAACGTGTCGTCGCCCGGCATGTCGAAGACGATCTCGCCGTTCTCTAATTGCAGCGCGCCGAAATCAACACCGGCGACGCTCACGGTCTGCGCACCGTCCGTCGCGACCGGCCATAGGCTGGCAAAAGCGATGTCGCCATTAACGCCAGCGGTTTTGGTGACGGTTAGGCCCGGGCCGCGAAACGTTATATTGTCGAATGACAAATTCGCGTACGATTTGATGCCATCCGGCGCCCACGAAAAACGCGCAGTGCCTTCCGCGGCGCCTTGCGTCAAACCAATGATGCCTTTCAGGACCGGCGCAAGCTTGTCCGGTTGCAAGCCGCCAGCCGCGAAGACAAGCCGATTGAACGTAAAAGACGCGCTACCCGCCGCCGTTTTTATGTTGTGCTCGCCAACGCCCTGGCCGAGCGCGACGGCCCCTTCGGTCAGCGCTACATAGTCAAACCGCGCAATGTCATCAGCAAGGGTCATAGACCCTTTTGCGTAAATCGGCGCGACTTTTGCGTTAACGCCATATTCTGTCATGCGAATTCGCGACGCACTGGTCTTGATGGTCATCGCATTTTTCACAAGCGCAAAATCAAGCGTCCCCTCCGCGCGATCGAAGCGGAGGAGATCATTCATAACAACGGACCCGCCCGTTGCGATGCCGCGCGCTGTCGTTTGATTTTCCGCCGGCAAGTATCGCCCGCTGAGTTCGATCGCTGGAGGCTTGCCGACAAACCGTGTTTGCCCGAGCCGGTAGCGCCCGCTCTCCGCGGTGACGAGGCCGGAAAAAACAGTCGTCGGATTTTCACCGAGCCGAACAGTTGCAAGAGGCGCAGCAAGGCCGCAGAGCCGGGCGCCCCTTAGGGACGCATCCATATCCTGCCCGGCAATACTTAACGACAATCGCTGTAGCGCAGCGCATTGATTGTCAGGAAGATGAAGCGCAATCGATTTCGCCGCATTGTCGAAGACGCCGCGCACCGACATGGCGCCCGGCGCGTCAGAAATCGAAAAGCGACCGATCTCGGCCGATATAATTTCGCCGCTCGCCGTGGCTTCGAATTCGATCACACCCTGCGCGGCCGTTCCGCGAATGACCGCGGACGCATCACTCATCGCAAAGGCCGACATTTCCAGCGCGCCGACGCTGACGGGCGCGTTAAAAAACCACATGTTGTCAGCTTGGTGTGCGTCGATGGTCGCGGTTGCGGAAATATCGCCGCCGCGCACTGAAAGGACGCCCGCAAGCGCAATGCCCTTATCGCCCCACATGACCAATGGTTCGCCCATGGCGGCGTCGATGCTGAGCCGCGCGCCAGTGTCAGCCTCTATCATAAAAGGTCGTTCGCCCTTTTCGACATTGATGACGCCTTGCTCTGCGGAAATCGTAAAATCGCCTGCAATATTCAAAGCATCGAAAGGCCCACCCAGAACGTTCGCATAGGCATTGAGCCCTCCGGCAAGTGGTGCGTTTTCCGCCTCAAGGAGCGCGTCGAGAACGCTGATTTCAGCGTTGCCAAACAAGGCGCGCCAGTCTCCGGCGGCGAGATTTTTCCAGGACGATCCCTCGCCATCAACGACGAACTCAGCGTTGCGCATTTGTCCGTATGGGGAGCGAATGTCGCCCGCAAAGCGCACCATCGCCTCGGCAGCGCCATCCTCGCGCAATGCGATGTGTACTGCTGCAGACGCCCCCTCAGCAGCGTACCCGTGAAGGCCAACGCGATCTGACTTGAAAGTCGCATCCACTTTGCCTGCGCCGTCGATATCATAAGCCGCATCGAGCTTGCCTGTCGCAACGCCTTCCGGCGACCATATCTCGATCTCGAGGCCAGATGCCGTGAGCGCGTCGAACGGCGCAGCACTGCCTGATCGGTCGCCGCTATCGCTAACCGGAATACCTGCAATCTGAATTACGCCGTCATCGCTGATGTCGACGCGAATGACGCCCGGGCCGAGATTAATGCTCGAAACGCGGCGCGCTGTTATCGCCTCGACGAGATCAAACGCGATATCGACATAATCGAACTGCAAAAGTGGCGCGTCAGGGCTGTCGGACGGCGCACTGGAAAGGTTTTCAATACGGATTTGGTTAAGAGAAAGAGCCGTCACACGCGCGTCGGGCGTCGGCAAATTCTGCGCATCCATCACCTGACGCAGGGCGAAACTGGCGACTGGTTTACGGAATAACACCAGCGCTGCGGCGACAATAATGATCACCGCCAGGACCGCCAAAATGACTTTTACGCCGCGCATCTTACTGACATCCCTCAAACCCGATCGTCGGCCTTCGTCAAAGGTTAACACCCAGCGCTTCTAATTGGCATCAACCTGCCGCCGAAATCTTGCAGAAAATTGCGGTGCCTGGCGAGCCGTGCCATGGTTGACTTTTGTTGCGAGCCCCGTCATTCGCCGGCGGTTTTGTTCCTTATCAAGGCCCTTCTGGGCCGAAAATTGTAGCGCTGCCTTTATGTCGGACGAATTTACTGAAACAGGCCAGACCTTTACGGAAGACGGCGCAGCTTATTGCCCGGTCGAGCGCAAAGACCGCAGCGCCGCCGGCATTGCCGTATCGCTTGCCGTCCTCGCCGGCGGCGCAGCATTTTTGACCTACGCGATGCTGGGGGCGCCGGCGCCTGTTTCGGCTGAAATCGATCCAGCGACAGTGCGTCCCGTAACGGCAGAGGCCAGCACGCCGCCAATCGAGGCGATGGAATTTGCGGCGGCGCGCAAGCCGATCGAACAACCGGCGGCTGCAAACGAACCGACAGGCGCCGGCGACCTGATCGCCGAAGCACTGGCGGAGTCACGCGCCGCTCGCGCCGACATCGACACTGCGCCGCGCAACTTCGGTGCGCCTAGCCTCAAGGTCAGTACAGTGAATTCCGGGACCGCTTACGAAACATTGAGCGATGCTTTCCGGCCGAGCCTTAAGCCGGCAGTTCAACGTCGCTCCGCCGCCGCCTCGTCAGTGCACATTACACCAATCGGCAGCGTCCCGAAGGCGTATGCTCGGAAACTTGAGACGCCAATAATCTTCCTCCCTGCCGACCGCGCGGGCCGAAACCAGATCCCTGCTGTTTCCTACGCGCGTGACATCGCCCGCGACACAATGAACAAAACGATTACGATTGCCCGCGGCGAAACATTTGTTGACGCCCTCAGGCGAGCCGGCGTTGCCGCTGCGGACAGAAATTCCGCGGCTTACGCATTCGGCGAGCATTATAATCTTCGTCGCCTTAAGCCCGGTCAGCAATTCAAATTGCGGCTTGGATGGGCCAACCAAACGTTGTTTCAATTAGCCGAACAGGGCGAGCCGGATACGCGATTGCTGTCACTATCTTTTCGCGACGGTTTTGAACAGGAAATCAATGTTGAACGTGCCGGAAACGGCGCCTATAGCGCTGAAGCGACGCCCATAGAATTGACGACCCATATGCACGCAGTTGAAGGGCGGATCGACGGCAGTCTTTATCTGTCCGCAAAAGCGCTTGGTGCACCGGACAACATTATCGCCGGCCTTGCTGATGCATTCGCATATGACGTCGACTTTCAACGTGAAATTTTTGGCGGCGACGAATTCGAACTGATTTTTGAGGCAAAGTATGATGACCGCGGCGAAATGGCCGCCGGCGGCGAGATCATCTTTGCACGCCTCAATTGGCGCGGAAAATCCCGTGAAAAGGGATATTATCGGTTCGAAGAGGATAATGGACGGGCAGATTTCTACGATGCCGCCGGTCAAAGCGCCAAGAGACTGCTGATGAAAACGCCAATCGACGGCGCACGATTGTCATCGCGTTTCGGCACGCGCAAACACCCGATCCTCGGTTATCGGCGCGCCCATAAAGGCGTCGACTTCGCGGCGGCGCGCGGTACGCCGATCAAAGCGGCTGGCGATGGTGTCGTGGAACGCGCCGACCGTTACGGCAGCTTTGGTAATTACATCCGCATTCGCCACGCAAACGGTTACAAAACCGCATACGCCCATCTTAAGGGATTCCGTTCAGGCATCCGCAAGGGCAAGCGCGTGCGTCAGGGCGATACGATTGGCTATGTTGGCACAACGGGACGCTCAACAGGTCCGCATCTTCACTACGAAGTGCATTTGCGCGGCAATGCCGTGAACCCGCAGAAACTAAAAATCGCGACGGGAAAACAATTGACCGGCGCAACGCTCGACCGCTTTAAAATTCAACGCGATCGCATCGACCTCATGCGCACGCCGCCAGCGGACATAGCGCCTTTATTCGCTAAAGGTGAGAACGCCGCAAAGGAAAATCTCTAAGACCTGCAGGCAAAAAAAATCCCCGACGCAACGGCCGGGGTTTTTATGCTGTCTCCGAAACTCCGGTGCAAGCGGGTTTCAGTAAATGCCGGAGCCAGCAGTAATACTCATCTCAATTCCGCGTTAAGGAAACGCAAAAGCGCATGCTTAAGATGCGGCGCTGCAAAACCGCTGCAAGCGAGAAAATGCGGCGTTTGCTTGGTTAACGACTAGTCGCTCGATGCTTTCTGGCGCGCCCTCCACGCGCCACAAAGTAAAAATTGTCACAACATAGACACCACCGCCGACGATCGCGTCCGCGAAAAGGCGAAGACCAAGTGGGGCGGTGTCAAGTTCCGGTATATGGTCGCGGAACAATAAGAAGTACGCCGCCATGGCCGCAACGCCAGCGAGACTTCGCCGCGCCCGCCAAACCGGCTCGAAAGGCGCGCCGCCGCTGAGACGTGCATAGAGCCCTGCATTGAGCGCCGCGATAATTAACAAGCCGATCGCGCAAGCAACAACAGCGCCGACCAGCCCATACAGATATGCAGCGACTACAAAGAGTGGCATACGGATGAAAAAGACTAGCACTTCGCGCAAAAAGATTAGCCGCGCGCGACCGAGCGCCAGCGCGTAAGCGTTGGTTGCGTAGAATATGACACCGAGCCCCGCCGCCGGGCTAAAATATTGCAGCATCAGCGCAGCCCGTTCCCATCCGGGGCCTAACAACAGTGCGACAAGGTCCTGCGCGATAAACGCGACCCCGAAGGACGCCGGCATTGCAATGAGCGCCAATGCTTCTGCGGCGCGGAGATAAGCGCTCCGCATGGCGCCGCTATCGCCCTGTAATTGCGACAGCCCCGGATAAATCGCGCGCGCCATAGGTATCGCGATCTCGCCACTTGGCAGAGACGCAACAGAACCACCGACAAAAAAGGCGCCCAGGTCCGCCGGGCTGACGAGCTTTCCAAGAAACAGAACATCGAGCTTGTTATTCAATGCTGAAACGAAACTGAGGCCGGTAAGCCAACCGGCAAAACCGCCAATTTCACTGATCGCCGCAAAAGAAAGTTTGGGCCGGTAAGGCTTCAGGAGCCATGACATCAACATCTGCGCAAATGCGCCCGCGACAAGGCCCAGAATGATCGCCCAGTACGTACGGAAGACGACGGCGACGGTTATTGAAACGGCAACGCCGATCAATTTGTCTGCGGCCTCCAGCTGGAACTGCTTTGAAAAATCGAGTTCGCGTTCAAACTCATAAAATCGCGGATTCATAAGCGCATGAAAGAGTGGAACTATGCTGATCCCGAAAAATATGATGGTGACGCGCGGATCGTTGTAAAAATTATCCGCAAGCGTTGCGGTGACAAGCATCACCACCGAGACAGCGACACCCCGGATCAGGGAGATCGTGAACAGCGTGTCGTATTGCGCGCGCCCGGCGTTGCGAAATTTGACGACCGTGCGGGAAACGCCGATGTCAGTTATGTTCTGCAAGAGCTGCATTACGGTGACGCCTATAGCGACAAGGCCAAAATCTTCCGGAACAAGCAGTCGCGCCAACACTAATGTGTTTATGAGGCCGAGCGCGCGGACGATAAAGCGTCCGCCAATGATCCACATGGCGCCGCGCATCACCCTGTTCGTCAGGGATGGCGCCATCGGCGCGGCATCGCCATCAAGGCCGCCGGCATTTGCACTCATGACAGCCTCTCATCGCGAGCCGATCGGTAGTTTCGCTGCAACCAGTCGTCAATGCGCGCAATAAGCGCTTCCTGCGAAGCGATTGATGAAAATGTATGATCCGTATGCGGCATCGCGTCGACTTCTATAGTACGATCGAAACCATAATCCGCGAATGTTTGAAAAAAATGTGCTGGCTTTGATACGTGGCGGCGCACAAGGCCGGTATAGACGATCAAAATGCGCACGCCGCGCTCGACAAGCCTCGTCAAATCGGCGGCGAAGTCTTCCTTTGGTGCAACGGGACGGCCCTGGTCGATTTCGTCGTCCGTTTGTTCCTCGTTATCTGAATTTTGGACGCTCTCGCCTCGAGCCATCATCGACCGGATTTTTCGCGACCATCGGTCGGGATCAGCGGCGCGCGCCATAAAATCGGCGCCGGCCGCGGTGTCGTTCGGATAAGCAAATGGGTCGAGCAATACGAGGCCGCGAATGCGCGGGTCGGCTACGGCGGCGCGCATTGCGTGATCCGCGCCCGAACATATGCCGATTGCAATCGTATCAGGGGCGTCCAACTCATCCGAAATTGTGTCGATCGCGGCGCCGAGATCGGCCACAGCCTGACGCTCAAAACCGAGGCCTGCTTCGGCAGTCGCACTCTCTCCTTGCCCGGACAGGTCAAAGCGCAGGCTAGGTGCATTAAGCGCGCGCGCGAGTTTCACATTCAATCGGTGCGGCCCTATCCGATGAACGACACCGGCATTAAAAAATATCAGCCCGGGCCGCCCGCGGACCGACGGGTCATTGCGCAGGACGCCGCTCAAGTGCTCGCTGGCGCCAAACTGAACGATGCGTTCCGTCATGACCGCGCGCTCACACCATCAACAATAATGTCGATTACGTCTGTCGGGATGTAATATTCGTTGAATGCCTCATTGCTGTTCCACGCCGTCGATGCACTGTCGTATCGACGATAGTGCGCAGCGGCGGATCGCAGGATATCTTCCCGTGATGGTGAAATTGATGTGTCCGACGATGCGATAAGGCAAATTTCGCGAGCGATTTTGTTGCGATCATCGAACGCGAAGTCCAAAAGCTGCGAACGCAGCGTATCGGAAAGATGAAACCCAAGCGCCTCGGTCATCTTCGCAGGCTCTTTCGGCGTGTCGCGCTTTATTCTCGATGCTGGCAAATCGAGCGCGTGTGACAGGGCAGCTATGTGTGCGCCGCGCAGGACAGCTAGATAGTCGGCGCCGTTTAACACCGGGTCCCACAAAAACAACTGCGCCGGATTTGCGCCAGTTGCACGCGCAGCGCACAGCGCGACTGCGCCACCAAGGCCCAGCCCAACCCAAGCGAAGCGGCGCAACTCGGTCATGGCTTCCAATTCCTCATGCGCCATCACCGCGTCGCGCACCATGCCATCCAGATCGAGATCGGCGCAATCCCCGGCAGAATCTCCGCTGCCGTAGTAATCGAACCGCAGAACCGAAGCGCCCGCACGCGACAGGCGCTCGGCAAGCTGGCGATAGGTCCGATACGATCGGATTGCCTCCTCGCCAAACGGATTGAACATCAAAACGGCCGGCGCATTTGATCGGCGCGTCGTCGGGCCGTGAAAGACACCGTAAAGTTTACGATCGCTATCGCCGAAATAAAGTGGCGTCGCGGCCATCGCCGTTTCCTCCGTGCGCTTTGTCGGCGCAAATGCCATCGTCTGACTGTACCCGCATTACGCTGCCTCTACTTCTGCTGCGAGTTGCTCAAGGCTTTCGAAGATCACCTCTCGCGGCGAGATTGACAGGCCAATCGCATCGCGCACGCGCGCAATCATGCGTGCGGCTTGAAGAGATTGTCCGCCAAGCTCAAAGAAATTGTCGGTTACAGAAATTTCGGGCGCATGCAGGATGTCACTCCAGATTTCGGCAAGCGCGATTTCGCGAGGCGTGCGCGGCGGCGTCAGCTCGGTCGGTGATGCGCCTCCCGCCGGCGCCGGCAATGCCTTTCGGTCGACCTTATTGTTGTTGGTTAGCGGTAGCGCCGATAGTTCCATGAAGAACTGCGGCGTCATATAATGAGGGACGTGCTTGCGCATAAAGCGCCGTAGTTCACTATTGGTCGCGGAGAGCCCGTCTTTGAAGACTACATAGGCAACGAGCGATGCTTCCCCGGACTGATCATTGCGCAATGCCACGGCCGCTTCGCGCGCACCTGGATATTTGCCGAGTGCCGTTTCAATATCGCCAAGTTCGATGCGGTACCCGCGAACCTTTACTTGATCATCGCGGCGACCAAGGATCTCTATCGTTCCGTCGCGACGCCATCTTGCGCGATCGCCTGTGTTGTAAATACGGCCTGCGTCAGGCGCGAAAGAGTTCTCGCGAAAGCGCTCCGCCGTTAGCGCCGCCTTGCCAAGATAACCAAGCGCAACACCGTCGCCGCCGATCCACAGATCGCCCGATACGCCAGCCGGTGTCGGCGCACCGAAATCATCCAATACATATATTTTCGTATTCTGGATCGGCCGGCCCACATGAATGTCTGACGCGTCTTTTATATGTGCACAGGTCGACCAGACGGTCGTTTCGGTTGGTCCGTACATATTCCACAGCGCGCCAACGAGTTTCGGCAGGCGCTCGGCAATTTCAGCGGGCATGGCCTCCCCCCCGCATAATGCTTTCATGTCGCCCTTACCGCGCCATTCGGCGTCAAAGAGTATCCGCCACGTGGCGGGCGTTCCTTGCAGTACGGTGATGTCGCGTCGCTCAATGATGTCCGCAAGCGCGAAACCGTCCATGGCGTCATCGTCGCTCGCGAGCACTATTTCCGCGCCTGCCGATAGTGTCACGAAGAGTTCTAGCAGCATGACGTCAAACGAGATCGTCGTCACGGCGAGCAATCGATCGTCAGGCGCCATACCCGGTTCGCGCATCATCGCTTCAATGAAATTACAGAGCGCGCCGTGATCGTTTTCAACGCCTTTCGGATCACCGGTCGATCCCGATGTGTAGATGACATAGGCTCGCGCCGCCGCATTGGCACGCGCTATCACCGGGGCTGTCGCCGACATGGCGGCAATCGCATTTTCCTGCGCATCAAAGTCGATGACCGGCGCGGCCGCAACGAGCCACTCTTCGACAAGCGGCGTTGTTGTTATCACCGCCTTGGCGCGCGCATCCTCCAGCATATAGGCAAGCCGGTTTTGCGGAAAACCCGGATCAATCGGCAAAAGCGCCGCGCCCGCTTTCCAGAGGCCAAGGATAGATGCGACCATATCTATTGATCGGTCCATATAGACAGCAACGATATCGCCCTCTTTGATCCCGCCTGCGCGCAGAAAATTGCCGATGCGATTGGCGCGTGACTGGAGTTCCACATATGTCAGAGACATATCGCCGATACTGACAGCCGGCGCGTTCGGTCTCGCCGCCGCCGCATCATCGAAATAATCAAACGCCAGTGCTTCGCGGCGGAAGTCTGTTTCCGTCGCATTCCACTCAACGAGTACGCGTTTCAATTCAGCCGCAGGCATAATGCCTATATCTGCGATACGTTTGTCCGGGCAGTTCATTAGCTCCGATAAAAAGACGGTGAAGCACTCTGCAAGGGATCGCGCGCTGTCGGCGTTCATCGCAGATGTTGCGTAATTTATTTCCCCGAACGCCGTGTCGGCGGTCTCAGAGACTTCCAGACGAATATCGGTCGGCGCTCCGCCGGGCGCAATATCAAGCATTTCCAGCGCAATATCGCCAATCATTGTCGGGCGATCTACTTCATTCTGATAAGTGAACATCGCCTGGAACAGCGGCGTGCGCGAAACATCACGCGTTGGTTGTATGTGCGAAGCAAGAAACTCTACAGGCGTCCGTTGATGCTCCAGAACATTAAAAAAGACATCACGGGCCTGCAATATCAGCGACGAGAAGGGTTCAGCCGCATCAATCCGGGCGCGCATTCCTAAAGTGTTACCAAAACAACCAATAAGATCCGCGTCGCCCTCGCCGTGTCGCCCTTGCGCTGGCGCGCCGACGACAATATCGGTTTGACCCGATACTCGGTGTAAAAACGCCTGCCACGCCGCAAGAAAGACGACAAATGTCGTACACTGATATTGCGTCGCCAAAGCGCGCGCTGCTGAAATGGCAGGCGCAGCGATGTCAAAGGTAATTGAACCACCTTCAAATGTGAACAATTTTGGTCGCTTTCCATCAGCCGGCAACGCCAGCGGCGATGTATCGCCAGCATAATAATTCCGCCAATAATCCAGATCTTCTTCCGGCGCGCCGCTATCCATCCAGCGGCGATGCTCCGCACCGAAATCAGCGTATTGATGGTCGAGGAACGGAAGAGATGCAGGCTTGCCACCTGTTTCTTCGGTGTAAAGCGCCGAGAGTTCACGAAGCAAAATGTCCCAGCAAAGCCCGTCCCAAACGATATGATGCGGCGCGAAGAAGAAGATGTGATCATGCGCCGACCGCTGGATCAGGCGCGCACGAAATACTTCGCCGTCAGCAAGCGCCATGGGCGCGTCTCGCCACGATTCAAATTGCACGAGCAACTCATCGTCGCTGGCGTCATTTGCAGCATCAACGATCGGGAGCGTGATATCACTTCCGTCGCGGAACGATACAAACGGTTCGCCATCGATTACATAGAAACAGGCGCGTAGCACATTATGACGTTCGACGAACCGTACGAAGGCGCGAGAAAACGCGTGAGAGTCAAGGGCGCCACGCAAGCGCCACGCGGTTGCAAGATTGTAGAGCACCATGTCCGGAAACATCTGTTGGTGCGACCAGATTTTTTCTTGTTGAAATGAAAGTCCAAGGCGTGACGATCGGGTAGTCGCCGGCGCATCCACCGGCGCCCCGGTCGGCGCGCTTGTTGATGAAACCGTATCGTCCCCGCCGAGCGCTGCAAGAATTTCGCCCTTGTGATCACGTATAAAAATTGAATCATCTGACGTTAACAGGCTTTTGGGCGCCGACACGCGCAGGGAAACGCCTTCGCGTCCGAACGTCACGTCGTTTTCGGCCATCCGGCGCAGAAATTCATCGACTGTATTTATCCGCATGGGCCTCGTCAAAATACAAACTCCTCGCGTTCGGCAATTTCAGTTTCACTTTCCAGGCCGTCAATGTGCGCCGCCAGCGCTCGCAACGATGCCGCTTCAAAAATTGCACGAATACCGAGCGTCGGCGCTATGGATTTTCGCAGCGCCGTCAATAGTCGCGAAGCGTGGATAGAATGACCGCCAAGCTCAAAGAAATTTGCCTCGATGGAAATGTCGTCCTGACCAAGCGCCACGCCAACTGCACTGACCAGCACAACTTCTGTCGCGTTCAGGGTCGCAGAATTTTCCTGGGCGCCCGTTTCATCGTCGCGGCGGACACGATGTGTTTCGAACAGCACCACATTGGCTTGCCCATCCCCGCTAGGGCGCGTCAACGTCGCAAGCGCGATCGTGGCGTCTTCACCGATATTGCTGAGGATAGTCGAGAAGTCGTCTAGCCATGTTTCAATCGTCGCAGCGCCAAATAGGTCCGATGCATATTCGAGGTCCATGCACAAAGCGTCGCCGTCGTCGGAAATATTCAAGAACAGCTCATTGCAGACTGCATGGCGCTCGTTCTCAACTGCGCGAATATGAACGCCCGCGACGTCAAGCCCCCGGAAATAACCACCATAGTTAAACATCGCGTCGATGAGCGGACGATGACGCGATGATGGTTCGCTGATCCCGGCCTTCAACGCACTTAGCGACAAATCCTGATTCTCGAACGCGTCGAGTGTGATTTCCTGAACGTTTTTTGCGAACTGGCCGAAGGACAAATCGCCTGCAACGCGCATCAACATCGGCAAGACGTTTACGCAATAGCCGACAGTCTCAATTCCATGCCGGGCTTGTCCGGCCGCAGGTAAGCCGACGATAAAATCGGGCCGACCGGAAATACCTGAAAGCCATGCCGCATAGGCCGACATGGTGATCGCCGACATAGTGACGCCGAGATCGCGCGCTGTTGAGCGCACCTTTTCGCATAGCGTATTCGGGAGCGTTCGACGCGCCGTGGCGCCGCGATAGGTGAAGGCCTCGCCGCGCGGCGTATCTGTCGGCAAGTCCAGCGGCGGCGGCGCACCCTCTGCATAGAGCGAACGCCAGAAATCCGGCACTGGCGACGCCGCCTGAGCTTTTGGAACATAGTCCGAGAACGGTGCAAGGTCTGACGCCCCGATCCGCTCTCCTTCAACGATAGCGCCATATAGACGGACAATATCTCGGATCAACAAGTCAGACGAGTAACCGTCAAAAACCAAGTGATGCGCGAAAACGATGAATATGTGAGCTTCAGCGCCCAGCCGAAAAAGCATAGCGCTACCAAGCGGCCCATGTTCCAGATCAAGCGACGTTGTGGCCGCGTGCTTTACCCAGTCATCAATGCGCGCCCGTTGTTTGTCGGAGGGAAGATCTGCAATATCTAAAAACTGCAAGGCAAAACCCGGCGTATCCGCAACAAGTTGATGAGCGCCGGCGCTGTCGAAACGCAATCGGAACGCCTCGTGTTCGTCAATCGATGCGTTCACCGCTTCAGCGAAAGCGTCGCGATCAAGGTCGCCGTCGAGATGAAAGCTGTCAGACTCATTAAACGCGCATGATGCAGCGGCGCCAAGTTGCGCCGTTGACCAAATCACTCGTTGCCCGGCCGTGAGCGGCAATCGGCGCATAAACGACTGTGCGTCGCCCTGCTTTTCCTCGGAGGTCGACAAAACACCGTCCGCCTGCATTTCGAAAATGGCGTCCTTCGCGGCGTCAATTGCCGCAGTGACATCATCGTCCGTATGGGCGGCCGTCATGTAACAAGGAAAACCTTCCAGCAGGTGCACGCCGCGGTCACGCATATGATAGAAGAAAAGCGTGGCGAGCGGCGTTTCTTCATCGACGCGGATAAACATTTGCGATGAGAATTGAAGCACACGAAAGCCTACTCCGCGTTCTTCAAAAAATTCGTTCAGTTCATCGGCGAAACGCGCAGCGCGCGCTGTAACACGCTCCTGCAATGGCGCGCCTTGTTCCTGCAGGTGCTTTAGCGACGCGTAAGCTGCGGCGATGGCCAGCGGATGGCGCACAAATGTTCCTGCGAAGAAAGTAACGCCAGCTTCTGGTTTTGAGGCGTCGCCATAGCCCCACGCGCCGCCGTCAAAGGTGTCCATGTATTTCGCGCTGCCGGCAACGGCGCCAATCGGCATACCGCCGCCAAGAATTTTTCCATAAGTCGCCAGATCAGCCTTGACGCCAAAATATTCCTGCGCCCCGCCGGGCCCGGTTCGAAATCCCGTGATTACCTCATCGAAGATAAGTGCGACGTCGTTCCGTTCGGTGAGGTCGCGCAGCGCGTGAAGAAATTCGCGCGGCTGAAGATCCGGACGTCGGCTTTGCACTGGCTCTACCAGCACCGCGGCAATGGACCCCACGTCAGCTGCAATCGCTTCGAGCGCTGCGTCGTCGCCATATTCAAGGACAATCACATTATCGACTGAACCGAATGGAATGCCCGGCGCAACTGGCAATGTTCGACATCCACCATCGGGTTTATTAACGCCGCGCACCAGCACTTCATCGAAGTTTCCGTGGTAAGAGCCCTTGAAAACAACAATCTTGTCGCGGCCGGTGACGGTGCGCGCTATGCGGATGGCGGCTTGCACAGCTTCGGAGCCAGTGTTGACCCAGCTCGCGCGATCCATACCCGTTAATTCACAAAGGAGTTTTGCCGCTTCACCGGCATGGGGCGTCTGCGGGCCGGTTTCAAACCCGTCATCAAGCTGGGCTTTTAACGCATCGGTGATGAAGCCCGCACGATGACCGAAGAAGTTCGGGCCGAACCCGTTGAGAAGATCAATATACTGATTGTCGTCAATATCCCACAAATGGGCGCCCTTGGAGCGATTGACGACGATCGGATAAACCATTTCTTTCCAGAGCGGATCAAAACCGGCGGCAGTTCGCGGATCAGCGTGAAAGGCGCGGTCCGCTGTTGCGTGCTCTTTGGAGCGTCTCGTTTTCGCGTTGTAGCGCGCAATTAACCGGTCGATATGACCGCTCTGCGACGGCGTGAGTTCTCGTTCGCTTTGCGTTTTGGATATTCGCGGCCCGAATCCAGTTGGCGGCGCTTCGGGCTGCTTTTCCATCGAAGTGATACGCAGTTGGTCTGCGTCGCTACTTTTCGCCAACAGTACAGGCGTTGGCGAGGCTGCGGCGCTTTTCTTCCCGCGCAGAAATTCTAATTGTGCGCGCATAAGATCGAGCTGCTGCGAAAAAACATCTGTCATGTCGTCAGCATTGCGATTTCCAGTGGCGGTCACTGTCGCATCGACATGCGAAGGTTCGCCGGCCGCCGCCTCAACATGCAACGCCTCGGACGGCGCTTCAGGAGTCGGCTCGACAGTCGGTGCGGACGTTTTTTCGGCGATCCATGCGGCGAGCGCATTCGGCGTTGGCTGATCGGTTATTAATTGTCGAAAACTGATCGGCGTCGCAAACTCTTTCTGAAACGCCGTCGCCAATTGCGTGAGAAATAACGAATCAAAGCCGAGTTCCAGGAATGTACCGGTGCTCGACAGTTCCGCCTCAGAATAACCGGACAATTCCGCCATGACGGATGTCAGTTGCGCAGATATTGCGGCTTTGCGATCGGCCATTGTCGACATCTTCCAGAATTTCCCCGTCACATCGCTTTTAAAAGCGCAATCTGTTCAGCAATAACGACAAGCTGTTGTTCGATGAGGTCCTCGGCGGCGCCGTTTTCTGCGCCATTGGATGATCGCATCTTGCCGTTAACGCTTTGCTTTTTTTCTGCAACGACTGCGCCAGCGACGGATCCGTTAACGGTCGGTTCAACCCAGAAGCGTTTGCGCTCAAAGGCGTATGTGGGCAATGCTACGCGTCGCCGGCGACCGATCGTTAACGCACCCCAGTCCGGCGACACGCCGTTAACCCATAAGCGCCCTATCGCGCCAATAAACGCAGCGACGTCGTCGTCCCCGAGCACGGGAAATGCTTTCACCGATGGGCCAAAAGTGCGGCGCGCGAAGCCTGTCAGCGAGCGGCCTGGGCCCAGTTCCACGAATAAACGCGTATTCCCCGGATTTTCGGCGGCGCGCAAGGCGTCGCAAAACAGAACAGGGTTCATCATCTCATCGCCCCAATAATCCGTATTACAGGGCGCATCTCTGCCGGCTTCGCCGCCGGTCAAAGTCGAATAAAACTCGGTCTTGGCCGGCGCCATGGTTAATAAACTTGCTTTTTCAATTAACGCCGCTTTTGCGCCGCTCATCATCGGTGAATGAAAAGCATGCGATGTTTTCAAGAGCGTCATCGCGACGCCGTCTGCATTAAGCGCCTTCATGAAATCGACGATTGCCGCCTCATCACCGCTGACAACGCATGCGCCTGGCGCGTTGACGGCAGCAATACTAATTCCGTTCGGTAATTTTCCTTGCAGGTCCTTTGCGTCCTGCATTACGGCGAGCATGCACCCGCGGGGCTGCGCTTGCATGGCGGCGGCGCGCACAGCGACCAGTCGCGCGCCGTCTTCGCGTGAATAGACGCCGGCAGTCACGGCTGCTGCAAACTCGCCGATTGAATGCCCGATGACTGCGGCAGGCGTCACACCCCAACTGCTCATCAGTTCCGAAAGCGCGCATTCTACTGCGTAAAGCGCCGGCTGTGCGTTCTCTGTGGAGGCAAGGTCACGCGTTACTTCTTCTTCGGAAAGCGGCGATGCGTCACTCCACAACAGGAAGTCACGCACATCGCGGCCACAGTGCTCATCCGCCAAGAGAACATCGGCAATGCAATCAATGGTCTCACGATAGACGGGCTCTGAATAATAAAGATCGCGGCCCATTCCCGGATATTGCGAGCCCTGACCCGGAAACATGAAAACCACTTCCGGCGCGGATGCATCAGCGACGCCCGTTTCGCCCGGGCGCACATTGTCGCGCAGTTTTGAAATAGCGTCTTCGCGATCAAACGCCGTAACGATACGCCGATGTGCAAACTGTTTGCGCCCGATCCGCAACGTATAGGCCGCATCAGCGAAATCCATATCTGGATGATCATCGAGATGGGCCGCAAGGCGTGTCGCCTGGTTTTCGAGCGCCGCTTCAGAGCGCGCGGAAAGAACGATCAGCTCATGGGAGCGCCGCTCTGGATCCGCTTCGATCTCCGGGGCCTCTTCGACAACAACGTGGGCGTTCGTTCCACCAACGCCGAAGGACGAAACGCCTGCCCGGCGCGGCTCGTTGGTGTCCCAATGTTGCAGTTCCGTGTTGATGTAGAAGGGCGATTCGGCGAAGTCGATTTTTGGATTGGGCGCTTGAAAATGCAGCAGCGGCGGCAACACTTTATCGCTCAGCGCCATGGACGTTTTGATTAACCCGATGGCGCCGGACGCGCAGTCGAGATGACCGAGATTGGCCTTAACAGATCCGAGCGCGCAGTACTGTTTGTCATTGGTGTCGCGACGATATGCGGCCGTCAGACCGGCGACTTCAATCGGGTCGCCAAGCGGGGTTGCCGTGCCGTGTGCTTCGACATAACCGATCGAGCGCGCATCAATACCGCCCATACCGAGCGCCAGTGAGATGACTTCCGCCTGGCCATCAACGCTGGGCGCGGTGTAGCTCAGCTTCTCGCCGCCGTCGTTATTTGTCGCGTACCCGCGAATAATCGAGTAGATCGTGTCGCCATCACGCAAAGCGTCTTCGGCCCGTTTCAAAAGGACGACAGCTGCACCGTTTGAAAAGACTGTGCCCGCCGCGTTTTCGTCAAACGGCCGACAACGCCCGTCCGGCGACAGCATGCCGCCTTCCTTGTGAAAGTAACCCTTCCGCTGCGGCAGCACGATCGTGACACCGCCAGCGAGCGCCATGTCGCATTGATAGGATTCAATGCTCTGACAAGCAGTCGCGATCGCGACAAGCGATGTCGAGCACGCAGTTTGCAGCGTCATGGCGGGACCGCGAAGGCCTAGCTTGTAGGCGACGCGCGTTGCCAGATAATCCTTGTCGTTACCGAGCTCCGTTTGCAGTGACCCGACCTGGATTGATTCTACAAGCTTGCGACGGAAGGTTTCGTCGGAACACAGATTGTTGAGAACATAGGTATCCATGTAACACCCGCCGAACACGCCGACAGCGCCCGGATACCGCGACGGATCATATCCCCCGCGCTCCATCGCCTCCCAGCAGATCTCCAGAAAAATTCGGTGTTGCGGATCCATAAGTTCCGCTTCCTTCGGCAGGTAATCGAAAAAGCGCGCGTCAAACATGTCGATGTCATCAAGAAACCCTTTGGCGCAGACAAACCCATCGGAGGCGTCATGACCGTCTGGCGGCGGCAATTCGAGTTCGTCGCGGGAAAACCGCGTGATCGACTCCGCACCGCTTTTGATGTTGTCCCAGAACTGATCGACGTCACTCGCGCCGGGAAAGCGACCGGACATACCGACGATCGCGATGCCTTTTTCCTGTTCACTCATTGCATTGTCTCCCGCACTTCCTTGAAGCGTCGCATCCGTTGATCGCGCGCATGAGCCATGGCGTTTGCGCGAGCGCTGACTGATTTATCGGCGCGCGTTTCCTGATCATTGAGACGTCGCGCGAGCTGTGCCGGCGTTGAACATTCGAACAACAATGTGAGATCGACCGGCCGTCGCAGAAGTTTTACGAGCCGCGAATGCACCTGAACGAGATCAATGGATTTTCCGCCCAGCGCCGTGAAATCATCCTGCGCGCCAATGGGCGACACTGAGAGAATATCCTCCCAGATGCGCGCTATATCGCTCTCAATGCCGCGCGCCGGCGCAACGAATGTTGTCTGAACTTTGCGCATCGTTTTTCGGTCGGCGACAACGGCGCGCAAGATTGCATGGCCGGTCGTCAGATCATTTGCGATATACGACCAGGTAACTAACGGATTTTCAATTTTGGCATGTATTGTGGGTTCGTTGGGAACCTGTGGCGCTGGCGCCGTCGTGGTATCAAATCGCACCTCAGCTAACGTAGCCGCGTCAATCGTGTTGTCGCCTTCCGCCGGCGCACGACCGATGAGCTCCGCTAAGAAGTGCCATGCCGGTTCGTTACGCGGCCCGTGCGCCATCGCAAAGGCGACTTCGGATCCGCTAGCGCACTTTGCAATGTCTCCGATATGCGCGACCATCTGATGTTCGACGCCGCGACCGAGCGCGCGGCAACTAAGCGCGAACAGCGAAACACGGTGATGCGTGCTGCAGTACTCAAGACCAATGACGCCAACGATACCGTAATCACCAAACCGGTCCCGCGCGGAAACGGCGAAGAGTTTATGGTCCGGCGCCTCCGCCCAGGCTGCAAGTTCCGGTTCTGTAAAACGATGCAGCGTCGTATTAAACTGGTTTGTACGCTGCGTTAGTTGGGCAAGACGCGCAATATCGCCAACATTGGCCTCGGCAATATCGACGTTCAATTCGAGGCTGTCGATAAACGCTTTCAATGTTGGTGCAGAATGCGCCTCGTTTCGGCGCGCAGTGTCGTCGCGATACTTATTGCGGCGCTCGCGGTCTTCGTGCGTTGCCGGCGCGGCATCCAAAAGCCAGAGATGTTCAGCGAACGCCGCCACGGGCGGCGCCAGCACAGAAACAACACCGGGCATTCGCGTGCGCATTGCAGCGATCTCGATTGGGTTGTCGTCAAGAAAAAGAATTGACGCGTCGGATACGCCAAATTGCTGCGCGATCGCTACGAGGTTTTCAGATTTTTCACACCAGTTTACGCCGCGCGCAAGGATATGGTCGAGCGTAAGCGGCATATCCGGGCGCTGTTCAAATACCGAAACGACGTCATTGTCCATATTCTTGCTGAGGAGCGCGATCGTGACGCCGGCGTCGGACAATACGCTCAGTCGATGCTGTAATTGTTTTGCCGCCGGATCCGCGCTTATCCCCGTCACGCCGTCCTCGCCGACGACGCCGCGCCAAAGCGTATTGTCACAATCGACCGCGACCAGTTTTAATGGCGGCCTTTGCGCTGCATGAGCGCGCCTGACCAGTTCGGCCGATAACGCTGCGAATGCTTCGCGCGAATATGGAACAGACGCCGCATTATTCGCGTGCGCATCGAACGGGTCTGCGATGTCATACCGTGCGAAAATTTCGGCGACATCGACGATTTGGCACTGCGCATCAAGCGCTTTGCAAAATTCCTCAATCACTGTCGGTGATGCATCGCCTTGCTGTTCGGGGCAGATGAAAATTGTGAATTTAATCCCTGTCGCGTTTACCGCGGATGCAAGCTCGCTTGCCGCACGCCTCGCGTCGCGCCCAAAATCAGACCACCGAACAAGCAAAAAACGCGACGCAGAGAGGTCATTCAATCCGCTTCCGGGCGTCAGGAGTGTTTGATAGAGAATGGCGGCGGACGTCAGCGAGAAATCAACCGATGTACCAAGAATTCGCGACCAGAACGGCGTGAAATCACTTAGCGGATCGGCTGTAAAACTTGTTCCAATCGCCAGCTTTAACTGGTTCAAAACGAGACCCCTGCTTACACATGGTCCCGCGCTGATCGTCTATTGGCGGGAGCCCGATTGCATCTTTTCCCGCAATACGTGCAAGTTCGGGGC
This sequence comes from Parvularculaceae bacterium, assembly GCA_021776465.1. GTDB lineage: Bacteria > Pseudomonadota > Alphaproteobacteria > Caulobacterales > Parvularculaceae > Hyphococcus. The sequence continues at coordinate 19,805 of JAJFFU010000148.1, forward strand.
CGCAAGATTTGTCGCAATTGCAGCCTGGTAACCATCTATCGGCTTGAACGACCATAACGCCCATTCGCGCGCCGGGGCGCTGTCATCGGTCGCGCGTAAGATTTCGGGGCGCGCTTCGGACTTTACCGATACGTCAAATGCGTCCAACGAAGCGGCAAGGCCAACGCCCATGGCTTTGACAATCGCTTCCTTTCGCGTCCAGCAATTGAAAAACCCTTCCGTCCACGCCGCACCTGAAAGATCGTTGAGTGCTGATTGCTCGGCCTGCGAGAAATGCTGGCGCGCGACGTCGGCAAGGTCCTCACTCATGCGCAAAGCTTCGATATCTGCGCCGAGGATTTTCGCATTTGAAATTGCCAACAGCCCCCATTCCTCCGAGCGCGAATAATTGAAGTTCACGCGGGCGTCCGCCAAGGTCGGGCGCCCCCCCTCTTCAATGGCGAAGTCCAGATCGTGCGGCTGGACATATTGGTATCGCGCCAAAACCCGCCGGATCGCAACGTGGCCGGCGATGAACCTGCGCCGATCGCGATCAAAGTGGAAACGCGACGCGCGATCGCGCTCTTCATCATCCAGCGTCTCGTCGTTCGCGGGCGTGTTCAATGAAATTACCCAGCAATGAATGTCATTAGGCGCCAATTCAGGCGGCCGGTCATCAAGGCTGAAAAAGTGTTCGCGGATATCGTCGTGATTCATAGGGCCAACCTATCATGGCGCGCCCGGACGGGAAGAACGCAAAATCTCGCTTCCAGAGCTCATGTTGACAGGCCCGCCTTTACCGTCGCAGAACACTAGGCAGAAGGCGCCCCGAGAGGGGCTTAATAGGGAATCCGGTGAGAATCCGGAACTGTGCCCGCAACTGTCAGCGGTGAGCCCTCGGCCGATTTATCCACTGGAGATTGATGCTCCGGGAAGGATGGCCGAACGGCATTGACCCGCAGAGTCAGGAGACCTGCCCTCGCGTCGCTCGCTCTATGGCCGGGAACAGCCAGCGGGGCAGGAGTCTTCCTTTGAAGCGACACTGATTGTTCGCCGTGGATGCAAGTCCATTGCGGATTCCATTGTCGTTTGTCCGCTGCGGCGGGAAAGGAAAACCATGAGACATATTTCGAAACCAGGTCTGGCGGCGTTGTCCGCTTTTTTATTGACGCCGGCGTTTGCAGGAGACGATGAAATCATCGTCGAGGGGCTGCGTCTGCCAACGCCGATCGGGGAAACCGGATCGAGCGTCAGCGTTATCACAGCTGAAGACATAGAGTTGCGCGCTTATCAATTCGCAATTGACGCAATCGCGGAAGCGCCAGGCGTTACGGTCAACCAGAACGGCGCTTTTGGCGGTCTCGCCACCATTCGCATCCGCGGCGCATCGACGGACCAGACGCTTGTCCTCCTTGACGGCGTGCCGTTCGGCGACCCGACATCTGTCGGCGGCGGTTATGATTTTTCAATCCTTGACCCGGCGAATATTGAGCGGATCGAAATTCTGAAAGGTCCTCAATCGACGCTTTGGGGGTCGGATGCAATTGGCGGCGTCGTCAATATTATTACCAAACGGGCCAGCGACGGCATCGGAGGGCGCGCGTTTTTAGAAGGCGGGTCGTTCGCAACGGTGCGCGGCGGCGCGGCTGTTTATGGTGGCGGTGCGGGCGGCGACTTTCGCCTTTCTGCGTCGGGCTTGACCAGCGACGGCATCTCAAAGGCCGAGGAAGAAGACGGCAATCCGGAACGGGACGGTTATGACGGGTACACGCTGGACGGCGGCGGCGGCGTCAATATTGGCAAGGTTCGGTTTGAAGCGAAAGCGCGATACCAGACCGGCGAAACACAAATCGATGGCTTCCCGCCGCCGAATTTCTCGCTGTCAGATACAGACGACAAATCTTCGACGGATCAATTGTCCCTGCATGGACGCGCGATTGCATCTGTGTTCGGCGACCGACTGAACAACGAAGTCTCCATCGGTTATACTGATATAACGCGCAACGGATCCTTCGGCGGCTTCGCGTCTCAAGACAAGGGCGACCGGCTTATCTTGAGATACCAAGGTACAGCACAGCTCTTCGACAAACACCGCCTTGCAGTCGGCGCGGAACGCGAAGAAACGCAAGCCAATGGCGAGGAAACGTCAATCAACGCAGTTTTCGGATTGCTGGAAGTCAAGCCACTTGAGAGCCTGACCGTCAGCGCAGGCCTGCGCTATGACGACCATTCAACATTTGGCGACGAAGTGACCGCACGCGCCGCTGCCGCGTTGTCGATCGCGAAAGGCGTAACATTACGCGGCAGTTGGGGCGAAGGTTTCAAGGCACCGACAATCTTTCAGTTGACGCAAAGCTTTGGCGCCCTGCCGCCCAATGCGGACTTGCAACCAGAGACCAGTGAAGCGTTTGACATCGGCGTCGATGTTGACGCCTTTGACGGTCACGCAACATTCGGCGTAACATATTTTAATCGTGATACGGAAAATCTCATTATCTTTGCACCGAATTCGCGATATGAAAACCTGGCCCGAACGAAGGCTCAAGGTATTGAAATAGCTGCGGAGTTCTCAATTACGAACCACATTTCCCTAAATGCGGGCTACGCTTATATCGATGCAGAGGACGCTATTTCTGGCGACCGCCAGATCAGAACGCCGCGCCATTCCAGCGACGCATCGCTCATTTATCGCGATGATCGTTTGTCCGGCGCATTGAGTGTTCGATATAATGGCGAGGAAACCGAGGGACCGTTCGGTTCCGACGTCGACGCATGGGCTCGCGTTGATCTGTCCGCCGCCTACACACTCAGCGATACGATCGAATTATACGGGCGTATCGAAAACTTGCTCGATGCTGACTATCAGCAAGTCTCCGGCTTCGGAACACCGGGCTTGTCCGGATTTGGCGGCGTCAGGTTGACGTTCTGAAATGAAAGCGCGGTTCGTCATATTCCTTCTCTGCGTGCTTTCCATTATCTCTTGCGTACGGGACGCGGGAAATAATGTGACGCAACCGCGCCGTATCATCAGCCTTGATTTTTGTGCTGATCAATATCTTCTCGCATTTGCTGATCGCGAAAATATTATTGGGCTGTCGCCGGATTCAAATAAATCTTTTTCCTATTTTCGCGAGGAAGCGCGCGGCATAAAAAAAATTCACCCGCGGGCGGAAAATATACTGATCGAAAAACCGGACGCTGTTATTCGGACGTTCGGCGGCGGACCGAATATTACCGCATTCATGGAAAGAGTGGGCGTCGAGGTCATACAGGTCCCCTACGCCAGCGATCTGGCGTCGATCCGCGACAGCGCCATTGAGACGTCCGCGGCATTGGGCCATCCGGCGCGCGGGCGCGCTGCGGCTGCCGAAATGGGCCGTCGGCTAGCGGCGATCAGGGCCGAATCAAAAGGCGAGATCCTTTATGTAACGTCCAAAGGCGCCGTTGCCGGCAGCGGTACGCTCATCGATGAGTTGATCCGCAGCGCCGGCCGAACAAATTTTGAAAAGCGCGCCGGCTGGGGGTTCGCACCGCTGGAGCGGCTGGCTTACGGCGCACCTCGTGCAATTGCCGCAGGGTTTTTTGACGGCGCCGACGCGCGAACCGATTTGTGGTCACCTGTGCGGCACCCCGTTGCAAAACGCGCCCTGCGCGAAAGCGAAGTCATCGATATTCCCGGCGCATGGACGGCTTGCGGCGCCTGGTATGTGGTCGACGCCGCCGAGGCGATGGCGGCCGCGCCATGATATCCCGTTTGAATTTTCTTCTTTGCCTCGCCACCGTGATTTCAATCGCCGCCGCAGCGGCGATCGGTTCGACGACGATGCCCGCTGGGCGCTTTTTCGCAGCGCTGTTTGGTGTTGGCGAAACTGGAGACATGATTGTTGTCTGGGAAATACGCGCGCCGCGCGCGCTCGCCGCCTTCATCGTCGGCGCTGCGCTCGGCGCATCCGGCGCAGCGCTTCAAGGGTTGTTGCGCAATCCACTCGCCGAACCCGGTGTGTTGGGCGTTTCGGCAAGCGCCGCGCTTGGCGCCAGCCTGGTTCTTTTTTACGGCGGCGCAATGATGCCGGATGTCGCCGTGCCAATCGCCGCCATCGCCGGCGCCCTCGCCGCGACCGCGCTTCTCACTTTCGCCGCGATACGCGTCGGTTCCGTCGTCACGCTTATTCTGATCGGTGTTGGCATTTCCAGTTTCGCCGGCGCCATTGCGGCGCTACTTTTAAATTTGGCGCCAAATCCGTTTTCGCTCGCGGATCTTTTAAACTGGACACTTGGAACAGTTGCTAATCGAAGTTTCGATGACATTGCCTTGGCGGCGCCATTTCTTGTCGCGGGCTTTGTTTTCCTTGGGTTGTCCGCCCGTCCCCTTTCGGCGCTCGGGCTGGGTGAGGAAACGGCCCTCAGCCTCGGCGTCGATCTAAAACGCACGCGCATCTTTGTCGTGCTCGGCGCCGGGCTTGCGACAGGCGCGGCGGTTGCGATCGCCGGCGCAATCGGATTTGTCGGTATCGTTGCGCCGCATCTTGTTCGCCCCTTTGTTCGCTATGACCCGGCTCGAACGCTGGTTCCGGCAGCGATCGCCGGCGGCGTCATTCTGGTTCTTGCCGACATCGGCGTGCGCCTTTTGCCGACACCGGCTGAGCTTCGCCTTGGCGTCGTCGCCGCGTTGATTGGCGCACCGATTTTTGTGTGGATCGCCGCGAGAAGAAGCGGCGCAACATGACAGTCATTACACTCGAAAATGTAAGTCTGGATATCAACGGCGCCGGTATCCTGGATAACATTGACCTTACGCTTCGCGCTGGCGAACTCGTTGCACTGGTCGGTCCCAATGGCGCAGGAAAATCATCCCTGATGAAGTGTGCGCTTGGCGCCATCGCGCCGACTACGGGACGCGCAAGAATTGGCGATGACGACGCCGCCACAATGGACGTGACGAAGCGCGCGCGCCTTGCCGGCTATCTTCCGCAAATTCGCCCGACGGCGTGGCCCGTTATTGTCGAGGACATTGTCGCCCTCGGACGATACGCATATGGCGCAACAACGACACTAGCGCGCAATGAAAACGACACAGCCGTGGCTGCTGCAATATCTGCGTGCGGACTAGACAACCTGCGCCAGCGCCGCGCCGACACACTTTCCGGCGGAGAACTGGCGCGCGTTCATTGCGCGCGCGCCTTCGCGGCCAACGCGCCATTTCTTTTTGCCGATGAGGTGACGAACTCGCTCGACCCGGCCGGACAGCTCGACGTTCTGCAGCTCATCCGCGATCATGTGGACAATGGCGCCGGCGCATTAGCGATCCTCCATGACATTAATCTTGCAGCGACCTTTGCCGACCGAATTGTCTGGATGAAAAAGGGGCGCATCCATGCTGAAGGCCCGCCGCGCGATACGATCACCGCCAGCCGACTGAACGATATATTCGCGGTAAGGGCGCAAGTGCACCATGCAAACGGTGCGATCTCCGTTACGTACAGAAAGTGACCGCTCCGGGCCAGCTTGGCCTTTCGCCGTACGAACAACAATTATCAGTTGGCGCATAGGCGAAACTGACCGATGATAACGCCGATCAACTTTTCGGATTTACGATGACGTCAATGGAAAAAATCAAGTCGGCCGACCTCATAAGGAACGCAAGCTGGTTTCCGCATCGATTGGATATGGCGCGGCGAACCGTGACGTTCGGTCGGTTCACGCGCAACGCACTGAGCGACACATCGTTTCTGGACTTCCGCATCGAAAGCGCCGCGCAAGCTTGGGCAGAGGTGTCGATAGACGAATTACTCGCCGCCTCGCCGCCAGAACTATCGGCGAAACCAGCATTTCTTTTTCATACGTCTTATTGCTGTTCAACGTTATTATCTCGCGTGCTCGACCAGCCGGGCCGGGTTCTGGCGCTCAAAGAACCCGAAATCATCATGGGGCTGTCGAACGCCTATCGTATGGCGCAAAACCAAAATGAAATCACCGACATTAATAAATTGCGCGATGTCGTCCTATCGCTAATCGCACGGCCCCATATTGGCGACGAACGCGCCCTCATCAAACCGACGAACGCCGCCAACAATATCACGCCGATTATCGCTGCACTAAATATCCCCGTTGTTCTCCTTTACGGAGACCTCAGAGGCTTCCTCGCATCGGTGATAAAAAAGGGCGATCCTTGCAAGACCATCATCCGGCAAATTTTTCGCGTATATGCAATGGACAATATTGGCGTTAGCGTCATTCCGCAGCGCGACGCGTTGGCGCTAACAGATCTACAGATCGCCGCGCTTGTCTGGCGACATCAGATCGAAATGTTTCACACAATTCTAAGCGACCCGAAACGCCCCAACGCCCGCTCTCTCGATTTTCGTACGCTGCTGCGAAAACCTGCCGAAACGATAAAGGCGACAAGCGATCATATGAGCTTTGACTATAATACTGACGATTGCGACACTATCGCGAAAAGCGATTTATTTCGCAAAGATGCAAAGGACGACAAACTCGTTTACGATGCCGCGCAACGCAGTAAAGAAGAAGATGCTTTAATAGCGCAAAACGCCGATGCACTCGACCTTATCGAAAATTGGGTCTTCGAGCTCTCGCTTTGGCCCACAACGACTAAATCTTTGCCGAAACCTTTAGTCGAATAATTGCTGGTAATCGACGCTCGTTTTGTCCGCCTTGAAACCGCGCGTTGATCAATGCGAATTTTTACCTGACCCGGCGCACCAGAATGGATCGTTTTGCTGTCGTCAAACGCAGCGTATAAGCGCCAAGCGCACGTTTTCGGATAATGACATCGTGTCCGCTCTCTTCGCTGCCCCGGCGCACCCTCAGCGTATTCGTGCCGGCCTGAATCTGGCGCCATACTTGCCCGTTATCGAGTTCAATAATGTATTTTCCGCGTGCGTTTCTGGTGATTGATGTTGCGATCACGCGAAGCTCTTTCAGCTGAACATCGTCGTCACCGGGCGCGAGATCTTCAGCGCCAAAACCGGCGACTGGATCGACACCGTCATTATTGTATCCGCTGGTTGAAGGAGGCGTTTCAGCCGCAGCCGTAGCGACTGGTTGTTCCGGCGACGGCCCGGTTGCTTCTGTGGCGGCAACTGCCGCCGGCCCAGTCTCCAGGAATTCTGTCGTCCGATCGAAGCACCGTAGGCGATCGCCAGATTTGGGAATCTGCCGGCATGACGCGATATCGCGCAACCCGTCGTCGCCTTGCGACTGGGCCGCTCCAGCAAAAGACACAACACAAAAACTTGCCGCAAGCGCCAGTATTCTCACCAAAGATCTCATTTTGTCCGCCATGTTCCCTGTAATTTGGGCGCGAGACTACACCAGGAATGTCCTTTTTGGGAGGGATCCCAGACGAGATTTGGGAAAATGTGCAGTTGGCTCGGGCGGAACGCAAAAAAACGCCCGGCCGCGCAAACGGCCGGGCGTAGAATTCCCCTCGAAAAGAGCCGCCATAAGGCGGCCCTTTGTCGATGGATCGATTAGAACCGGACGTTGATGCCGGTGAAGATGAAACGGCCACCCAGGTCGTAATTACCCGGATAGCTGTTCGCCGACTGGTTACCCGTCGGTGACGGACCGAAGCCCGGCACGAATGGTGGGTCAACGTCAAAGACGTTGTTGACGCCAGCGCGCAACTGAACGTTCTCAAAGAGATCGTAGAAGAACGCGAGGTCGAGGTAGCTGACCGCAGGAAGTGTTGCGGAAGCCAATACACCATCAGCGACTGGCGTAATATCGCCTGTCAATGCGTCGATTGACGCAATCCGGTCCACGCCAGACACGAACCGCCAGACTGCAGAGACCTGCAGATCGAAGTTTGTCGTGTAAGTGGTCGAGAATACGTGGCTGTATTGGAAATTCGGGTTCTGACAGTTGTCGTCATAGAAACCGACGCAATCAAACTGACCGAAGCCCGGCAGCGGAAGCTGCGAGTTTTCGAGCGTATACGATGCATTATAGTCCCAGTTAAATGCACCCCAATCGCCGAAGTCGTAGCTATACGAAACGCGTCCGTCGATGCCGGATACGTCGTTAGCTGCAATGTTGACATTCCTGTTGTCGATATTGAACGCAACACGGTTTGCGTTTGTCAACGAACCCGTAGCGTCACGCGTGATCAAACTACAGAAGGTTGGATCACCGGTTTGCAAACACGTGTTGAGCGTGATTGACGGAAGGATACCGGTGATCACGTCTTTCAACGCGATATTGTAATAGTCGACCGAAATCGTAAGGCCGTCTACCTGACGCGGCGAGTAGATTGCGCCGATCGTATAGGTGTTGGCGACTTCTGGTGACAGGGTCGTGTTGCCGCCCTGCAGGATGTTCAGCTGACCAGAATCTGGCGGGACCAACCCGAAGAGCACCGTTGGAACGCCCGTGTTCAAGCATTGAGCGGCTGTTGCCGTCGGCGCTGCACCAGAACATGGATCTGTAAGTCCCGTCAGGTTGCCAAATTGCGGCAGGAACAGTTCGCCGATATTCGGCGCCCGGATCGCTCGCTGATATTGCGCCCGGAAGCGAACATCATCGACCGGTACCCAAGAGAGACCCGCAGCAAATGTCGTTGCCGTGAAGTCACCGCCGGCAATATTGTTGCGAATATCCTGTGACGAATAGTCAGAATACCGGAATGCGCCGTTGATCGCGAGCGATTCGATGCCCTGTACACCTTCGATAAGCGGAATATTCGTTTCCATGAACAGTTCCCAGACTTCGGTGGAGCCATTCGTGGGGTTGACTGCACCGCCGGAGCCGATCAGCGCGCCGCTTTGGTTCGTTGCGTCAGCCTGCGTTTGCAGCTGGTCGCGTCGATATTCAACACCAAAAAGGATGCTTGCAGCGTTTTCAGCCCAAGGGCTTTGGACGCCGTATCTTTCCAGATTGTTTTGAATCGTGCCGCCAAAGACAGTCTGTTGAATGCTGCCTTGGGTCAACGTCGGCGTATCAACATAGGCCTGAAGACCGGCAGGGTTTGTTGCGCCCGTTACGAAGGCCGAGATGAACGGAACGCAAGCCGGATCAGTTCCGTTGAGGAACGTCCGACAAACCGGGTTGCCCATGCCATCATCGACAATGTCGAGTGCGCGCGCAGCCTGAGTCAGGGTAACCTGATTGAACTGAAGACGCTCCAGCTTGGTGTTGGCGAACTGACCGAAAACTTCCCAGTCCCAATCATCCCAAATCGTGCCGGTGAAACCGCCGACAACACGGAAGTTGGTCAGCGTGCGATCATCCGTGCGGAGACCGCCTTCGACGAAGCGGCGGCGAATTTGAGCCGGCGCTAAGCCATCCGTGGTGCCATCGGCAACATCGCGAGAAAAAACGCCGCCGCCCGTGTCGAAGCCACAGATTTGCGCAAGCGCTTCAGCTGACAGGAGCGGGTTATCGCAATTGACCGTCGAAATGGACGTGCCAAAGGCCGCACTCGGCGCAATAATTTGCGGCGATTGCGATTGCGTAAAGCCGAACGACATATACGACCTGACGTTTTCAGTGATTTCGTAGTTTGCGCTGAAACCGGCATTGAAGCGTTCGACGGACCGGATAATCGGGTTGAACGGGTTGAAGTTAAACGCGTTGTTGAACCCTGGTGTAACGCCGTTGCCCGTCGCATCGATAGAAAGCGCCTGCGAAACAACCGGATTGCCCATGCCGTCGAGGACAGTATTGCCCATGGCGTCGATCAGCGGGATCGCGTTGTTCATACCGTCAAGCAACGCCGGGATGAAGAATGTCGTCGGGAACGGACCCTGGTTCGAACCAAGACACGTTCGTTGCGCTGCAGTCGGCGCTTCGATCAAAGCGCATTGTGAGAAATCACGATCGCCTTGCTGCAGACCGTTGTTCCGCAGATAACGGAAATACGCCGTGACGTTGCCACGGCCGCCATCGATATTGGCCCCCATCAGACCGCTAATGTCCCAGGTTTCATTACCTGTTGAGGCGCCCGTGACCGGCGTTTCGCCAGAGGCGAGCAGCGCCGCCTGGGCATGCTCCGTGCCGTTGCCCGACTGATTAAAGCCAAATTGACCGTCAAGTTCGAAGCCTTCAAAATCTTTCTTCATGATGAAGTTGGCGACGCCTGCGATGGCGTCTGAACCGTAAACAGCGGAAGCGCCACCGGTAACGATTTCAACGCGTTCGATCAGCGGAGCGGGAATGAGGTTGACGTCCGAGGCAAAACCACCGGTCGTCGGCGAACCAAACGGAAGGCGTTTGCCGTCAACGAGGACCAAGGTCCGCGTTTCGCCAAGGCCGCGCAGGTTGATCGTCGACGTGCCGTTGGCGCCGTTCGCAAAGCCATTGTTCTGAGAGTTCAGACCCGGTGTGATTTGCGGCAACGTATTCAGCAGGTCGATCGTATCGGTCGTGCCGCGAATATCAAATGCCTCAGAGCCAATCGAAGATACGGGGCTCGTTGCATCGATATTGGCGTCTTTTAGACGGGTGCCCGTGACAACAACGACATCATCGTTGCCCTGCGCTAACACAGGCGATGTTGCAGCGAGCGCTGCCCCCGTGAGCACCGTAGAACGCAACAAGCGCCCCATTACGTTTGAGCTTTTCATGCTCTTCCCTCCATCAAAACGCACCGCCGATCGAAAACAGCTGCGCTGAATTCCATCGCCGGACGTCCGGCGGACCCTCGCTGTCGTGACAAGCGAAAGCCCAAAATGAAGACAATATGACGACCGAGAGCAGCAATGCTGTTTCTCGCCGCCGGCCCCTCCGGTAGCCTCCCGCTATTGTCGATAAACGAGAGGGCAGTTTGGACCAGATCTGCACCCATACAGATCTATGTGCAGCGGACGCTAGGGGTTTCTGAACAAAATCGTCAACCGCGAATGTTCGCGAAAACGCTTACATTTTCCGACCGTTCCATTTTGGCAACAGGTTTTACGCTGACCTTTAGAAAGCAGAAACAGAGGTAAAC
>JAJFFU010000149.1 GCA_021776465.1 Parvularculaceae bacterium
CCGTTCAATGATGTTGAGGCAGCGATTGCAGCCGTAGCGTCGTTGGAGCGGCGGCGAGATTTCGGGAGTTGATGATGGGCGATGAAAACCTCTGGACTGCTTTTGAGGCAGCGGCTGCGACGGGCGGCGCCTTATGTTCGCGCGGCGGCGAAGGGGATGACTGGCCGGCCGAGGAATGGTCTGCCGCGGGCATTTCAATTGATACGCGCAGTCTCAAGCCCGGCGATATTTTTGTCGCGCTGCGCGATGCGCGCGATGGGCACGAGTTTCTAAAAAGCGCTTTCGATGCTGGCGCCGCGGCGGCCTTGGTCGCAAAGGCGCCCGATACCGCGCCCGACGGCGCGCCGCTTCTCGTAGTCGGCGATACGCTGCAGGGGTTGCGCGATCTGGCGCTGGCGGCGCGATTGCGCAATTTCGGCAAACGGATTGGTGTCACTGGCAGCGCCGGCAAGACATCGACCAAGGAAATCCTGCGCGCCGTTCTGAGCGCCGGCGGGTCGGTTCACGCCGCTGACAAGAGTTTCAACAATCATTGGGGCGTGCCGCTGACGCTGGCGCGGCTTCCCATGCACGCCGATTACGGTGTTTTCGAAATCGGCATGAACCATGCGGGCGAGATTACGCCGCTGACCAACCTCGTGCGCCCTCATGCGGCGATCATTACGACAGTTGGCGCCGCGCATCTGGAATTTTTCGATTCCGTCGAAAACATCGCCGAAGCGAAGGCGGAAATATTCCTGGGCCTCGCGCCGGGCGGCGTTGCGGTCTTGCCTTTCGACAACGATTATTTCGAATTGCTGAAAGAACGGGCCGAGGCTTCCGGCGCTGCGTCTTTCGTTACGTTTGGCGAAAACGCCGGGGCCGATTTCCGGTTGCTCGAGTATAAAGCGGCAGGCGCCGGCGCGCGGCTGCGCACGTCGATAAAGGGTGAAGAACGTGGTTTCGACGTCGGCATTCCCGGTAAGCACCAGGCGCTGAACATGCTCGCAGCGCTAGCGGCCGCTGACGCGGTCGGCGCGGATCTTGACCGTTCAATCGCCGCACTCGCCAGTCTTGAACCCGCAGAAGGACGCGGCCAACGAACAATTATCCAGGCCGAAGGCGGCGACGCCGTCCTGATCGACGAAAGCTACAACGCCAACCCGTCGTCCATGGCTGCTTCTATTGGTTTGTTAGGCGCAGCCGTCCCGGGCGCTGGCGGACGGCGCATTGCGGTCCTCGGCGAAATGCTGGAACTCGGGCCCGACGCGCCAGCTTTACACGCCTCATTGGCTGCGACGCTGATCGAAGCGAAGGTCGATCGCGTTTATGCAGCGGGCGAGCTGATGCGCCATCTCTGGGATGTACTCCCGAAAGATATGTGCGGCCTTTATGCCGGCTCGGCCGTCGGCCTTGTCGGCGCGGTTGAAGACGCCATCAAATCAGGCGACGTCGTAATGATAAAGGGGTCGAACGCCTCTAAAGTCAGCGCCGTCGCCAAGGCGCTGCAATCGCGCGCCGCCAACAGAAAAAGAGCTTCATAGAAATACTATGCTGTATCATTTATTAACGCCCTACGCGGATCAATTCCAGCTTTTCAACGTGTTCCGCTACCTGACGTTCCGGACGGGCGGGGCGGTGATGACCGCGCTCATCATTTCATTCCTGTTGGGACCGTCGCTGATCCGATGGATGCGCCGCAAACAGGGGCGTGGTCAGCCGATCCGTGCGGACGGTCCGCAAACGCACATCATCGAAAAAGCCGGCACGCCGACCATGGGCGGCGTTCTCATTTTGTTGTCGGTGACGATCGCAACTTTTCTATGGGCTCGGCTCGACAATATCTATGTGTGGATCGTTATGGGCGTTACACTTTCCTTTGGCGCGCTTGGTTTCATCGATGATTATCTTAAAGTGACCAAGCAACAGGCCGATGGCGTCGTCGGTAGTCTGAAGTTGACCGTGCAGTTTGCTGTTGCATTACTGGCCGGATATTTTTGCATGACGGCGCTTGCCGCCGCACCCGACGCCCCGACGAACATTGCGACATCAGTCGGTGTACCGTTTTTCCCGGTCCGCCTTTTTGAAAACTGGTTCAATTCACCCGGCGTACCTTTCGGGCTCGCCATCATTCCATTTGCAGCCTTTGTAATCGTCGGCGCATCGAACACGGTGAATTTAACCGACGGTCTCGACGGGCTCGCCACCGTGCCGGTGATGATCGCAGCGGGCACTTACGCCCTGATTGCGTATCTCGTCGGCAATATCATCTACGCGGAATATCTCGGCGTTCCTTACGTGCCGGGGGTTGGCGAACTGGCGATTATTTGCGGCGCCATCATGGGCGCAGGGCTTGGTTTTTTGTGGTTTAACGCACCGCCTGCGGCCATCTTCATGGGCGATACGGGCTCGCTTGCGCTTGGCGGGGCCATCGGCGCTATCGCCGTCGCAACAAAACACGAAATCGTTCTTGCCATTGTCGGCGGTCTTTTCGTGCTTGAAGGCCTGTCCGTGATGATACAGATCGCGTCGTTCAAACTCACGGGCAAGCGCGTATTTCGGATGGCGCCTATTCATCACCATTTCGAACATCTGGGCTGGAAAGAATCGACCATCGTTATTCGCTTCTGGATCATCGCCGTCGTGCTTGCATTGATCGGTCTTGCAACCTTGAAGTTGCGGTGACGGACGCATGATCACTGTTCCAGACATGAAGAATAAATCCGTTGGCGTTTTCGGCCTCGGCGTCAGTGGTATTGCGACATGCGAAGCGCTGGTTGCGTCAGGCGCTAGCGTTTACAGTTTCGACGAAAAGCAGGAAGCGCGCGAGAAGACAAAAAACACGGAGTATCGCGCGGAACACCCCAAGGACTGGCCGTGGAAAGAGCTTTCGGCGCTGGTCGTTAGTCCGGGCGTTCCGCTGACCCATCCGAAGCCGCATCCGATCGTTAAGAAGGCGCGTCTCGAAAAAGTACCGGTGATTGGCGATACAGAACTTTTTGCGCGCGCCATCAACGCCTTGCCGGAACGCGAGCGACCGCGGGTTGCCGCGATCACTGGCTCGAACGGTAAGTCCACAACGACCGCACTGATCGGTCATATGCTGCGTGAAGCCGGGGAAGAGGTTCATGTTGGCGGCAATATTGGCGAGGCGATCATGTCGTTGCCGGCGCCCGACCGACACAGCGTTTATGTGCTGGAGCTGTCATCGTTCCAGCTGGATCTCACTCATTCCTTACGCGCCAATGCGGCCGTGTTCCTAAATTTGACGCCGGACCACATCGAGCGTCACGGCTCAATTGACGGATATTTTGCTGCAAAATCGCGCATCTTTCACAATCAAACGGTGGACGATCTGGCCATTGTCGGCGTCGATGACAGCTGGGGTGAGCGTCTTTGTACGGAGTTAACGGCAGCAGGGCGCGCGCAAATCGCGCCGGTTTCGGCCTCGGCAACGCTCGGGCGCGGCGTTTATGCACTCGGCGGCGTTGTCTATTTCAATCTGGACGGCAAAACGACTAAAGCCGGCGACCTTGCGAATGCGCGCGCCCTTCGCGGCGTGCATAATCACCAAAATGCCGCCGCGGCGCTGGCTGTTGCGCTTCAGTTCGGTGCGTCGCCAGCTATCGCCATGAAGGCGGCCATGTCGTTTTCAAGTCTGGCGCATCGCATGGAAGAAGTGACGCGGATCGGCAAAGTGTTGTTTGTCAACGATTCCAAAGCGACCAACGCCGATGCTGCGGCGCGGGCGCTCGCTGCGTTCGAGGATGTCTACTGGATCGCGGGCGGCAAAGCGAAAGAGGGCGGCCTCGATGCGCTCAACGGCAGAGTTGGGGCGGTGCGCAAAACATATCTCATCGGTGAGGCGGGCGATGTATTTACCGAACAATTAAAAGGCAAGGCCCGCACGAAGAAATGCGGGACGCTTAAAAAAGCAGTCGCTGCCGCCTATAAAGACGCTGCCGCCAGCGATGCCGCGGCGCCTGTCGTTTTATTGTCGCCAGCTTGCGCGTCCTACGACCAGTTCAAAAATTTTGAAGATCGCGGCGATCAATTTCGGGTGCTCGTCGGCGATTTGCAGTCAGAAAATGGAGCGGCGGCATGAGAATGATCGCGCGCACAGACGATTCTCTTTTCGGTCGATGGTGGTGGTCGGTTGACCGGCCGATGCTTGCAGCGCTTGTTCCGATCATCATTATTGGCGCAGCGGCGTTGACTGCTGCCGGCCCCGCCGCCGCCGACCGTCTCCGCATCGCCAATGATTTCCATTTCCCATTGCGCCAGGCAATGTTTCTTGGGCCTGCCATGGCGTTGATGATCGGCATTTCGCTTTTGACACCGCTGCAAGCGCGCCGCGCCGGCGTTGTCCTTTTTGCCGGAGCCACCGTGATGTTGGCGTTCACTTTGTTATTCGCCGGCGAAGTCAACGGGGCGAAACGCTGGCTCGACCTCGGCGTCATGACCTTGCAGCCATCTGAATTTGCGAAGCCGGGTTTTGTCATTGCCGCTGCATGGATGATGGCGGAGGGATCGCGCGATCGAACATTTCCTGGCGGGCTGATTTCACTGGGTTTATATTTTGCTTTCTCTGGGTTGTTGCTGGCGCAGCCGGATGTCGGGCAGTGGATTCTTGTCACTGGCGTTTGGGCGCTGATGTTTTTTATCGCTGGATGGAGCTGGACGTGGATGGCGGCTCTTGGCGGGTTCGGCATGTTTGCGCTCGGCGGCGCCTATATGTTCTCAGATCACGTGGCGCGCCGGATCGATGGCTTTCTGAACCCCGAGACAGCGGAGACTTATCAAGTCGACCGCGCGCTTGAGACCATCGCCAATGGCGGCATTATCGGTCGCGGCGACGCGCCGTCGGTAAAGGGTTATCTGCCCGACGCCCATACAGATTTTATTTTTGCGGCGGCGACAGAGGACTTCGGCCTCATTCTGGGGCTCGTTATCATTGCGCTTTTTGCGACCTTCGTCGTGCGCGCGCTTGTCGTTGCAGCTCGCCAGAAAAGCGTCTTCTCGCAAATCGCCGTATCGGGTCTCGCGGCCATGATCGGCTTTCAGGCGATCATCAATATCGGCGTCAATCTTCGCGCCTTGCCGGCGAAGGGGATGACGCTTCCGTTCATTTCCTATGGCGGTTCGTCCTTGCTGGCGACCGGCATTGCTGTCGGGTTGCTCATCGCGTTGACACGCACGCATCGGTTTGCGCGCCGGCGAAAAGAGCTGATGCCGTGAACGGCGTATCGAACAAATCCGGTCCGATCGTTCTCGCCGCCGGCGGTACCGGCGGGCACATGTTTCCGGCCGAAGCGCTGGCCCAGGAATTGCGCCGCCGCGGCTGGCCCATTCTCCTTGTTACGGACGCACGCGGCGCGCGATACGCCGACACTTTTCCGGCCGACGATCGGTTTGAAATCTCTGCGGCGACGCCATCGATCGGCGGGCCCGTTGCCAAAGCTGCAGCCGCCATTTCTATTGCGCGTGGATTGATGACGGCGCGCCGTGAGTTCAAAGCGCGCAAGCCCGTCGCCGCCATCGGCTTCGGTGGGTATCCGTCGCTGCCTGCTATGAAGGCTGCGGCCATGGCGAAAATCCCTTATGGCGTTCACGAACAAAACGCCGTCCTCGGCCGCGCCAATCGCATGTTGGTCAAAGGCGCGTCCTTCACGGCACATGCTTTCCCGACGCTGGAAAAATGCCCGGCCGGCGCACGCACTATTGAGGTCGGCAATCCCGTTCGCGATGCCGTTGCTGAATTTTCTGCAGCCAATCTTTCACCAACCGATACTTTACGGCTGCTCGTATTCGGCGGCAGTCAGGGCGCAACGATCTTTTCGAGGGCGCCCGTTGAGGCGATATCGCGGCTGCATGAAGACATTCGCGCAAAACTCTCCGTCGTGCATCAGGCGCGTGAGGCTGATGTCGAAAACGTGCAGATGGGATATGCGCGCGCTGGCGTTGCCGCCGAAGTTGCGCCGTTCTTTAAAGACTTGCCTCAACGCATGGCCGCGGCGAACCTTGTTATATGCCGGTCGGGCGCCTCGACAGTGACGGAACTTTCAACGATTGGCCGGCCGTCTATTCTCGTTCCGCTCGGCATCGCCATGGACGATCACCAGAGCGCTAACGCCCGTGTCCTTTCGGAGGCAGGCGGCGCCTTGCTCCTGCCCGAAAGCCGGTTTAACGCCGATGCGCTGGAAACGGCGCTCGCAACGCTTTTCGCCAACCCTGAGCGGCTTAATGTAATGGCGGAAAAAGTGCGGGGGTGCGTTAAGGCGAATGCAGCGGCTGCGCTCGCTGACCTTGTTGAAGAAATGTTGGAACGCCGCCAGGCGGCCTGAAGCCAAAGTCTAAAATTCGTATGAGTAAAGACCAATTTTCAAAGATCGACCCGCCGGAGATAAAGGTCCGACTGCCGTTTGGCGTCGGCGCAATACACTTCGTCGGCATTGGCGGCATCGGCATGTCGGGCATTGCCGAGGTGATGCACAATCTTGGCTATGAAGTGCGGGGCAGCGACGTCGCCGAAGGACCAAATGTACAGCGCCTTCGCGAAAAAGGCATAACCGTCAAAATCGGCCATTCGCCGGACAACGTCAAAGGCGCCGAGGCGGTGATTATCTCCACCGCCATTCGCCGCGACAATCCGGAAGTCGCTGCGGCGCGCGCACGGCACATTCCGGTCGTTCGCCGCGCCAGCATGCTCGCCGAACTGATGCGCCTGAAATGGACCGTCTCCATCGCCGGCACGCATGGCAAGACGACAACGACAAGCATGGTCGCCGCGCTGCTGGATGAGGCGAGCCTTGATCCGACCGTCATCAATGGCGGGATCATCAACGCTTACGGCGCCAATGCGCGCCTTGGCCAAGGCGACTGGATGGTCGTCGAGGCCGAT
>JAJFFU010000150.1 GCA_021776465.1 Parvularculaceae bacterium
CCAGACATTCGATCAGCTTCAGCTGCCGACTGTCTACCACCATACCGGTCGCAACTTTATTCTTGGCGCCCGGTACAATTTCTAGAGCCCTCGTTTTGTAGAGAAGGCTCAGATTAAAGAAGGCCCGACGTATCCCTCCCGAGCGTCGGGCCTTTTTCTATCTAACGAGTGAAAGCGTGGATACGAATTTCTACTGAGCAATTTCGAAACGTGTGAACAGCGCAAACGCTGTAGCATTTCGCGAATGTCAGTACACAGTCCTGCCAGTTAAGGCAGGACAGCGAACGGAAAGCTCCCGTTCGCAGTACTTAATTGAAAGAAAGAATTGCCGTTGAAGCGGGGTGCTAATGCACCCACTCTTCGGTCAGAAAGACAGCAGTTTCACCGTCGTATTTAACTTCGTATTTATTCTCAACGCCGTCAGCGGTGCGGTCGAAAAATTCATAAATGATAACGCCGTCGCCCTGGTCGCTTTCGATGATGCGTTCGGGTGCAACACCTGGTGCATTTTCGGCCAGCACGTCGCGCACCAATGAGGGTGTTTCATCGAATTCGATATCCCGCTGTATTTCAACAACGACCCAAGCATCGCCATCTTGCATGATATCAAGTTCGATTTCCTGTCCGGCTTCGTTAGTTCCCTCGACGTCATAATAGATACGTCCGTTGCGAACTTCTTTTTCCACCGCCGTAAATGCAATATCGGGCCGAAGCGCCCGCGCCGTTTCCAATACGGCAGGTGGCGTATCGCCAATTGCGACTTCGGTTTTATCGTTCAGTGACGCGCCAACCTCCTGGCCGTTTTCGTCACTTGTTGACTCGCCGGCGGCGCAACTTGATGCGAGGAGGAGGGCAATTAGGTATGATTTTTTCATTATATCTACTCTGCTGCTGAAGGTTTTGCGGTCGACGCCTGTGCGGCTTCGATATTGCAGAAAATTGGCGGAAGACCGTCGAACTCAATTCGCGCCGATTGTCCGATATTGATCTCATGAACGCCTGTGATTGCGCCTGCGCAGATCGCCATTCCCTTCTGAAGCGGGATGCCGCGGCGGGCCGTATTCTCTAACAGGCAACGCAATGACTCAATTGGGCCACCGGGCATTGCCGCCGGCGAATTCTCGCCGACGAGTTGGTCGTCTATGTATGTGCGGCAAATCCAGCGATCGAGATTGAGGTCGCGCCAATTTTCAAAAGCGTCGCCAATGATGAGGCCATTGTTGTTGCCAAAATCCGAGATCGTGACGAGCGGCCCGTAATCATTGATGCCTGCAAACGGACTGCTCGCGATTTCAGCCCCGGCATTCATCGATGCAATCACGTCAATGGCTTCATCGGTCGTCCACGATAGCTTTTCAGGCGGTGCTGATTTTCCAATGATAATAATGGCTTCGCCCTCAACAGCCGCGAACCCGCCATTGAAGACGCGCATATTCAAAGGCTTGCTGGCGCGTTGATAAATTGCGCGCTTAAAGATCGGACCAACGAGACGGCTTACACCCAATGATTCTTCGGCCGGACCTGTGATACGCCCAACTTTCCACCCGGCGACCGAATCACCGGACCAGCGCCGGATCGCCTCATCTTGAATGTCGTAGGCTTCTTCGAGTGACGACGGGAAGGTTCCCGGATACGTTGTCAGGCATCGCGACGTCTGCCGCGCGTCAACAAACGCTGAGGCTATACCCTTTAGATCGATTTTCTCGACACTATTGTTGTTGTTCATTTTTTGCGCTCGCAGCTATTAATCTGCACTATCTGGACAATATAGGAAACCGGTGTCATTTTCAAACCCAGAATTGCCGTTAACGGCATAAAACCAAGATCCTTGGGAGGATAAGATGTTTCCAATGCAAAAATGGCGAGGCATGCAGATCATATTTGCCACGATGCTCTTTGTGAGCGCGGCAGCCTGTGGCGGGAGCGAAGAAAGCGCAGACAATTCGATCGACAATTCTGCTGCGCTGGCGTTTGACGGCGCGGTCGGGTGGGCGGCAACGACTTCAGGAGGTCGCGGTGGGGAAATCGTAAAAGTCACATCGCTGGCGTCGTCCGGGCCCGGATCCTTGCGCGACGCAATCAATCAGGAAGGTCCGCGCATTATTGTCTTTGAAGTCGGCGGCGTCATCGATCTGTCCGGCGATAACATTTCCGTTGTCGAGCCGTTCGTAACGGTTGCGGGTCAAACGGCGCCATCACCTGGCATTACGATTATAAAAGGCGGCCTCGTTATAAGAGCGCACGATGTGATCGTGCAGCATTTGAGAATCCGTCCCGGCGATCTCGGTGAGGCGCTGCGAAGCGGGCGCGATATTGACGCAATCACGACGGTGGGCGCTTACAATGTCATCGTTGATCACAATACACTGACCTGGGCGACGGACGAAAATCTGTCTGCGTCCGGGCCGCGGTTCACCGGGGCAACGCCCGATGAATGGCGCGAGGGCGCCTCGCATCGGATTACGTTTTCAAACAACCTGATTGCCGAGGGTTTAGCGAATTCGACACACGCCAAAGGCGAGCATTCCAAAGGGTCGCTTATCCATGACAACACGTCGGAGATACTGATTATTGGAAACCTCTACGCGCATAATTTCGAACGGAGCCCGCTTTTCAAGGGCGGTGTTCATGGCGCCATCGTAAACAACTTTATCTATGATCCCGGCCAGCGCTCTATTCAGTATAATATGCAGGCGCTGGAGTGGGGCGAGAACGCGCTACAGCGCGGTCAGATTACAGCCGTTGGCAACGTTATGCGCGCCGGACCGTCAACTGTTCCGGGCTTGCCGTTGATCATGATTGGCGGCGATGGTGACCTTGATCTTTACGAAAGTGACAATATCGCCGTCGATCGATTCGGCGAACAAACGCCAAAGATTGGTCGATATGCGACGGGCCCGGCGCAAATTGTCACCGCCGCTGCACCGCTTGACCTGCCGGAGGGCCTCAACATTTTGCCTGCCTTGGAGGTGGAGCGCTCAGTGTTGGATAATGCCGGCGCGCGTCCTTGGGATCGCGACGCCCATGACGTGAGAGTGCTTGCGAATGCGGCGGAAGGCCGGGGAGCCATTATCGACAGTCAGGAACAGGTTGGCGGATATCCCGAATTTCCCTCGACGCAACGTGAATTTGACCCTGCATTGTGGAATATTGAAACAATGGAGCCCAAGTCGCCGGCCGCGCTTGATGATGGCTCGAAAGCGCGGGGCACTTAATAATCAATTGCGCCTTGGCGATTGCGCTTCCGGGAACTTACGTCAAACTCGCAGTGTTGATTCGGCAGGAGGAATCGGTTGGCGCGCAGCCCCGTAACAAATAAAAATAAGAAATCGGTCGGGCTGGCGAGTAAAGTGACGCCGCCAAACGGAAAGGTGACGATCAATGACGTCGCCAGGCTTTCCGGCGTTTCAAAAAAAACGGTGTCTCGCGTCATCAACAATTCGCCGCTTGTCGGTGTTGAAACTCGCGAGAGAGTCCAGAGCGTAATTAAGGACACCGGTTACTCGCCGGACCCGCAGGCGAGGGCGCTGGCCTTCAGAAAATCTTTTCTGATCGGCATGATCTACGACAATCCAAGTCCGCAATATGTCGTCAATATGCAGAGAGGCATTCTTGACACATTACAGGAGACCAGTTTTCAGCTCGTTCTGCACCCGTGTGATCGCGGTGATTCTGATGTGCACGACAGGGTTGAACGGTTCGTCAAGCAGCAGAAGCCACATGGAGTAATCCTTTCGCCGTCAATTTCTGAGGACGATGCATTATGCGCCCAGTTGCGATCGCTCGATTGCGCCTATGTCCGTATCGCTTCGGTCGAATTCGATGCTCCCCATCAAAATATTCGCACCCACGATGCAAAAGGCGCCGCGCAAGCGGCGCGCCATCTGGCTGAAATCGGTCACCGGCGGATCGCTCATATTCACGGTTTGAAGTCTTTTCGTTCGGCGAACGAACGATTGGCGGGGTTTCGCGAGGGGTTGAAGGAATATGGGCTTTCCATGCCGAAGAAGTTCATTATGGAAGGCGCATATGACTTTAAATCCGGTGTCGCTTGCACGGAGAAGCTTCTAAAGGCCAATCCGCGGCCTACCGCGATCTTTCTTGGTAATGATGAAATGGCGGTCGGCGCTTATCAGGCAATTCGAATGGCGGGGTTGCGCGTACCCGACGATATTTCGGTTGTCGGTTTTGACGATACGCCGATGGCCTCACGAGTGTGGCCGCCAATGACGACGGTGCGCCTGCCAATTCGCGAGATGGGAAGCGCTGCGGCGAAACTCCTGTTGGATCGCGCGTCCGTAGAGCAGGTCGAGGAGCGCATTTCCTTTGTTCCTGACCTTGTTGTCCGCCACTCGACGTCGCCGCCCGAAAGCCCGTGAATTCAACTTGCCACGCCAATGCGTGAATGTTATGACACCGGTTACCTAATGATGTAAAATTACCGAAAAACCGGCAAATTACCCAGCAAATTCCAAGGAGATTTCTGATGTTCGAGAAAGTTTATCAGGCGACCCATCCCGATATGATGGAAGGCGCCAGCAATGATCAACTGCGCGAACGATATGTGGTCTCGTCGATGTTTGAATCAGACCGCGTAAACTTAAGCTACACTCACAATGAACGCATGATAATCGGCGGTGCGGCCCCAGGCGCAAAAGGCGTGCGATTGCCCGACCAGACTGAGCCGGCGTCAGCGGCCGGCGCCCCGTTTCTTCAACGGCGTGAACTTGGGGCGATAAATGTCGGTAATGGCGCCGGGCGCATCACTGTCGATGGCGACGTCCATGATCTGGGCCCAAAAGACGGACTGTATGTTCCGATGGGATCAGAAAAAGTCGTATTTGAATCCGTCGATGCGGCCAATCCGGCAAAATTTTATCTCGTCTCGACGCCTGCTCATGCGCGATATGAAGTCGTCAAGATATCGGTCGACAAGGCCGTGCCGCTCGAGCGCGGGTCGCTGGAAGAATCTAATGAGCGAACGATCTATCAGTATGTCGTTCCGGAGACCTGCAAGTCCTGCCAGTTGCTCCTTGGGCTGACAATGCTGAACACCGGTAGTGTCTGGAACACCATGCCGCCGCACCTTCATGACCGACGGTCGGAAGTGTATTTCTATTTTGATCTTGGCGATAACGACCGCGTATTTCACTTCATGGGCGAGGAAGATAAAATCCGCCACATCGTCATGCACAATGATGAAGCCGTTATTTCGCCGCCATGGTCTATTCACATGGGGTCAGGCACCAGGAACTACACCTTTATCTGGGCGATGGGGGGCGAGAACCTGGATTACACAGACATGAATGTCCTCGATATTTGTCAGTTGAAATAGTGCAATGACAAATTCATTTGACCTCGCAGGAAAAGTCGCCCTCGTGACGGGCGCCAATACGGGCATCGGCCAGGGCATCGCCCTTGGCCTTGCCGCGGCTGGAGCCGATATCGCTGCGGTTGGCCGCTCGGCGCCGACCGAGACGCAAACCGAAGTTGAAAAGCTCGGTCGCCGGCTTCATTTTGTCGAAGCGGATTTGTCCAGGATGAATTCTGTGGACGACATCGTCGCAAGCACGGAAAAAAACCTCGGCCCCATCGATATTCTCGTCAACAATGCCGGCACGATCAAACGTAGCGACGCGCTCGACTTTACGGAAGAAGACTGGGACGTTGTCCTCGACGTTAATCTGAAGACAGTCTTTTTCCTGAGCCAGGCCGTCGCGCGGCGAATGGTAAAAGCCAAGCGCGCTGGCAAGATTATCAACATTGCATCGATGCTTTCGTTTCAGGGCGGTATCCGCGTTGCCTCTTATACGGCAAGCAAGAGCGGTGTCGCCGGTTTAACAAAACTGCTCGCTAACGAATGGGCCGCGAAAAACATCAATGTAAATTCGATCGCGCCGGGCTATATTGCCACGAACAATACGACGGCATTGCGCGCCGACGAAAAGCGCAATGCGGAAATTTTGGGCCGCATTCCCGCGGATCGATGGGGTAGGCCGGATGATCTTGCTGGCGCCGCAGTATTTCTTGCCTCACACGCGTCCGACTACGTGCATGGCGCAACGCTGCCGGTTGATGGCGGCTGGTTAGCGCGGTGACGGATTTTCTTACATTTGGCGAAATCATGCTGCGACTGAAAACGCCGGGCAATGAGCGCTTTTTTCAATCACCGAATTTCGAAGCAACATTTGGCGGCGGCGAAGCGAACGTTGCAGTTGCGCTTAGCAATTACGGATTAGACGCCGGCTTTATTTCGGCCCTTCCTGACAATGATGTTGGCGAGGGCGCAATAAGAGAGCTGCGCAGTTTTGGCGTCGATACCGGCCATATCAAGCGATCGGGTGATCGTGTCGGCATTTATTTTCTGGAAACCGGCGCCAATCAACGACCTTCAAAAGTCGTATATGACCGTGCAAATTCTTCTATTGCGGCTTGCAAACCAGGTGACTTTGACTGGAAGCAAATTTTCGCCGGCGCGAAGTGGCTCCACATTACCGGAATTACCCCTGCGCTCACGCAGGAAACCGCGGACCTTAGCCTTGAATGCGCCAAGGAAGCGAAAGCCGCGGGGCTAACCGTGTCGTGTGATTTCAATTACCGCGGCAAGCTCTGGAAATATGGCAAGTCCGCGCCAGAAATCATGACTGAGCTTGTGAAATATGTCGATGTCGGCATCGCGAACGAAGAAGATTGTCAGAAATGCCTCGGCGTAACAGCCGATGTCGAAGTTGAGAGCGGCGAACTTGATACGGCGAAATATGAAGCGCTGTCCGCAAAGATGCTGGATCTGTTCCCGAACATGTCAACGATTGCGATAACGCTGCGAGAAAGCAAGAGCGCTGACTATAATGGGTGGTCGGCGTGTTTGCGCAACAAAGATGGTTTTCGGTTAAGTCGGAGATACGAAATTACTGATATCGTCGATCGCGTTGGCGGCGGCGACAGTTTTGCGTCGGCGTTGATTTACGGGCTAAATAAATATTCAGACCGGCAACAATCGCTCGAATTCGCTGTCGCGGCGAGCTGCCTTAAACATTCCATTCTTGGCGACTTCAATCGCGTCAGCGTGCCAGAAGTTGAAAAGCTGATGTCGGGCGACGGATCGGGCAGGGTGCAGCGTTAATTGCCATACTGATCAACGGTGGAGGCTAGGTCATGCTCCTTGATAAATTGAAACATGCGCCGGTCGTGCCATTGGTGCAGGCGGACGATCCGGATGTCGCCCTCAAAACCGTAGCAGCGCTAAAAGCCGGCGGTCTTGAAATCATTGAAGTTGTGCTGCGCACCGATGCGGCGATGGTTTGCCTGGAAGCGATCGCCGAGCGAGCGCCCGACATCATCGTCGGCGCTGGAACTGTGTTGTCGCTGGAGCAAGCGGAGGAATCTGTTCGGCGGGGCGCACAATTTATTGTGTCGCCCGGGTTGAACGACGAGGTCGTTAAGTATTGCCAATCGCGCGATATGGCGGTTTTCCCCGGCGTCGTAACGGCCAGCGAAGTTCAGCGGGCCTGGAATTTAGGACTGCGGACAGTGAAGTTTTTTCCGGCCGGCCTCTCGGGCGGCGCTGCAATGTTGAAAGCGTTGTCGTCTGTGTTTCGCGATATGCAGTTCATGCCGACGGGAGGCGTTTCGGCGGCCAATCTGAATGACTATCTCGCCATTCCTTCTGTCATTGCTTGTGGTGGCAGTTGGCTGACGCCGCAGCAGGAAATTGACGCCGGAAATTTCGACGCCGTGACGGCACTGGCGCGTGAGGCGTTAGTTACCGCACAACAAAACTGAATTCGATCAACACCACAACACAACAAGTGAAAATAATCATGAACAAATTTTCTTTAAACCGTCGCCGCGCCATTGCCAGCGGTCTTGCGGCCGCAACAATTGCATCGACGACGACACGCGCTGCTACGTCCGCTGGAAGCCCGATTGCGAATACAAAACACGGACCTGTTCGCGGCATTCGCAAAGATGGCGTACATATTTTCAAGGGTGTGCGGTACGGCGCCGACACGGCGCTAACGCGCTTTGAACGTCCTCGTGTCCCGGCGCCATGGGAGACCCCGTTTGAGGCGCTGGACTACGGCGCTGCGTGTCCCCAACGCGGTGACAGGGAAGTACAAAGCGAAGATTGTCTTCACCTGAATGTCTGGACGCCGGGCATCGCCGATGGCGCCAAGCGCCCGGTGATGGTCTATTTTCATGGCGGCGCCTACGCCGCCGGTTCGGGGTCAAGCCCGCTTTATGACGGCGTAAACCTCGTAACGCAGGGCGATGTTGTCGTCATAACTGTCAATCATCGATTGAACGCCTTCGGTTATCTCTACCTGCCGTTATTGACCGGCGGCGCGTTCCCTGACGGCGGTAATGCCGGAATATGGGATCTCGTGCTTGCGCTTGAATGGGTGCGCGACAATGCAGAGAATTTTGGCGGCGATCCGTC
>JAJFFU010000016.1 GCA_021776465.1 Parvularculaceae bacterium
AATATGGTGCCGCAAGAGAGGCTCGAACTCCCGACCCCCTGATTACAAATCAGGTGCTCTACCAGCTGAGCTATTGCGGCGTTTGGCGCCCTTACCGGGCGGGTTGGCTAGATAGGGTAACTCTGGCGCAAAGGCCAGAACATTTTGGCCGATGCGGTAATCCGTCATTTGAGATGATCGCGTGGGACGCCCTGACGAGGTCGCGGGCCGCCCGCCCTAGTCGCAATCCTTCGCGAGGCGGACGCCGGAAAACTGCCAGCGTGCATTCGCCGGGAAGAAATTTCTGTAAGAGGCGCGCAAGTGCCCTGCCGGCGTGGCGCAGGAGCCGCCGCGCAGCACCATCTGCCCGGACATGAACTTGCCGTTGTACTCGCCGACGGCGCCGGCAGGCGGCGCGTATTTTGGATACGCGACATAGGCGCTCGCGGTCCATTCCCAGCAATCGCCATAGAGCTGGGCGATCCGCGCGGCTGGATCGGCCCGCTGCGGCTCCGCCGGTCGCCCGCCTTCGCAGAAACGACCCTCGACCGGAAACAAAGACGCCGCAGCCTCCCATTCAAACTCGGTCGGCAATCGTGCGCCCGCCCAATAGGCATAGGCGGCCGCTTCATACTGACTGATATGACTGACCGGCGCATGGGGATCGACGTCCCCGTCCCCATAGAGCGAAAACCGCCGCCATGTCGCGCCGTCGCGCAGCCAATAAAGCGGCGCATTCCATCCCTCATCTTGAATGAGCGCCCATGCGTCAGCGAGCCAGAGCGCCGGGTTTTCGTAGGCGCCGTCCTCAATGAATTCGATGAACTCTCCATTCGTGACAAGACGATTGGCGAGGCCGAAGGGCTGCAGGAAGACCTTGTGGCGCGGGCCTTCATTGTCGAAGGCGAAGCCGTCGCCATTCCAGCCGATCTCACAAAGACCGCCTTCCATTTCCTCATATCGCAGCGCACTCGGCGCGGCCAACTCATTCGTATCGGGACGATCATAGGCCGCGGGAAGCAGTGCGTTTTGAGATAACGCATGCTTGACGTCGGTGAGCAGTAATTCCTGATGTTGTTCTTCATGGGCAAGCCCAAGGGCGATGAGCGGCGCGATCTGCGCAGCGAGGCCATCGGACCCGCGCTCGATCAATTTCATCATGGCGCTGTCTACATGGTCGCGATATGCGCGAATTTCATCGGCCGTCGGACGCGACAACAGCCCGCGCGCCGCGCGCGGGTGCATCTCGCCGATCTGATTGTAGTAGGAGTTGAAAAAATACCCGAATGTCGGATGAAACGCGGCATAGTCCGGTGCGAATTTGCCAAGAATGAATGTTTCGAAAAACCAGCTTGTATGAGCGAGATTCCACTTGACCGGGCTCGCATCCGGCATTGACTGGAGCATCCAGTCTTCAGCCGACAGCGGATCAGCAAGCGCCATGCTGTGTGCGCGGGCTTGTCGGTACCGGTCCAATATCGCCGCGCGGTCGGCGAAAATAGGTGAGTCAAAGGCCATATGGCCGCGCATTCCTTTAGCGGGCGGAAGCGCGTAACATATCTTCGCGCATTGGTCCAAATCACGGTTTCGAGCACACCCATTATGACGAATAAAAAACTCGCATTTCTGGCGGGCGACAAACCGGAAGCTGCGTCAACGCGGCGATCCCTTGCAGAGCGGTATGGCGACGTCTCCCCGGGCGACGCTGATGTTATTGTCGCGATTGGCGGCGATGGTTTCATGTTGGAAACGTTGCGCGCCCATATGAATGACGGAAAGCCTGTCTACGGCGTCAATTGCGGGACTGTCGGCTTCTTGATGAACCCGAAGGACATAGACGGCCTCGGCGACAAGATCGACGCCGCCGAGGAAGCAATTATCCACCCGCTTGCCATGGAAGCGACCACCGACGACGGACGCGTCGAGACGGCCCGCGCCATCAACGAGATTTCGATGTTTCGCCAAACCCGGCAGAGCGTTCAGGTCAGGATTATTGTCAATGGCAAGGTCCGGATGGAATCGCTGGCTTGCGACGGCGTTTTGCTGGCGACGCCAGCCGGCTCAACGGCCTACAATCTTTCGGCCCATGGCCCGATCCTGCCCATAAACGCGCAAATGCTGGCTTTGACGCCCATCAGCGCCTTCCGCCCCCGGCGCTGGCGCGGCGCGCTGTTGTCTCACGACGCCGTCGTCCAGTTTGAGACCATTGATCCGGAATTCCGCCCTGTCTCGGCTGTGGCGGACAATTATGAAGTGCGAAACGTCACGCGCGTGACGGCGCGGGAGGACCGCTCGATTTCAATGTCGGTCCTTTTCGATCGGGGCCATTCCCTCGATGAGCGCATCTTAAGCGAACAATTTGATTATTAGCGGGCCTGAGCGTTAACGCGCGGTTTACCAACCTGCGTGAATCGCCGCAGTGATATCTCTTGGCCGTCTGGCGAGGGCGTCGTGCTCTCGTTCAGCGTGCGTTAACCCGCTGTCGCCGACAATGTGGGCGATTTGAAGCGGGGCCAGCCAATAGGCTGATGGAGGACTAACAGATGGGCGCGCAGGCAGTTCGGCTATCTAATGTCGACATCAATAACGCGCTTGAAAACAAGGACTTCGAAGTCCTCTTTCAACCGATATTTGACCTAGGCAATGGCGCGCTCGCCCGCATGGAAACATTCGTGCGCTGGCGTCATCCGTCGCTTGGCGTCTTGCCGCCCGGCGCTTTCATCTCGTTTTTTGAGAGCCAGGGCCGCATGAGCGAGCTGACGCGGTATATTTTCAGCGCGGCGCTAGAAAGTTACGCCGCCTGGCGTGGCCCATGTGCGCCAGGGTTTTCGGTCAATCTGTCGCTTGCCGACCTGGCTGACGATACCTTTTCCGCTCACTTAAAGACGCTTCTGGAAACTCATGAATTTCCAGCGGATCTCATCACGCTGGAATGCCCCATGCCGCCGGTCGATTCTGACCTCGAAGGCATGATCGATAAATTTACCCAGCTTCGCGAGACCGGGGCCCGGCTCGCTATCGAGGTGCGAGGACGCGCCAGCGAATTTTTGCGCACGGTCGATCCCTTTCCGTTTGACGAGATCAAAACCGGCGGGTCGTCGATCCTGCGCTTTGCTCGTACAGTGCGCGGACCGGGGCTGAGCGCGATTTCCGATCTTCTCGACATTGCAAATAAAGCAAACGCCGTCACGACCGCCGTGGGTGTAGAGGATCAAGCGTCCCTTTCCGCGCTGCGCGGTCTCGGCTTCACCGCAGCGCAAGGCAATCACCTAGGCAAAGTCGGTGTCCTCAATGATTTCCGTCCCGCCCGCGTCAATGAGGTTCGCGAACTGCTGGAACTGCCGGCGCTAAAGGGTGACGATCTGACCGCCCTGTTCCGCACGACAGCGCCGGAACCGCACGCAGCGACGCCGGACACGGAAACGCAAGCGGGTCGTTCCGAAACAGAGGCCGAGGAAATCACGCCTGCTGAAGACGCAGTCGAAGCAACAAAAACCGAAGCGGAAAAACAAGCGTTTGTTGAGCGGGCCCGCAAAAAAGCGAAAGCGATTGCGCTCGCAAAACGCGCCAAAGCGCGCGACGCCAGAAAAGTAGCGGCAATCAAACGCGCGAAGGCGAAAGTCGCCATCGCTAAACAGCAAGACGACGCTGATCCTGTCATAGATGTTGACGCGGAGGATCCGCGCGAACTTCAGGATCGCATTGCACAAGAATTTGGCGGCGCACCGGATGATCAAATCGACGCCGCAGAACCGATTGACGATGATGTCGACGCATCCACCATTGAGACGACACCGGAAGGGAATGCTTCCCCTATGACGGACGATCAATCTGACGACGACAGCGCGCCGGCCGACGGCGACGCATCGAAACCGTCGAATGCGGCGGCGCGCGAGCCA
Organism: Parvularculaceae bacterium; assembly: GCA_021776465.1. Lineage (GTDB taxonomy): Bacteria > Pseudomonadota > Alphaproteobacteria > Caulobacterales > Parvularculaceae > Hyphococcus. Next base: position 3,879 of record JAJFFU010000016.1, read on the forward strand.
CAAGACCAAAATGCGATTAGCATCAAAATGCCGATTGGCGCGGCGCCGGTCTATTTCCATCCCGGCATCAGCACCAGCGGCACGATTCGTTCATTCGGCAGCGAGCCGCCCGCCACGGAAACGCCGGTGCAGAGCGATGAGCGTTTGACGCCGCCCGACATTTCCTTTGCCGACGGTAGCGACGAACCGGTGCAGCCGGCGCATGAGCAAACGCTCGATACCGAACACCATCTTGCAGATGAAACGGTCGCACGAAGCACAAACGAGCCAACGGCCGACATTTCCGCTAACGCCGTTCCCGAAAAGCAGGACGCAAACGGCCGAAAGCGCCGAAAGCCGAAAAGTTTTCTGTCCCGAAAATACAATGTCATGCCGACGCATTTCTGGCCCAAACCCTGGCGCCAGGCTTTGCAACGACGCAACAGCGACCATGAAAATGCGGCGAACGCCTAACTGTCAAAATAAGCGGCGTATCGTTCCTGAAAATCGTTCGGCTCGCGCGGTAAGTCGTCAGCGACCATAGCGCTGAACAAGTCTTTTGCCGGACCCGGCGCCAAACGGGCGTCGAGCTTCTCCGACAGGGCGTTCAAGGCCGTTCGATCGCCCGCCTGCGTATAAGCCGCCGCCGCTAAGATCGCAGCATCCGCTTGTTCCGCAGTGATTTCACCGTCTCCAACAAGTGCTGCGGCCTCATAAGCGGCGCCGGCTTCGGGCAAGTTTCCTTGCGCTGTCAGTATACGCCCCTTCAAAATGAGCGCATCGAAATCTTCGAGAGCGTCAATGATCCCTAGCGCGTGATCAGCCTTGCCATTCCGGAAATACGCGTCGGCTTCCAGAAAATTCCGTCGCGCAGCGACAGCTTCAGGCAGGCGCGTTCGCCGCGTGTTTTCGATAGCCTCTATGGCGGCAGACGGATCGCCGGCAGCCAAGTATAATTCCGCCAGATCGCCCGCGACCCTGGATCGCTCCGCGCCGCGCAACCGCTCGAAAACTTGATGGCGCAAAAGCTCCGCAGCCTCCGACAACAAATCAAGGCCCGCGAGAATATCCACGGCATCGCGGATCAGCGCATCGCCCTTCGCGCCCGGCGGCGCCAGATTGATGTTTTCGTAAAATGTTTTCGCAGCGATGCGCGGCGACAATGTTCTATCGTTCAGGATGGTTGATAACGCCGTGCGGATTTTTCCTTCCGCAGCGCTGGCCGCGTCTGAATGTGGAAACCGAACCAACAGTTTTCGTTGCGCCGCTACTGACGCAATGACATTTCCTGATTGTTCGTGGAGCGCCGCTTCCAGTTCAAGGCGTTCACGATCAACCGCGCCGCCTCCCCAGCGAACTGAAATCTGCTCTAAATGGTCAAGTGCGTCCGCTTTCGATAGCGCACCGATATGTAGGTGATGTCGGATGAGCGCAAGTTGCGCGAGTAACGATACCGGCGCTTCGCCGTCACGCTGAAGCCCGTTCAGCGCATTGACCGCGGCGGCTGTTTCGCCGTGCGCAAGCTGAGCTCGCGCCTCGAACAATCGGCGCGCATCGCGCTGACGCGTGGTCTCCAGGCGGTTTCGGACTGATTCGAGTGACGCGCGCGCCGGTTCAATATGGCCGATCTCAATCGCTGCTTGCGCACGCGCCAGATAATAATTCGTCGCGTTTTCCTCGAAAGGTACGGTGCTCTGAGGCGTACGCAACAATTCGCCGGCGGCGTCGTTGAAAGCGCCAAGTTCCGCGAACGCAATGCCGCGCCAGGAGCCGGCATCCGGTAAATTCTTTAATGCCGGGCGAGAAAGAAGGGCAGCCGCTTCGCGCCACCGGCCCATATTGATCGCCACAATACTTTCGAGCAACAGCAAGTCCGTACCGCGTGCTTCAGCGTCGATGTTACGGATCCTCGCTGCGGCTTCGGGAAACAGTCCCATCGCAAAATAAAAATAAGCGACATCCGCCGACGCTTGTACATCGTTGTTCTGGACCGCTTTCGATAATAGTCCCTCTTCGACCGTGGCGAACCCTTCGCTTCGGACGCGCGCGCGCCACGCTTCAAAGACGCTGACAAAATTGACATTTAACGCAGTGCGGTCTTCGTCTTCGCTGACAGTGGGCGCGTTGATTTGCTCCTCGGCTGCCGCAGACATTGGCGTTACAAAGAGAAACACCGTCGCAACCGCCGCGATTTCCCTGGATGAACGGCGCGCATGCATCATTGCACCAATGCGTCATCCGCCGCGGACCCGTCCCGTTCGGCGAGCATCACCGTGAGGGCCCGCGCTTTCGCCGGCGCCATTTCGGAGAGCACTCCGGCGAGCGCCTGCGTGCGCATTTGCGATGCGACCTTCAGCATAATGTCGTGATCGAGTTCATTGAATATCGCGGCGGCGTCGCGGGCCTTCATTTTCTCATAGGCGCTGACGATCGCTTCAATCTCTTCGCTGTTGGCGTCGGCGCGCTCTTCGCGCAGCGCCAGAATTTCGGCGCGTTCGCGTTCAAATGCCGTAAAACGCGTTTCGAGTTTTGCCTCAGCCGCGGCAATCACCGTTTCGCGCAATATGATCTTCTGTTCACGCGCCTCCAAAGCCGCACGGCGTTCGGCCAGCCTTTCGAGGATGCGCCTTTCAACTTCGCCCGGCGCAATCTCAGGCGACGGATGCACGCCGTCGTTTTGTTCGCTTCGCGCCGTCAGCGATGCGGGCATCGGCAGCGTCGGAAGTTGGGCCTGGGCGCTTGAAAATGAAAAATAGACGCCGAGAAGTTTCAACGACCCGACAACGGCGAGGCACACGATCAACAGGGAAATCAAATTTGGTCTTGATGTTTTTGTCATGATGCGAGCCTGTTCGATCGCGCGCCGATCGTGCGTACGTCACGAACCGCCCCTTCGATCCGGCCGGCTATGTCGTCACCGGCGTTCACCATGACGGATAACTCATCGATCAAGGCGTTGGCGCGCGTCGCGGCGGCGGCGAGGTCGCGGTTCAACGTCGCCCCGGCCCCTTGCATCGCATTGAGGTTTAATTCCGCACGGCGCGACGCATCGTCGAACCGGTCAATCGTTGCGGTCAGTTCGGCTTGTCCGTCGCGCAACTTCTGCAGTTTGCGGTTCAGCATGATGCAGTAAACGCATGTAGCGATAAGCAACAACCCGATGGTAATTTCGATTGCAAAATTCATTCGGGTGACGCCTCCCCGTCAAAAGCCGGTAATTCCTTGATCGCCTGCCCGGCAAGTTGAAGCGCAATCGTGTCGCCCTGTTTGCCGACACGACCGCGGGCAAGGGCCAAAGACCCGGCGCGAATTTCGGCCGTTTCCCCGCTTGCTGCGCCAAATTCAATTGTGTGGCCTTTTTTCAGTTTTGCGAGCGCGGCGACGGTCATTTCTTTTTCTGCAATCACCGCTTTTAAATCGACGCGTGACGCCGAGACGCCTGATAACAGCGCATCGCGCCAGGCGTCCTCGCCGGCGCAAGCCTCGGAGATAAATTCGCGGCGTAGGATTTTCTGCACCGGTTCAAGCGTTGCATGCGGAAATAAAACCGCCGCGCGTCCGCCGCGATCGTCAACATCAATGCGAAACTTTGCATGAGCGCAAACGCTCGCATCCTGTGCAATCGCCGCAAAGCGCGGCGTTGTCTCAATGCGCTCCAGTACGAAAGACAATTCCGTCACTGGCGAAAAGGCCGCGGCAAGATCTTCCACGAGCAGAAGCAGGACTTTCTCGATAAGGCCGATTTCAATCTGCGTGAAATCGCGGTTTTCGACATTCAACACTGTTCCGCCGCGTTTGCCGCCAAGCAGGAGATCAACAATCGAAAAAACGAGCGGACCATCGACAGCGATCAGGCAATAATTGCTGAGCGCATCAACACGCAACACGCCAATTATGGATGGCGACGGTACGGATTGTATAAATTCTCCAAATCGCAGCGCGCTGATATCGTCAAGGGCGACTTCTGCGTTGTCATTTGTCAGATGGCGCAAGCTCGTTGTCATCTGTCGCGCGGCGCGGTCAAATACGACATCGAGCATGGGCATACGGCGGTGGGAAACGAACGCAGAATTGATGAGTGCGCGAAGTCCGGAGCGGTCTTCGCCCTCCTCCGCAGAAAGATCGAAGCCAAGAAGATCGCTAATGTCGTCCTGTTTCAGGTTGCTGTCCCATTCGACATCGCGCCCTTCACCATCGTCTGAATTTTGCATTTGTGCTTCATTTTCCATAGGGACACCTACTGAATGATCAGTTCCTCGATGACGACGTCGCGCGCATCTTGGGGCGATAGGGCGAGGTTCACGCGCCGCAGCATTTCAGATTTCATCCGGATCATGTTTTGCGATCCATCGAAATCGTCCGGACGCAGCTCGCGCAGGAACAAGGTCATTCGTTCAACAATTGCGGGCTTGGCGCGGTCAATCTTTGCGACTGCCTCATTCAGGTCGGCGTTGTTCAATTGAACGGAAATTTTCATCCGCAGATACGCGGTGCGACCATCGTCGTCCGGCCGCAAATCAACCAGGAATTCGGGCATCGGATAGTATGCCTCACGCGCGCCCGCGATCGACTGGCGATACTCAACAGTGTCGAATGCGGCGCGCTGCTCTGCATAATCGCGCCAGAAAAAGTATCCGAGCGCAATCAACAAGGCTGGTGCGGCGAAAAACAGAACGACGAATTTGCCCGGCATGCGCACACGCGCACGCGAGCCGCCTGCTCCATCGTTAAGCGCGAAAGACTGCGCCATATTTTTTCTCCGTTCCGATCGCGGATAACTCCGTGGGCATTCAGCGCTGAACAGGGTTAAAGGACCGTTTCGGCGGCGAGTTTTGCCCGGCAATTTTTTCCGCACAGGCCGCTTCGAAAATTTTAGACCATTGAAATCATTGTATTTTTTGCTGGCACAGGGCTTGCGCATGGTTACCTGTATATCGCGCGCGAAATCGGCGCGCCGGAGGCATTGAGTTAACAAATGGAAAACGCCATTACCGCGGCCCTGTCGAAACAGATCGTATTGTCACGCGCGCTCGACATCGCAGCGAACAATATCGCGAACCAGACAACGGCCGGCTTTAAAGCGGAGCAAGCTCGGTTCAGTGAGTTCGTTTCGAACATCGCTGGCGACAGCGATGAAGATAAAACCGTCTCGCTTGTCCATGACCTCGACAGCTATACGGACTTTTCCGCGGGCGGCATTCAGGCGACGCATGCACCGCTCGATTTTGCAATTGATGGCGAAGGTTTCTTCGCCGTTCAGACCGACGCAGGCCTGCGCTATACGCGCGATGGGCATTTTGAGGTCAGTTCCTATGGCGAATTGGTCGATCGTAACGGATCACCGGTCCTCGACGATGCCGGCGCGACTGTTCTGATCGACCCCGAAGCCGGTCCGGTATTGTTGTCTACGGATGGCGAGCTACAGCAGAACAGCGCGCCGATTGCGCGCCTCGGTGTCTTTTCGTTTGATAATGTCGGATCGCTGCGCCGAACCGGGTTCAATAAATTCGCTAGCGACGACACCCCCGTCGCCGCAACCGGCGCACAAATCCGGCAGGGCTTTGTTGAAATATCGAATGTGTCGCCGGTTAAAGCCATGACCGAAATGATCGACATTTTACGCGCCTATGAAAGCGCCGCGCAAATTATCGAAACGTCGTCAGAACTTTCCCGAAACGCTGTGCGCACCCTGACTGAAGCGGCATAATTGGAGATAGATGTATGAGCGCTCTTAACACCGCCGCCACGGGCATGCTGGCGCAACAACGAAATGTGGAAGTCATTTCCAACAACATCGCCAACCTCAATACGGTTGGCTTTAAACGCCAGCGCGCCGAATTTCAGGATCTTCTTTATCAGACGCTGGAACGCCCCGGCGCAATTTCGTCGGAGACCGGCACCGTTGTGCCGAACGGCGTTCAGATTGGAACGGGCGTAAAGACCGGTTCGGTCTACAGGATCATCGAGCAAGGCAGCGTCACGGCCACAGGCAATGACTTTGATATCGCTGTATCCGGTCGCGGTCTGTTCCGCGTCCTGTTGCCAAACAGCGATGAAGCTTACACCCGCGCCGGCAATTTCGCGATCTCCGCCGACGGTCAGATTGTCACCGAAGACGGTCACGAAGTGGCGCCCGGCATTTCTATTCCCGATGACGCTATCGACATTTCCATCTCCGAGGACGGCACGGTTGAAGCGCGTATTTCCGGCCAGCAAAATTTACGTGAACTTGGCCAGCTTGAACTTGTCACATTCTTTAATGAGTCAGGGCTTGAAGCGATTGGCGATAATCTTCTGCTGGAAACCGCAGCGTCCGGCGAGCCAGTGATCGGTAATCCAGGCGATGACGGGTTCGGGACAATCCTGCAAGGGTTTATCGAGACATCGAACGTTGATCCTGTGCAGGAAATTACGGCGCTAATCGCGGCGCAACGCGCTTATGAGATGAATGCGCGCGTTATCGAGACCGCTGATCAAATGTTGTCGGTCAACGCCAACCTCCAAAGCTAGGCCGAATAGATGATCAATAGAAACCGCGCGAATGACTCTTTTGGCGGCGAACGCCTGCCTGGCTTTATCGCGTTCATCGCGATTGCCCTGTGGTTTTTACTCGCCATCCTCGGCGCCGGGCGCGCATCCGCGCAAGAGTTTTCTTTAACAGCCGGCGATGTGCTGCCGTCCCTCGAAATGGCGCTGGCCGCGAATGGCGCGCCAGACGACGGCATTGTGCAACTCGACAATCCTGCGCTGCCCGTCATTGACGGCGCAGTCGCTCATGCGAGTTACAATCCGTTGTCCGGTCGATTTGTCATACGCATGGCGCAAGGCGGCGGCGCCGTCACCGGCGTTGTTACCCGCATGGCCCGCTACGCAATCATCAATCGCGCGATAGACCGCGGCGATATCATTGGCGAGGCCGACATCGATTATCTGGACGCGCCGGCAATTTCCGGGCGGGGCTACGTCACTGACGACAACGCGCTGATCGGCAAGATGGCGCGCCGCGCCCTCTCCGCGAATAAACCCATACGCGCTGGCGATCTCGAAACGCCAACCCTCGTCAAAAAGGGGGCGATCGTTACGTTGACGTACAACGTCGAAGGCATTCGCATGACCCATCAGGGTATCGCAATGCATAATGGCGGCGCGGGCGACGTCGTTTCGGTCAGGAATATCAAGAGCGACCGAACGCTGAAAGGCGTCGTTTCAGATCATAACCTCGTTTCCATCATTCCGCATAACGCAGCGTTCGAAGGATAATCCGATGCGTCTTGTTTTTTTTGCCATCTCCCTTTTATTCGTATCGGGATGTTCAACCTTTGATCGGATGAGCCATATTGGCGAGGCGCCGGATCTGGCGCCGACAGAAAACCCGGCGGCGCTTTTTAAGGGGCGCGAAGTCGCGTTGCCCATGCCGGCGGCCTATGAAGAAGCCCCGCTTAACAACTCGCTTTGGCGTCAGGGTTCGCGTTCTTTCTTCAAGGATCAGCGCGCCCGCCGCGCCGGCGATATCGTGACCATCGTCATTGATATCGACGATCGCGCGCGGCTCAACAACACGACGGAGCGTCGGCGCGATAATGGCGAAACGGCGGAATTGCCGGCCTTTGGCGGACTCGAACAGACCCTTGTCGACGTTCTGCCAAACGGCGCCAACGCCGCTCAGCTCGTCGATTTATCGTCGGGTTCAAATTCGCGCGGCGAAGGCAGCGTCGACCGCCGCGAGGATGTTCAGTTGACGATCGCCGCGATCGTTACGGAAGTGCTGCCGAATGGCAATCTGGTGGTGGCTGGAAAGCAGGAAGTGCGCGTCAATTACGAACTGCGCGAGTTGACGGTGACCGGCATCATCCGGCCGGAAGATATCTCGAACGCCAATCGCATCCGGCACGAACAAATCGCCGAAGCGCGCATATCCTATGGCGGGCGCGGGCAATTAACGGACGTCCAACAGCCGCGTTACGGTCAACAGCTATACGATATTCTGTTTCCGTTCTGACCATAAGGAAAAACGCGGCCCGATAGTGCGTCGGACCGCGTTTCTCTCACGGAACCCGTTCTGGCCAATGCGTCTTTGATTTCAAGTGTGTTCGCTTGCGCAGGTCGGGACCATGAATTTTGCTGGTGTTTTCGAAACAATATCCTTTCAGTTTCGTTGTACCAGTTACGCGTAGGTCTGCAGGAGGGGGAATTAACCTACAATTGAATGGAAGCCCGAAGAGGCGCCGCGGTCAACGGAAAAGCGCGTTAACCATATTCACAATTTACTTTTGATTAACCTTCGTAAATGAAGTGTTAATATTCCGTATCCGAACCGATCTATTGTTATTCCGGAAAATCGAATTTAGTCGCTATGATTAGGACGCGAACGCGTTCGCCATGGCGCAGATATGTCGGAGAGGTAGGCGTTTATGGATTCAACTTCGAGGCGCACTGCCCCACCGCCGGCAAGGTCAAAGAGCACTATGCCCCCGCCATCTTCGCCTGGCTCAAATCGCAGGGCGAGAATTTCCACAACCGCGTCTCTTGCGTCTGTTTTCAAGTGCAGAAACTGAACCGACAACACATCGTCGAAATGAACGCCGGCGCGCACTCTTAAAAATGGCCCGGCTTTCCTTTCGCCTGCGCATTCCCAGACGAACCGATTGGCGACGAACGCAAAACGGCGTTCAGCAGACACATAAGCAAAGTCGCCGAGCTTCGCGACGGCGTCCTGTACGACCGCCGAAAAAACATCGAGGTCGCCTTTGTCGCTCGCCATGAGATTTAGCGACTGATAATCTTTGTGCGTCGCCATATCGTTTCCTTATTCGCTTACGCGTTCGATCAATGCGCCACATTCGGCGAGCTTTTCTTCAAGCCGTTCAAAGCCGCGGTCAAGGTGGTATACGCGATTGACCATGGTTTGCCCTTCAGCGCCAAGCGCCGCAATGATCAGCGACATAGACGCGCGCAAATCTGTCGCCATGACGGGCGCGCCTTTGAGGCGGGCAACACCGGTGACGGTCGCCGTCTGTCCGTCAACGGAGATTTTCGCCCCCATCCGCCCCAGCTCCGGCGCGTGCATAAACCGGTTTTCGAAGATCGTTTCCTTGACATGTGAAACACCATCGGCTGTCGCCATCATCGCCGTAAACATCGCCTGCAAATCGGTCGCGATGCCGGGATAGGGTTTCGTTTCAATATCGACAGCAAGACTTCGATCACGCGTTGTTTTAACCCGCACGCCTTCGTTTGTTTTTTCAAACGACAGGCCAGCCTTTTCAAGAACAGGCAACGCCGCGCCGAGCAAATCAATGTCGGCATTGGCGAGTGTTAACTCGCCGCCGGCAGCGCCAACCGCCATCGCATAGGCGCCCGTTTCAATACGGTCCGGCAAGACGCGGTGTGTCACGCCGGCAAGACGGTCCACGCCAACGATATTGATTGACGCTGTCCCCGCCCCACTGATTTTCGCGCCCATGGCGTTCAGGCAGTCTGCGAGATCAACAATCTCCGGTTCGCACGCCGCATTGGAAATTTTGGTCTCACCATCAGCGAGCACGGCGGCAAGCATAACGTGTTCCGTGGCGCCAACCGACACGAATGGAAACGCAATGTCGGCGCCCTGAAGCCCGTCCGGCGCCTCGGCGATGACGTATCCCTCATCTAGGTCAATTTTTGCGCCCATGGCGGTGAGCGCTTTCAGATGCAAATCCACCGGGCGCGCGCCGATGGCGCAACCGCCGGGCAACGACACTTTCGCTTTGCCTTCCCGCGCCAGCAACGGTCCGAGAACGTTAAAACTCGCGCGCATTTTGCGCACCAGATCATACGGCGCCACGGTCGAAATAATATCTTTCGCATGCAGGCGCAGGGTCGCGTCTTCGAATGACGATTGCGCGCCGTGCTGGTTCAGCAGGCGCAGCAGCATATCCACATCGGCCAGCCGCGGTACGTTTTCGAGAACGAGTTCCTCGTCCGTCAACAGCGACGCAGCCATGAGTTTCAGTGCGGAGTTTTTGGCGCCGCTGATCGGGACAATCCCGTAAAGCGGACGCCCCCCAATAATCGCAAGCTTGTCCATTCAAGCGTCCTTGTTTTTGTTCTTTCCGCCGGCCTTTCGGCGGCGAAGATTGTCGCGCAGCGCGTCGGCCAGCCGGTCCTCGCGCGCCGGCTTCTTCCTGGCGCCGTCAGGCGGCGTCTTTTGGGCCGTTGTCGGGCGATTGCCGGGCGGCGGCGCTTCGGCTTTGTCATCATCTGTGGGCGTCGGCATGGCGGCGGACCATACGCAAGGCGGGCGCCCGGTCAAGCAGCGCTTTTGCCTCGCCCCTCAACTCATGGCATTGAGCGTGGAATGTGGATTTTCACGCTTCCATCGGCCGAATTTCCTGTGTCCGACGCTGTTTGCAGACGCTGGCGCAGGACGAGGCCCGAGCGGCCGATATGCCACCCCCGACCGCAGATGGGCCGTTGAATTGCGAAGATGAATGACTGCTGAAATCAACCTCACCGGAAATCTCAAAGGCGCTGATGCATTTGAGCGCGCCGTGATGATGACGCGCACCGCGCGCGCCGAAGACATTGACGAGCTCGGCCATGTCAATAACGCCGTATACCTTGTCTGGGCGCAGGATATTGCAACCGCCCATTGGCGCGCCATTGCCGGCGACGCCATGTGCGCCGCGTATGTCTGGGTCGCCCTGCGCCATGAGATCGATTATCGCGATCAGGTGCTGGAGGGCGAGATGGTCGAGATCCGCACCTGGCTTGGAGCGGCCGCCGGCCCGCGCTTTGCGCGCCACACCGATATTCGCAAACCCGGCGCCCGGCGCGCTTCCGCCGTGGTTGTCACCCAATGGTGCCTGATCGACGCTGAAAGCCGGAAACCGCGCCGGGTCAGTGCGGAAATCCTTGAACCCTTTGGCGTTTCCGGCGCCTGACGGAAATCCCCGCCGCCCGCTTCCCATGGCCCGCGCTGCGCGCTATACCGCGGCCTCTTTCGGCAAGGCCGAATTCCGCCGCGGTAGCTCAGTGGTAGAGCGCACCCTTGGTAAGGGTGAGGTCGAGAGTTCGATTCTCTCTCGCGGCACCATTTTTTACCTCGTGGCGCGCAGCGCCTCTGGCAGGGCGGGCTGGCCGCCCGAAGCGCAGTCGCGCATTTCGGCAACAGAGTTCAAGCAATCTAATTTACCATTTCACCCATGCCAAAAGTCTCGATCGCCGGCTATCGCCGCGTCGATCGGTAACTATGCTGAACGAATGAAACGACCCGGCCGTTTTCGTCACGCTCAAAAGTGACTGCTTCGGCCAGCGTGTCGTCCTTGCGCTTGCGCCGGAAACGATCACCCTCTTCGTGAACGAATACTTGCATGTTCTCGACCGGATCATTGTCAAAAAGTCCGATCGCGAACAGGCCGCCCTCGTTGACGCCGACATAGCTATCCCAGTCGTAATTCTCGACAAAGTAACTTCCCTCATAGTCAGAAAGATCAACGCCGCGCTTTTTCTTATTCGACTTCTTATTTTTAGCGTCATCACCATGGGCGGCGGCAATTGCATCTTCCGTCAATGCATAGACCGTCTTGACGAAGGCGCCGGGCGACATGTCGTTGACCGACATCATCATCACGATCGCTGTCTTCGTCGGCAGGCGCATCACAAATTCAGTGCGCGCGCCGGGGCAATATCCGCCGTGGCCCCAAAGGGTTTTCTCACCATAACGACGCGTCGCATAGGCAAGACCCCAGGCGGGTTCGTCAAATTCGGCGCCGACCCAATGCACCCGTTGCATTTTCTTCAACGTCGTCGCTTTCAAGACCTCTTCGCCGCCCGCATCGCGCAACCGGAAATGCCATGACGCAAATTTCGCCATATCATTAACACTAGACGCTATCCCCGCGGCCGGGGCGAAGGCGCGAAAGCTGTGCGGCGCCGCCGGCGCGCGAACGCCCTGCGCGGAACGCACAAAATACCCTTGCGCAAACCCATTACCAACACGATCGAACGGCATATCCGTCGTCGTATTTGTCATGCCAAGCGGCTCTAATATTGTCTGGTCGACATAATCCGCCCAGGACGTTTCGGTTGCTGATGCAACGACCTCGCCCAACATCGCCATGCCGAGATTTGAATATTGCCAGTGATCAAAAGGGCGATAGAGTTGTTGCTGACCCGCCACCGCCGCGCGCAACCCTTCCGCATCCGGGAAATCATTGTCCGCCCAATAATCGGCAACGCCTTCGCGCGGAAGGCCGGAGACATGGGCGAGAATATTGCGCACGGTTACCGGTTCCTCCGCGCCCGTTTCATCGCTCGGTGCAACGCCGCCGAGATATTCCGTCACCGGCGTGTCAAGGGAAAGCCGCCCGTCTTCAACAAGGCTCATCGCCGCAACGCCGGTAAATAATTTCGAGACCGAGCAAATACTAAACAGCGTATCGTCGGTGACCGGCGCCTGCGTCTCATAACTTTCGACGCCAAATTGATGCGTCCAGATAAGCGTTTGATCATGCACAATACCAATGGCGGCGCCGGGCGCGGCTTCTTTGGTGAGGTTTGCATCAATATACGCTTCGGCCGCTCTCAATCGCGACGCCAGCAACTCGTCGGGCGTTTGTGCGGCGACTGGCGTTAGCGAAATAATACACGCGCCGAACCCAAGAACAATATGTTTCATCTCTTACCCCCGCTCTCATCGAGCCTTGTGTAAAGTTGTCGGAACAATACCCATTGAAAATTCGGCGTCAAATTATTGACGCCGATATTGCAGCGACGTTGTAATTTGTTTTTTCGGCGCCCCTTTTAAGCGGGAATAGCGCAATCAGCTCCGTGCTGCATTTGTCGCCCGATAAAACGGCATGTAATCCTGATCGAGCACAATCCCGCCTTCATACGCACCGCAGCGCTCCTTATGGGCGTCCGATGCCGTCTGCAGCTCGACACTTTCCTCGCGAAAAGCATCGGCGGCGGTGTCGGCCAGTTCAATCGACGTTACCGTCGTCGATGAATTATTCTTCAACCTGGATCCGGTTGCTAATTCGCCATCAGCAACTTCCGCCAATGCGGCTTCGACACGCGCGTTAAAGTCGACAATTTTTTCATCAAGCACATCGCGATCCTGGGAGCATCGTTCCATCTCGCCAACCCGGCGCCGCAAATCGGCGGCGATTGCCGTCAGCGATGACATAGCAGTATCGCTGGAGTTAACATTCAGCAATTCTACCGGAAAATAGACCGTAACGTTTGCATCGGGAACGTCGCCGCGTATGAGTACAGCGCCGCCTATTTCGACCTTCTGCGCGTTGGCCAAGTCGATGCTCCGCGCAGCGACAATGCATGTTCCGGATGAAAAAGCCTGCTTCGTTGGATCGGTGAACGCGCGGCCTTCCAATTCAGTATGCAGACGTATGGCCGCCAACACATCGAAACACCCTGCTGCATTACTTTGCAACGCATGACTTCCGTAATTTTCCAGGACGTCCACGCTAAGGGTTTGTTGCGCGCTCGCCGTGGCGCCAAACATCACAGAAACAATAGCTGCTACACTCGCTGCTTTGCACATAATCCGCCTCCTGTTAAAACCCAGGTCGAATTCGTCTATTGGCCCTCTGCATATTACCGCATGCGGCGCGCGTCCGAAACAACAAATACACGCCAATCGTCGGTGCTGGCGCGCAGAAACACTTGTTTTTTATTGGCGTGGATCGCTCAATTTTCTTTCTCGCCTGACGGTTCGCCGTCATCTTTATACCGTTCGAACCAGCCGAGAATGTGCTCGATCTTGCCGATCAGCCGTGACGGACGGCCTGCAATCCCGTGGCCGGAACCCGGCACACGGACCATCGCCGTATCAATGCCACGCAATTTCAGCGCCTGATAAAACTGTTCCGACTCTGAAATCGGCGTCCGGAAATCTTCCTCGCCGGTGAGCAACATCGTCGGCGTCGTCACGTTACCGACCAATGAGATTGGCGACCGGTCCCAGTAATGCTGGAACTCTTCCCAGGGTTTGCCGGGAAACTGGTGTTCAATCTGATAGACGTAGATATCGCCGGTCAGCACCTTGCTCGTCCAGTTGATGATCGGCTTGGCCGCAACGGCGGCGCGAAAGCGATCTGTTAGTCCAACAAGGTAGGCAGTCGATACGCCGCCGGCCGAACCGCCGGTAACATAAAGCTGATCTTCATCGACAAAGCCTTTGGCGATCATCGCATCGACGCCGGACATATGATCGGCAAAATCGTCCCGGCTTGGGTATTTGTGTTGCAACAAAAGCCCGAACGCTTCCCCGTAAGACGAACTGCCGCGGTGGTTGTCATAAAAGACAACGTAGCCTTCCGCTGCAAAGCGCTGGATCTCCAACGAGAAGCCCGGCCCGTAAGCTGCATGCGGCCCGCCGTGAATTTCGAGAATGAGCGGATATTTTTTCGCGGGATCAAAGTCCGGCGGCGTTACATACCACCCCTGAATTTCAACATCATCGAGCGATGATCGATAAATCACTTCATGAACATCGCCGAGTTTCTTTGCGCCGAGGGCATCTTCATTGAGCGAGGTCAATTGCCGCGTTCGGCTTCCGCTTGTGATGGCCACATCGGCCGGGCGGTCTGACGCGCCCTTCGTGAAGGCCACTGCGCCATTGCGCGCGACCGAATAGGCGCCGCTCACATAGGGCCGCGTCGTCACGATACCGCCGAGACCTTCGGCGACGATGCGCCGCTGTCCGTTTAACCGAACATAGCCGACTTTGCGTGCGCCGCGATCATCGTAAATGTAATAGACACCGCGACCGCCAGCATCCCAGGAAAGGCTTTCGACCGACCGGTCTAAACCTTCGGTCAACGATCTGGCGCCGCTGCCGTCTGCGTTCATCACATAAAGTTGGGAAATGCGAAATGCGAGGCCCTTGTTCTCCGCGCCCACATAAGCAATTTGCCGGCCCGACGGCGAAACAACAGGTTCGCTTTCCGCGCCGCCCTTCGATGTAATCTGGTGCAGCGTTCCATCAAGGTCGATCCGGAACACATCGGACTCGACCGTCTCACGCTCCCAGTTTTCATTTCGGTTCGCGGAAAATACGATGGATTTGGAATCCGACGACCATGAAAGCGGTCCTTCATGATTGAAGTCACCGCTGGTCAATCGCCGCGCCGCGCCGCCATCAGCCGGAACGACAAAAATATGCGTATATGCCGGTTTGAGAAATCCCTCACCGTCGAAGCGGTAGCGCATTTCCTCGATAGTATTAAACGGCTCGGCCCAGTCCGCTCCTTCCGGCTTTTTGGGAAGCTTCGCAAATGGCTCTTTCTTCACCATTTCGTCCATCACGAAGGCGATCGAGCGTCCGTCTGGCGACCATGCGAGATCGCTTGGCGCTTCGGTGAGATTGGTGATGAGCGCCGTGTCGCCGGATGACAGCCATTTGACGTAAAGTTGCGGCGATCCCTCTACGGATGAAATATAGGCGATGCGGTCACCGTCGGGCGACCAGCGCGGAAAGGAATAATCGGCGCGCCCGGAAAGCAGCGGTCGATGGTCCTCGCCATTGGCGTTGACCAGCCAGATATTCGACCGCGCCTTGTCGACCATGATGTCGTTCGTCCGGCGCGCATAAGCGACCGTGCCGCCATTGGGCGATATCTGAACGTCGCTCGCATATTCAATGTTGAATATGTCGGCCGACTGCAGGAACTGCTCGTTCGCGCCCTCGTCCGCACTGTCCGCCGCACTGTCCGCCGCGACAGATGTCGCCGCTACGCAAAGCGCGCAGCCTGCCCCAAAAATCAAACCCCTCATGAAGTCCTCCCGATACTTTTCGTTGATACAATCTATAACGCGATTGACGCCCAACTATCTATAGCGCGCCGATCGAATTGCGCCTGGATTTTCTACTGCGCTTTGAAATGTTCACTGAAGCGACAGAAGATCATTTACTCTCCTCTTTCTGCCTGAATCAGTTCGAGGACGGCCTGCGCTTGTGGTTCAACCTCGTCATATAACTCGATAGACCGCACTTTTAGCCAGTAATGAAACGCCGCATGCCGCCTCAAAAGTTCTCGATTTTTTCGAATATCTTCGGCGAGATTTTCCGGCGTAACGTCCTCAAATAAAGTCTGCGTGCGCACATCGAAGCGAAATGCATCGAAATCGTAATAGATGCGCGCTTCGCCCTGCTGTATCCACTCTATGTTACTTTCTATAGTGTTTTGAGCGTCTTCATAGCGCGCGTGTAGCGCAATGAGGCCTGACCGGATCGCATCATCTTCGACAATGTCGAAGTTCCCGGTTGTGATGAGGTCATCGAACGTTGTCCGATTGGATCTAAAGTTTGCGAAGAACGCTCCTGTCGATGTGTAACCTATCGTAGCCGAGATGAGCGCTTCGTCGGATACCGAGTTGCTATAAAGTTGGGTTGAAAAATTTTCCAGCACGCGAAGAGAGCTTTTGCTGAACGCGCGTTCTTCCTGGATTTGTGCAATCGTCAATTCGATTTCATCGGCGAAGCGCTCAAGGTAGTGCGCTTCGCTGAGGCGTTCCTGACGCACGTCATTCCAGTTCGCAACCTGAATACCAATGAAGACACCGACCACAACAATGAGGAAATCGAGGAACACCGCAAACCAGTTCTGCGCTTTGACGTGTTCGGTGATGCGGCGGAGAAGCATTATTCAGCGCCGACTTTGACAATGGCGTCGCCAAGGCCGGTCACGTAAAACACATCGCTGTGTTCGTCGATAATCATGCCTGTTGATAGCCCCGGCATCGAGCCGATCAGGTCGGGACCCAGAAGGTCGAGCCGCGCCTCGCCGGCTTCGCCGCGGCGGCGCCATTCTTCGACAACACCGTCGCGGTGCGGGTTTTGCGGGCGAAACACCGGCTGGACGTCGCCGCTTGCGACATCGACCGCTACGATCTGGTTGCTCGCCGGGGAAGCGACCCATAAGGCGCCGGACCCATGCATCTCCATATTGTCCGGCGTCATGACGGCGGCGACAATGCGCCGTTCGGAAAGGACGCCCGCATCAACGTCAAGCATGAAGCCAAGCACGCGGTCGCTTACGGTCTCGGACAAATATAAGGCGCCGCGTTCCTCGTCGATGACAAAACCATTGGCGAAATTGAGACCCGATACCATCAATTCCGGCGCGGGCGGGCTTGCGTTTTCGTCGTGGGGCGCGATCCGAAAGAGCGCACCGTCGGGCGTCGGATACTCGACGGCTTCGAATAATCGCTCTTCCGTATTTGCGCCGGCATTCTCTGTAGACTGCGTAAACCAGATCGCGCCCGAACTGTCGCGCCGCGCGGTGTTCACGCCGTAATCATGCTGGTATATTTTCTCCGTCTGCTCGTTGAGAATATCGACGCGATAGAGCGCGCCGGAAAAAACATCCGCAACGAGCAAATGCGTTCCGTCCGGCTCCATGGTCACGCCATTTGGCGCGGCATTCTGCGCCGGCGGTTCATAAACATATCCCGCGCTCGCAAAGTCGCCGAAAGGACGGAACGATCCATCGGGCAAGACACGCACGAGGCCATGGCGCTGATCACCGAGGAGCACAGAATTGTCCGCAAGAATTACGCCGTCTTCCGGGCGTTGCAGCGTCCGATCCGCCGGGAAAATCGTCGCCGCTTCGTCGGTCCCGAACTGAACGTCATCAGATTTTGTGTCCGCGGATTGTGAGCAGCCCGCAACGAAAATCGTTGCAGCCACGACAGCGAATAAAGCCTTCATCAGTAGTCCCCTATTTTAGTTGCGCCAACAATGTGTGAAGCGAAACAACAAACCACCGCCAGCCTCTTTTTTTGCAAACCGGCTCCGCACATTCACGTGTTTGGTGATACGGCGGAAGATCATTGCGCAGGCTCTGTCGCGCCGCGGTCCAGCTCGGCGCCAAGTTCATCCTCGATTTCTCTGAGAAGCGACACCGCTCTTTCGTTAGCACTCATTAAAATGATGAAGTGTCCCTTCGCCCATCCTAGCTGTGTCTGCAGCACGGCCGATAATTGAGGATTGGCGGCAACCAGTTCTAACAGCGCATCTTCGTCGACCCCGCCAAACGCCGCCAGCCCATAATTGTGTCCAATTTCAATAGCGGTGTTCCGCGCTGGCCTAAAGGTAACGTCTTGCGCCTTTTCAAGGGCTGCGGTGATAAACCGATATTCTTGTAGTCCTCTGACTAAAGTGGCGTTTTGAATGACGCCAAGCTCGCCCGAATTAACGAGGGAATCGAACGCCGTTGTGCTGGACTGCGCATTGTAAACCAAAATAGCAGTTGTCCAGAGTTCGTGGCGGATCGCCTCGACACGTGCAGTGAAACCAGATTCGCGAAACTGAGGACTCGTTGCAAGCAGATCCTCATAACCCAATCCATTGATGGTGAGTAGGTCCACTACTTCGTTGAGGACGACATCCTTTGATTTTTCGACGATATAGGTGGCTGCGGCGATTTTGTTCAGCGTGGTGTCCAAGGAGTTCGCATAGCCATAAATATCAGCTCGAAGGTCAGCAGCAACCTCGTTTAATATCTGTGCTTCACGGTGACGGTCGCCACGCGTCTCATTCCAGTTCGCGACCTGAATACCGATAAAGACACCGACAATGACAATCATGAAGTCGAGCCCAACCGCGAACCAGTTTTGCGCTTTGACGTGTTCGGTAATGCGGCGGAGGAGCATTAGTTTCGCTCCTTTTCTATATCGGCGAGGAGTGCGTCGGCGCGGGTTGCCGCGTCAGCCAACAGATGACGGTGCGCATCGGTAAATGACCAGTAATCCTTGGTGACGGCCATCAGGGCGGCGTCGGTGCGGAGAAGCTCAATGATCCGCGCCGGCGGGGTTGTGTCTTCAAAAGAGAAACCAGCAGCGATCTGCGCGTCCAACAATTTTTCGCGGGTCGAAATAAGCCGCGTTTCAAAATTGTTCACCAGGTCAATCCTGGCGTAATATTGCTGGATCTGGCGAACGAGCGACCGGTTGGTGATGGTCTCGATACCGCTGGTGCTGATCATCGCCTCATACGCCGTGCGGTTCCCGTCCAGAAGGCGGGTCAGCGTCATGGCCTTGTTGATCGCATAGGGAGGGTTCATGTCGAAGGGTGCAATCTCCAGCACTGAAACGGCGCCGGTTTCAGTGAACAACGCCGTCGGCAGTGCGGTCCCGGAGGCTTCCCGCAATACGTGATCAAGCGCTGATATGCGCCACTCTGCGGATATGCTGGCGCGTTCGATCGCGGCCATGTCGGCGCGCAGGTCCTCAGCCAAATAGGTTAAAAGGCGCGCTTCCGTATCCCGCTCGGCGAGGCGTTCATTCCAGTTGGCGACCTGAATGCCGATGAACACGCCCACAACGACGATGAGGAAGTCGAGCGCAACGGCGGTCCAGTTTTGGGCCTTTACGTGTTCGGTAATACGGCGGAGGAGCATTATTGAACTCCCAACGCTATTAGGCGGGCGTCGATACGCTTACCAATTTCAGTACACTTCTCACGAATAAGCTGGAGTGAATCGATGCGTTCATTCGAGGAGCCCGAACGAAAAATGATTCCATTACGAAATTGTTGTGTGTTTAAACCTGTTGGCGTCGCCATCAATGTCGTTTCTGCGTCAAGCCATGGCACATAAACTTTGCCAGTCGCCAAACTTGGCGCCGTTAACACCGCCGCCATATCCACGTTCTCATAGAGGAAAGGGTCGGTGAAACGCTCAAGCGCGTGTATCTCAAGTTCCTCTTCAAACTCAGCTTCATCGATCAACGCTGCAAGATCTTGTAGGGCGGTCACCAGTTCGTCGTCGGCCAACACGCCTAGCCGACCTGAACTGCGCAGCGTATCAAATGTGGTCACCCGAAGTTCTAACGACGCGAAAGACCAAATGCCGCCATGAATCAAACGTGACAAATCCGCTGGCTCAAGTTCGTGATTTTCCCCCAAACTATAAGCGAAAAGCTGCTGGCGGGCTTCATCGTGCGCCCGAAGCTGGCGGACGACGTCGTCAATCTCTGCGATCGACTCTTTCATATCCTGTTCGAGGGACGCCAGGTATTTGGTTTCTGCGGCGCGCTCGCTTCGCCCCTCATTCCAGTTTGAAACCTGAAGGCCGACAAAGACGCCGAC
>JAJFFU010000151.1 GCA_021776465.1 Parvularculaceae bacterium
GATGACGCCGTCCTTTTTAACGAAGGGTTTCAGGCTCCCGAGTTTTTCCAGCGTGGTTTCGCGGGGATGTTCATCCGTTTCGACGAATATCGGATCGCCCTTGCGTTGCGGGATCGTCACCGGCGTGATTTCCGCCGCCAATCGGCCATTCTTTTGCGCGAGCGCAGCGCGCTGTTGCGAACGGAAAGCGAAGGCGTCCTGATCGACACGCGAAACCGCGAAATCCTCAGCGACGTTTTCGGCGGTTTCCGGCATGGAATCGATCCCGTATTGCGCTTTCAAGATTGGGTTTACGAAACGCCAGCCGATGGTCGTGTCAAAAACTTCTGCGTTGCGCGAAAACGCCGTTTCCGCCTTGCCCATGACGAAGGGCGCCCGCGACATGGATTCGACACCGCCGGCGATCATCAGGTTCGCCTCGCCCGCTTTGATCGCACGCGCCGCCATGGTGACCGCGTCCATGCCCGAACCGCAAAGTCGGTTGACAGTCGTGCCCGGCGTTCCCTCGCCAAGCCCCGCCAGCAACGACGCCATGCGCGCCACATTACGATTGTCCTCGCCGGCCTGGTTGGCGCAACCGAATATCACGTCCTCGACCGCCTCCCAGGCAACGCCCGCATTGCGTTCTTTCAAGGCGCGCAACGGCACGGCGGCAAGATCGTCCGCACGCACCGACGAAAGTGCGCCGCCATATCGGCCGATCGGCGTGCGCACCGCATCGCAGATAAACGCGTCAGTCATTCGCTATTCCTCTTCTTCAATCACTTTGCCGCCGCCCGTGCGGCTCAATCCCTGAAACACCGCAACGATGCGCCCGTCATCAGCCGTTACACGAACCTCATAAACGCCGCTGCGCCCAGCGACGCCGGCTTCGCGCGCCTCAGCGACAAGGGTTTCGCCGGGCTCCGCTTTCGACAGGAACGATATCGTCGCATTTTGAGCAAACGTCACAACATTGCGCCCATTGCACGCCCAGGCGAATGCGGTGTCCGCCAGCGCGAAAATCATGCCGCCATGGGCAACGCCATGGCCGTTCAGCATGTCGTCGCGAATTTTCATTGACGCACGCGCCCAGCCCTCGCCGGCGTCCACAAATTCCAATCCCCAAGCCGCCGACGTCCGTTCATCGGCGTGCATCCTTTTGGCAATTTTCTCCGCCAGTTCGTCTGACATAGCTGTCCTTACCATCGCCACAGAATTGACCGACCGGCCATTCAATTATATGAACGGTTCGCTGTGTTCAATCTTTTTTAAAAACACCAACCCGGAAGACGCGCCAACCTCATGACATATAACACAATTCAATTCGACATTGCCGATGGCGCGGCGCGCCTGACGCTGAACCGTCCCGACAGGCTCAACAGCTTCACAGTCGAAATGCACGAAGAGGTGCGTGACGCGCTCAATAAAGTTGAAGCCGACAAAACGGTTCGCACCCTCCTCATTACCGGCGCCGGGCGCGGATTTTGCGCCGGTCAAGATCTGTCCGACCGGGCCGTTGCACCCGGCAGTGACACCGTTGATCTCGGCGAGTCCGTTGAAAAACGGTACAATCCTTTGATCCGCACCCTGACATCACTGCCGATCCCGGTTGTTTGCGCCGTCAACGGCGTCGCCGCTGGCGCCGGCGCGTCGATCGCATTCGCCTGCGATATCGTCATCGCGGCGGCGTCGGCAAAGTTTATCATGTCATTTGCCAATATCGGTCTGGTCCCGGACTCAGGCGGGTCGTGGGCGATGCCCCGACTTGTTGGTCAAGCACGCGCCCTCGGCATGGCGCTCACGGGCGATCCCGTAAAAGCAGAACAGGCGGCTGACTGGGGCCTCATCTGGAAATGCGTCGATGACGACCAACTCGCTAATGAAACGAATGCGCTCGTCGCAAAATTCGCCGCGGCGCCGACACGCGGCCTTGCGGAAACAAAAAAACTGATCCGCTCCGCGTTTACGCGCCCACTTGACGAACAGCTCGACCTCGAACGCGACCAGATGCGCGCACTCGGGACAAGCGACGATTACAAGGAAGGCGTCGATGCCTTCATGAACAAGCGAAAACCGAATTTTACCGGGCGTTGACACAAATCGCTTCCGAAATTCATACCGTACTGCGCAGGAGAACATAATGACCGCTCGCCAACTCGAAAACTACGCGCTCGACAAATGGATAAAGGGCGACGGCGCCCTTGCGGAAATTCCTTCCGCTGTCACTAACGGCATTGTCGCCAAAACATCATCGGGCAGTCTCGATTTCAAAGCCATGACCGAACACGCCCGCACTGTTGGCGGGCCGGCCTTGCACAAGATGACATTTCCCGAGCGCGCCACGATGGTGAAGGCGCTCGGCCTCGCCATCATGGAGCGAAAAGAAGAACTTTACGCGCTCAACGGCCACTCCGGCGCCACGCGCCGCGACGGCTGGATTGATATCGAAGGCGGCGCGGGCACATTCCTTTCCATCGCATCGAAATCAAAACGCGAATTGCCCAACGACACGATTATTCTCGACGGCGCGCTGGAACAAATCTCCAAGACCGGCACGTTCATGGCGCAACACGTTTACACATCGCTGCGCGGCGTTGCCGTTCACATCAACGCGTTTAATTTTCCCGTCTGGGGAATGATGGAAAAACTGGCGCCAACACTGATCGCAGGGCTGCCCGCCATCGTGAAACCGGCGACGGCGACTTCGTACCTTACTGAAGCGGCGTTCCGCATCATGATCGAAACCGGCCTCCTGCCCGACGGCGCCGTGCAACTCATCGTCGGCTCGACAGGTGACTTGCTTGACCATCTCGGCGGACAAGACGTTGTCTCCTTCACGGGATCCGCGCAGACCGCATCAAAATTAAAAGCGCACCCAACGATCATTCGCGAATCTGTACGCTTCGTCGCCGAACAGGACTCGCTCAACGCATCAATGCTCGGCCCCGATGCAACCGAAGACTCGCCGGAATTTGCGCTCTTCGTCAAAGAAGTCGCCAATGAAATGACGGTAAAAGCAGGGCAAAAATGCACGGCCATCCGCCGGGCCATGGTTCCTGCTGCGATGCTGGACGCCGCCCAGAACGCGCTTGCCGCACGGCTTGCGAAAACGACCATAGGCGACCCGGCGCTCGATGATGTTCGCATGGGCGCTGTCGTCTCTCAGTCTCAGCGTGCGGATGTGCGCGAGAAAGTTGCGATGCTTTCCAGCGAAGCAAAGGTCGTGTTCGGCGATCCCGAAGCGGCGGAAATTCTTGGCGATGATGCGCAAGCCGGCGCATTCCTGTCGCCAGTACTCCTCCGCTGCGATGACCCATGGTCTGCAAAGTTCGTTCACGAAGTTGAAGCTTTTGGTCCGGTTTCAACGTTGATGCCATACAAGAATTTTGAGGACGCCATTGATCTTTGCAATCGTGGGGGGGGCTCGCTGGTCATGTCGCTCTTTACGCATGATGCGCAGGTCGCGCGTGAAGTTGTGCGCAACACCGGCGCCTATCACGGGCGGATCGCGATCATCGATCGCGACAGCGCCAAGGAATCGACCGGGCATGGCAGTCCCCTTCCCGTTCTCGTTCATGGCGGCCCCGGCCGGGCTGGCGGCGGCGAAGAATTGGGCGGCGTGCGCGGCGTAAAGCATTATATGCAACGCACGGCCGTTCAGGGTTCGCCCGAAATCCTCGCCGGCGTCACCGGCGTCTGGCAGAACGGCGCGCCGGTCGAAGCCGCTATGCCGCATCCATTCCGTTACTCTTTCAACGAACTTGAAATCGGAAAAACAATCGAAACAGCGCCGCGCCAGATTTCGCTTCAGGACATCGAACATTTTGCAGAATTCACTGGTGATAATTTTTACGCGCATATGGACGAAGACGCGGCAGCGGCAAACCCGTTCTTCCCAGGCCGCGTCGCTCATGGATATCTGATCTTGTCGTTCGCGGCCGGTCTGTTCGTCGATCCCGCGCCGGGACCAGTGCTCGCAAATTACGGGCTCGACGAACTACGTTTCTTGAAACCAGTGTCGCCGGGAGATTCAATCAAGGTGCGACTAACAGCGAAGTCGAAAAAGATACGCAATGACGAATATGGTGAAGTCAGATGGGATGTGCGCGTAACGAACCAGGATGACGAAATCGCAGCCACGTATGAATTGCTGACAATGAACGCAATCACCGAATAGTCCACGTAACGTTGGGAGCATTCAATGGCGCGAACGCAAGCAGCCGACTACGACGCAAAGCGTGACGCGATCACGCTACACGCAGCGCGCCTGTTCGCACGCCGCGGCTTTGCATCGGCGTCAATCTCCGACATTGCAGAGCGCTGTAAGGTCTCTAAATCACTGATCTATCATTATTACGCATCGAAGGAAGCAATCCTCTTCGATGTCATGAACGAACATATCGGCGAACTGCTGGAAGCGGTTAAAGCCGTCGACATGAATGATGCGACGCCAGAACGATCGTTCCGCAATCTGACAAAAGCGTTATTGCAGCATTATGTCGGCGCGGCCGATAAGCAAAAAGTGTTGTTGTACGAACTTGATTCATTGCCGCGAGAAGGCAAATCGGAAATCGTCTCCAAGCAACGACAGATCATCTCGCATGTTGAAGGAATGCTGACCGC
>JAJFFU010000152.1 GCA_021776465.1 Parvularculaceae bacterium
CCTGTTCGCGTCACCCGCACTGCACCATACTGAGAAGGACCCGAAATCCTTTCCGGATCGGCTGTGATTGTGCGTCTTTCTGGGAAGAGAGGTCCATTTTTTCCTACTCGGTCTCGCTTTGGGGCGCAGGAATGACCGGTCTCGCTGGCTTGCGTGCCTGCCTCTCAGCGATGAACGTGAACAGCTCCTCGCATAGTTTGATCAGTGCTGTGCAATCGGTCTCGACCTTGTCGAGTTCCCCCTCGACGAAGGCTCGATCGAGTGCGCTGAGGTGATCCAGGTCGAGAGGTTCCCGCCCTTTCAGGCGCTCGAGCGCTCCAGGTTCCCCCCCTTTTTTCGCGACCTTGAGTTCCTCAGTGAGCTCACGTATGCGCCCGAGCAGTGCGCGCTCGGTTCTCTGACGGTCGTCGAATAGCCACTGCGCAGCACTGCGGAAGAACAAAGGCGCGCGTCTGCTCATGATCTGTCTCCTAGTTAGGGTGTCCGTGCTTGCCTCGGTGCCGAGCCAGCTCGGCCCGCTGCGAGGGTGTCTGAGGTAGCAGTGTATGAGTCTTGCCGAGGTTCGGGTTCGCGCAGTCATGGCACCGCACGACGTACGGCATGCCCGAGCCGACCGCGACCTCGAGCGCAGCGGGGGTGATCCAGACCGCTTTTCGGCAGTCGCGACAAGGCCCGCGGATCGATCCCTCGATCGGTTGCAGGCGCTTCTCGCAGCGCATCCCGCTCAGCTGCAGCTCGATCGGGCTCATCGGTAGGCACACTCAGCGCAAGAGAGGCGCCCGTCTGAAAGCGCGTTCGGGTAGAGCTCGGCGATCGCCTCCCTCAGAACGGCGATCGCGAGACCGCACTTGAGCGCGGCCTCCTCGAGATAGGTCTCCATGAGATCGCAATCCTCGCAGCGACGGCTCATTTGACGACCCTCAGCGCGTCCTCGGTGTAACCGCGCAAGAGCTCCGAATCGACCCCGAGCGAATACAGGGGGGTTCCGTCGCAGTCGCGAGCGTGCCCGGTGACCCTGAGGCGGATTCCGGCGAGAGCGGTTTTGGCGCCTTCCCACGGGATCACATCGACCAGCGTCCCGATCGATATCTCGTGCGTGAGCTCGTTGTTCTTTTCCCTGAACGTCTTCCCCGTTTCAGGATCGACGAAATCGCAGAGCAACGGAAGCCCGCCCGGGAGCGCGCCGGGCTTGGGTCGATATTCGAGGCGACTCATTTCGAACCGTCCTCACCGCCGCCGCGGTGCTTCCTGAACTCGTCGAACATCGTCTCGGCGCTGAACGACTCGGCCGCCTTCCTGCAGGCTTCAACGAACCCGGGGCTCTCGATCGAGAGCACGGCCAGGCCCAGAACGACGAGCTGCCGATCGCACTCCTCGAGAACGAACGCGTGAGGGCCGTTCTTCCCGATAGGCCATCCCGCGGGGCCGAGGCCCATTCGGTCGCGCCAATTGTCGATGATCGGGCGCAGCACGCTAGGAATCGAGCTCTCGTTCCTCTTGATCGAAAGCGTCGCGACGATCTCGCCGGCCAGGCGCGCGAGGCGCTGCAGGTCCTTCGCCTCGAGGGCGATCGCTGCGAGCTCCTCGTCGAAATTGAATTCGGGCGAGCTCATGATCTCGCCTCGGGGCTGAAAGCGTGTTTCGCGAACTCGACGGCCTTCCGGTGATCGAAGCATTCCGGGCGGTCTTTGCAGACCTTGACGTTCGCAAGCGTCGATCCCGGGGGCGATCCGTGCAGGGTCGAGATATCGATTGAATGCACGACGATCAGCGCGTCGGGTCGGCGCTCTTTGCAGATATCGCAGCGCCAGGTGAAGACATTGCCGCCGGCGATCGCCACGAGCTCGGCGTCGGTGAGGATCGGGTCGATTCCTGAGGCCGGCCGCTCGACGGGTGACATTTCGCGAAGCCACCACGGGTCTAGGCGTGAGGCCGGCTTGCGTCGCCTGCTCTGCAGAACCAGGACCACGATTCCGAGCGCGACGACGACCGCGACGATCTCGATGCCGTTGACGGCCGCGACCGGCAGCGTGAGGGGTATGTTCATTCGGGAGCTCCTGCAGCGTTGGAAGCGAGAGACCCGACGCCTCGTCCGCTTCTCTCTAGCAGCGATCCGCCGGGCCCCTCTGAAAGAGAGTTCGAGACCGGTCTCCTATGCGACGCGGGCCCGATCAGCTGTTTTCCCAGGGAATGCGCGAAACCGCAAGGCCGAATCTGCCGATTTATCGCGCTCGGCGAGCTGCCCTGAGTTCGGTGTCCTTGATCGCCTTCCTGAGCCGCGTTTCCATGTTCGGTTTGAAGCGATGGCGCGCCAGGATCGACACCGTCGATAGGAATCCCAGTTTGGGCCTCAGGTTGATCGACTGCCTCAGGAAGTGAATCCGCCGCACTCCTCGAGTGCGCTTTGTGCCCTTGCGTTGGATCTCGTCCTCGGTCGTGATCGTGTTCGGCTTCGAACGGATCTTGCGAGGCTTGAATCGGGCCGGGATTCTGCCCGTCGCGGTTCGCTTCACGAACCGGAACGGGATCGCGAAGCGAGCTCCGGTCTCGGTCCTGACTCGGCCGCCTTTCTCATGGCGCGCGATGAACTTATCTCGAATGCCGACGATCGCCTTTGAGCGGGGAAAGTCACGTTTCGAAGCCGGCTCGAACACGACGGTCGACAACACTCGCCGCGAGCGAACTGTGAACCGGTTCGGAAGGTCCTTTCGGACCTTCTCTCGAGCTTCCTTCGCGGTGTCAGTCAGGCCGGCCGCGATCGCGAACGGCAGCTGAGACTTCGCCAGGCGCCCGAACTCTCGTTTGAGCTCGCGCGCGTTCGTCTTGACGTTGACCTTGAAGTCGCGAGCCATCGAGGAGCCTTTGAAACTGAAAGGGAGCGGGAGCAGAACCCCCGCCCCCCGGGCAACAACGACCGAGCCGCGTGAGCTCGGCCCTTGCACTCGTGCGGAGTTCTACTCGGCGGGGCTTTCCTCGACGACCAGTTCGCGCAGCTGGAAGCCGGCGCGGTTCGGTTGCGTCTCGTCGTAAGCTGGGACGCCGCTCACCGGGCGAGCCTTGCCCCCGATCATCGCTTGCAGCTCGTACGTCACGGGACCGCCTTTCGGCTTGTTGATCCCGGTGACGATCGCCTCGCAGTTGCAGCGCCTCGGTCCGTTCTGGAGATAGTGGTATCGGCCCTCAGATCCTTTTTTGATCACGGGGTCGGCGATCGTCGGGCTCGGTCCAGCTGCAGCTGCAGCGGTTCCGTCCGACGCCTCGGGGGTTTTGGGGTCTGCCATCCCTCGAGTGTGCAGGCGCAAGGGGCCGAGATCCAGTCTAGGCCGCCTCGGCTCGTGCGAGCAGCTGAGCGCGGAGCATCTGACAGGGACTAACCTCGAGGCCGCTCAGAATGCCCGGATCAGCGAGCTCGACCATTGTGGCGATCGCCATCGCGTGAGCGGCCAGGCTGCGAACGTGATCGGCGAATGAGAGGCTTGAGGCGGTGAGCTCGGCGGTGACAGTGTTCGACATTTGATTTCCCTCCTGAGGAAACGGGTTGCGCGTGCAGGAGAGAATTCGGCCCAATGCGCGGGGCAGCTTGACGGCGTTTCGGTGCTTCCCGAATCGACTCATGACCCAAAAAAGCGCACCGGCCTCAGGAGCGGGACCGGTGCGCAATCATGACCGAGATCGAACCCCTCGAGAGTGCAGCGCGGGCCGAGGTTCGATCTCTTCTTTTCAGGAACGGCCCGCGCTGATTCAGTTTCAGCCGCCGGCGCCGACGACGTCGTCGCCGTCAGGCAGCGCGCCGATCGTGTCGTCGCCCCACACGCTGAACGCGAGGAACGGGGAGCCCTGACCGTGCGCGTGCTTGGCTCGATCGACCTCGTCGTCCTTCTGCTTGTACATGCGGCGCCAGGTGGTCTGCTTGTATTTCTTGTACTCGACGTTGCCGTTCCGCGTTCGGTAGGTCGTGCCGCCGATCACCTTCCCGGTCTCCTTGTCACGCTCAGCGATGAACACGTTCCCGCCTTCGAGGACGTCGCCAGCACCGCCGCCCGGATCGGGTGTCGCCGTGGTCGTGCCTGAGCCGTTCTTGTCGGTATAGGTCTGTTTGTAGTCGCCGTGAATGCCGCCCCCGTGGACCTGCATATCGACGGTTTGCGTGCCCTGATTGTTCTCGTAGCTCCCGCTCGAGTCAGCTAGGAGCGGGACGGTGAGCGCGGCGACTAGCGCCAGCGCGCCGGCCGCGGTTCGGATTGAAATCATTCTCAGAATCCTCTCATCTTGTCAGCGGAGATCCGAGCGAAGCGCGAACCGGAGCTCGAGCGACGACCCGGGGAAATACGCGTCGGCCTTGTTCCAGATCGATCGACCTAGTTCGAGCCGGCGTGACTTGAGCATCGCGAGCGCATTGCTCGCGGAGTGAGGGAAGGCTGCAGCGAGCGCAGGGTCAATCGG
This sequence comes from Parvularculaceae bacterium, assembly GCA_021776465.1. Classification (GTDB taxonomy): domain Bacteria; phylum Pseudomonadota; class Alphaproteobacteria; order Caulobacterales; family Parvularculaceae; genus Hyphococcus. The sequence goes on from JAJFFU010000152.1 coordinate 4,444, forward strand.
CTCGAGATACGAGCGCAGCGCCTCGACCTCGTCAGGCGTCGCAGCCTGGAGCGCGAAAATCGCAATCTCAGCAGTGCGCGTTTCCTGCAGCGATCGGAAGTCCTGGCGAACGCCGACGTCGCGGCGATACAGGTCCGAGAGCTCGACCGCGCTCACGACCGGAACGACGTCGCCGACGTTGAGCCCCTCGAGGCCGGCGATCGCCAGCGCGGCGACCGCCGGGTCATTCACTAGCTCAGGGGGAATCGCGCAGTCGACCAGCCTCGAGGCCGGGAAGTCGTCGAGCTGAGTGAACGCCTTCGAGTACTGAGTCGCAAAATTCAGCTCGGTCGGTTTCAGGTGCTCCGGTACGCCGACACCGCCGAACAGCTCCAGCTGTAGAACCCGATCGTCAGGCACCGGCGGGGGAACAGGCTCGAGGTTCCTCAGAATGCGGGGCATGTTTTCAAGAAACCCGCCGCCTTCGGAGCCTCGAGCCTGAGAGGGACCGGGATCAGTCAGAGCAGCTCGCGCGCGTTGCGCCTCGAGTGTGACCGAACCCGGTGAGCTGATTGGCTTGCGCTGCACGCCGGGAGCCCAAAGCGCGATGGCGCCGGCGAACATGAATCCGCCGAGGATCCCGACGGCGAACGGGCGCGCGAAAGTCTTGAGGGTTGAGTTCATCGGCAGAGTCTCCCATCGACGCCGGCGCTCGGATTGAGCCCCGCGACGTCATGAAAAACCTACTCCTCTCCCGGGATCCGTGTTCCCGATTCGCTGTTTTTTCAGGAACTTTCGAGATCAGGCGGTTCGAGATCCTCTTCTCGCCGCCCTCGTGCACGGTGCACGACGTACGTCATGCCCTGACGCGCCGCGCCCGCAAGCGGTGGCCCGCCCTTGATCAGTGAAATCAGCGTCACGATTCCGATCGCAACGTCGCCGGCGACCCCACCCCAATCGATCCCGGGATCAGGCTCGGGAGGTTTCTCGACTAGCACCGGCTTCGCGTTCTCGGCAGTGACTCTGAGCCAGGTCAGGAACCACTCGGGCGGAACCTCGGGCCCGTACGCCTCGGGGTTGTCTTGAACGTCAGCCGCGGCGCCGGCGAGAACGTCGCCGAGCTTAGTGTCGACGGCCGTGTCGACCGCCTCGTCGACGTAGGCAGCCGAGAGCGCCTCGTCTACGAGTTGCTGCCGGCGCTCGCGCTCGAGATAGTCACGAACGACCGGCTTGTCGAGCAGCCAGCCGAGTGTGAACCATCCGAACAGCGACGAGCCGTCGCTCGAGGCGATCTTGTTCCCGCCGCCGCGAATGATCTCGCCTTGACCCGTCGAGCCGCCGGCGCTCAGTTCGAAATAGGACGCGCAACCGGGCGCGATCGCAAGAACAGCCAGCAGAGCGGGGATCGACTTCATGATCCCGCGAGCGTAGAGGGCTGCAGGTCAGCGTTCCAGGTCGGCGGGATCGATCATAGCGTCAGGTTCGAACCCGAGGATCTCGAGCAGCTCGGAGACGTCTTCCGGATCGCTTCCCGATTCGGAGTTTCGGAGCAGCCAGAGCGTCACGACGTAATGAGCTTTCATCGGGTTCGTCGGCGGCCAGGGTCCGACGTCTATTTTTGCGCTCGGGCGCTGCTCGTTGAGCTCGTCGCCCCTCACGCTTCCCCGATCAGCTGGAGCTCGAGCTCGTTCGGAACTTCCCATAGGCCTTGCTGGCCCGTGAACACGACGCCGGCGCCGAGGCGTCGAGGTCTCTTCGTGATCCAGGCGAAGCGGCCCGGCGAGAAGTCGCCGAACTGAACCTGATCGGGGAACAGCTCGACCGCTTCCTCGACCGGGATACAGTCGACGAGCTGCACGACGGCGAGAACCTCGCCGCGGTGAACGCACGAGAGCTCGGGCATTTTGACGCCGGCGCTCGCCCACCGAAAAATGGTCTGGACCTCGAGTGTCGCCTGAACCCGCTTCGACGCGTGAATCGCGAGCTCGCCGCGGTAGCTCGTCCGCCAGCTGCGCGTTTCGATCGTCTTCAATCCCTCGGCCATGGCGCCGGCCCACGGCTGCCAGAGTGTCAGAGCCTTCAATTTATCCCCTTCGTTCGCAGTGAGAAAACGCCGCGCCGAAACGGGCTGTGAATCATGAATTCGTGATCGGCTCGCGCCTCGTGCCTGAGCATGACCGGCGTTCCTTTCGGAATTGTGCCCTTGAGCGGGAGGTCGAGCGGGATCGTGATCGTCATTCGGCGCGGGTGCACGACCTCAGGCTCGAGGTCAATCGGCTCGCCGTCGACGATCGAGCAGGTGCACTCGGGCCGGCGGAAGTAGAAAACGCCGGCGACACCGCGGAGCGGGCAGCCCTGACCGTGATCGGCCGGCTGCATCTCTTGAGCGTTCATGCAACAGGCTCGCAGGAGGAATCGAGCCGGGGCATTTTGAGAGGCCGACGTCGAAAAATCCACGCCTCGGCGAGCAGCCTGTTCGGTAGGAACGCGCGGAACTCGCCCCGCGCGCCGAGACACTGCAGCCAGATCAGGAATACGATTCCTGAGGCGGTCCATTCGATCTCATGCGGGTAGAGCTCGAGACTGTAAGTCCCCTCGAGCGGTGTCGGAAACGCTGAGACCTTGCGCGAGAGATCGAACCCGAGAGGGAGATCAGAACCGACGTCGACCTCGTTGTTCACTAGCTCGATTTTCCCGACGAAACTCCCGACGTCGCGGCCGTTGAACGTGATCCGGCCGCTCATGAGATGAACCCGCCCGACTTCATGAGCTGCTCGATCTGCAGGAGTTCGCGCGCGGCCGGCGGTTTGATCGCGAACAGATTGCCGGCAACCTGCCAGCCGTTGTTCAGCTGCAGCCGGGCGCGCCACATGACGCGATCGCCGTTCTTTGGGTCGACGTATGGGAACAGCTCGCCGACGATCCGGGCTTTCGCGTGAACGTCCTGCAGCGTGCAGGCGCCGTAATGGATATAGAACGCGCCGGTCTGTTTCGGGTGGTCCGTGAAATGGATTCGCTCGTTCAAGAGTCGGGCGCCTCCATCGCTGAGCCAGCCTTCGAACAGCCCTCGCGGTGCAGAACGCTGACGGCGCTCCCGCACTCATGACACGGGTCCCAGCCTTTCATGACAGCCTCGACCGCTATGTCGAGGCGAGGCTCGTTTTGCGGTGCGTACTCTGCCTCGAGCGCGATCGCGTGCTCGCGGTCGAGGCGATCCTGCTCGAGCTCGTGCGCGCGAAACGCCGGCGTCGAGAGACAGATCCCGCACCACGCGATTTCGTCGATTCTGAGCGGCCAGTTGTCGCGCCCTTCCAATGCCTCGGACGCCGCAGCGGCCTCGTCGTAACTATCGGCGACGACATACGTCACGCCCGGGGGCCGCTGGCCTGGCTTGTCGTCGTCGGGGTTGTGCGTGTAGCAGCGGTAGAGCTTGCCGCCCTGCTCGAATCTCTCGCGCGGACGATAGGTCCGATCGAACTCAGCTCGCGCCGCGGTCTCAGGGTCCTCGGCTGGCTCGCCCATTCGAACCGGCTCGTCGACGATCGCCTCGACGTTGAGGTCGAGCGGGTCCCGGCCGGCGAGCTTCTTTCGAAGACAGGGAGGGCAGATCGGTAGCCGCTCGTCGAACGAGTCGTGCAGGTGGTGAGCGTCTGAGTCGCACTCGGGGAGATGGCATTTCGTCATTCGGTGACCTCGCCGCTGTAGTCCGGTGGCTCAGGCACTCCCCGAACCTTGCCCTCGTGCCCGAGGATCTGCCCGATCTTCCGGTTCACGATTTTCGAGATCAGCTCTCGCCAGCTCAGGAAATGTTCGTCGTCCGGACCTTCGAGGACTGTTCGATTCAGTCGCCCTATATCGACCTCGAGAATGCCGTCGAGGTAGAGCGCAGCCGTGCAGAAATCACCGCTCGTTCGGAACTTGGTTCGAACTCCCTCGATCGGGGTGACGGGCCCCTGAGGGATAATAGCCGAGCCGGGCTCGGACGGATCCCCCTGAACCACGCCCTCGCGCTCCATTGCAGCGTATAGCTTGCAGTCCTCGAGGCAGCGGCCGACCTCGACGATCGATTCGTTTCGATCGACTTGGCCGGCCATCGCAGCCGCCGAGCTCGCGGCCAGTGCTCCAGCCATGAACGCTCGCCGGCATTCGGTGACCTGCTCGGGACCCGCTTCGGGCGGCATGACCTCGGCGCGGTACGTCTCATAACACTCGACCATTGAGAGGCGCGTCATCGCTCGAGCCCCGCAAGAATGAACGACGCGTGAACGCTCCAGCCGGGCGAGTGCTTCGAGTGCTCGGCTTCCTGCTGCCAGAGTTTGCGCTCGAGATCGGCGTCGGTCCGCTTTGCTCCCTCGAGTCCCCAGAGATCGAACAGCTGCTCGCGGAACCTCTGCTCGCCGGTGAGCTCGAACGCCAGGCCGACGGCCGAGATTGCATTGACTACCTCGGGGCCGCCGTACCAGCTGAGCGCCTTCTCGTGATTTACCGGCTTCGCGTGCTTCGCAACCGACACGAACGACGGGCTGCCTTTCTTGCCCCACTGATTCACGACGAGCTCGCGCGCCATGAAATCAGCCGAGGCGACAACGTCCGCGAGCAGCTCGCCGGCGGTCGCGTCGTCGACGGCACCGGAGACCGCGAGAACGAACGTCCCGTTCTTGGCGATCCTCTCCTCGATCGCCTGCAGCGCGTCGTGATCGTGGTCGAGCGTTTGTTTCCCGGGCCGGTCCTGCCACGGCTCCGAGCTCCAGTTCTGATTATGCTCGTTGCGCCTCATCGAGACGCCGTTCGGGAGCGTTGTCAGCTGAGCCCATTCCCCGAGCCCCTGATTCCATGCACCGGAAGCGTTTCGATATTCATCGTTGCCGACGAGCCAAGCGATCGCCGCGGTGTACAGGGTCCAGCCGGCGCCCCTCGAGAGTTCCCCGCGTCGGTGAGGCTGAGCTCGGTTGCGCTCGAGCTTATCGAGCAGCCCCTCGCCGCCCTTGACCTCGAGGTCGGGAATCGTGCTCCAGAGATAGCAGGCATTCGAGACCGCTCGCTCGCGGGCCCACGGGTCCGCCATGAGCCAGACGAGTCGGGCGGGTTCCTTCGCCGCGCGAATGAAATGCTGATCGTCGTGGTGAGTGATCTTCGCGAGTGCGCCGGCGTACGGTGAGCTGCCCTTGTTCCAGGCCGACCCGCTGACGTTCTTGAAGTAAGGCACGCCGAACGCGCGATCGCTGCCGGCGATCACTCTGAACGGCTGAGTGCCGGTCGAGTTGGCCCACTCGTGCGGGGTGATTGGGTGTCCGTCTCTCGGGTGAGAGGCGTGAACGTCTTGGCGCTCGGCCCTCATTTCGGCCTGCAGCCGGGCGAGCCTGAACTCTGGCGATCTCGTGACCACGCTCCAGGTGAACTCGATCCCCTCGCCGCCGTGAGCCCAGCCGAGCCGGTGCCCGAGCGGCTGAGCCCAGCCCATCGCGTCATGGTGAGCGCCCCACTTGCCGCCGGCGTTCTTTCCAGTCTCGAGCGCCAGCGTCAGCCCGCGCACCCCTCCCTCAGTTCGAGCCAGCCAGGCGACGATTCCCTTTCTGCCGCCCTGTTGAAACGAATCCGGGATTTCCCCGATCTGCCTGAGCCCGTGGGGACCCCAGCCGCCGGTGATCGTGAACGCGTGTCCCGCGGTGCTCCAGCCTTGCCCCTCGCAGTCGAGAATGGAACGAGCCTCTCGAATGCTCGAGCCGGGGTCGAGGGGATAGAGCGCCAGCCGGCGGTGAAACGAGTACTGCGCGGGCAGAACGTGAAGGCCGCCGCCCTCGAGCTCGTCGACGAGAGTGATCCGGGTCCCGTCCCGCTTGCGCTTCATCGATGAGCGCTGGACCGCGGCCAGGACGCCGACGCCGCGGCGCGGCACGAGATCGATCGAGTCGAAATAGACCGGGCCCGAGAATGCCGGTGATCCGGGGTCGACGACCGTGTTCGTGATCTCGACCGTCAGCTCAACGACTGAACTCGTCGACCGCCGGGTCTCGAACACTCGAACGCCGAGCTCGAGCCCCTCGGCGTCGTTGAAGGTTCCCCAATGCCGGCGAATGATCTGCCAGCGGCCAGCCTGCAGGCCCTCGGTCCATCTCATCTCAGCATGCAGGTCGCGCAGCCCCTCGCGTTTCATGATGAGATCGAAGCGGCTCGGGATTCGTTTCGACGCTCGGGGGAGTCGGCCGATGAATCCGCGGTCGGCTCGCTTGACCTCGAACGGCCCCGGCCCGGTCACCGGGCAGACGAGCTCGACGACGTCGACGCCTTCTCGCCTGACGACTGGCGTCGTTTGGCATCGGTGCTCGCCGATCTTGAGCACCGGAACAGCCTCGCCCCCGGTCGGGATTGTCGCGCGCAAGAGATACGGCCGGCGGACTGCCGGCGCCGTCGTCTCGACTCGAGCCCAGAGTTCGCCGCTCAGCTGAGGCTCGGACGCGTAAGAGGCGCAGCACAAGAACACGACCGCGACGAGCAGCAGGCTCAGCCAGAATGCCCAAGTCGCGAACAGGCTCACCCCCCTCGGCTGACAGTACGGCTCGCGGTGCACGGGTATCGGTCTCAGGTTGCGTTCGTTCACAGGTCCCCCGGTTGTTTGTTGAGCTCGAGAACCACTCCCGAGCAGGCGGGAAGACTAGCGCGGATTGAGATCCGCTGCCGCAATCTCCTCGAATTTCGGTCTTTTCCTTGAGCTGGGAGCGCCGGAACGACGATCAGAGAGCTATGAACAAAACACTCGCAAGCGCAATTCTCCTCGGCTTCGCTCTCGGGACTGCAGTCACGATCGCCGCCGCGCTGATCATCCTGCCTGCCTGATCAATTCGAGAACCCTCGAGCCTTCCGACCCGATTCGCTCCAGACCTGAGCGCCCGACTCTCGATAGAGATCACATGACCAAACTCAGCAAAATCGCCGGCCTCTCCCGCATCCTCGAAAACCTTCTCGTCGAGCGCGATGAGATCCGGACCGGCCTCGGCGAGCGCAGTCTCAACGAAGTCGACGAGGAGCTCGTCGAGGTTCGTGACGATCTCCAGGCTGCCCTGCTCGAGCGGAGTCGCGTCGAACTGTTCGCCGGGAACAACGAGAAAGCCGTCGACCTGGCGCGTGCTGCCGGCGTCGAGGAGCATCTCGCGAAGACTATGCGCGAGAACCTGGCGCGCGAGTCGGGCTGAGGAGCGTGACGCGGTGACGGAATGACACGATCCCCCGGAACTATTCCTCAGAGCGGTTTTCTGAGAGAGGTTCCGGGGGATCGTGTCATTCCGTCATGCTGTCACGTGGTCACGGGCCTCGGCCCTTCCGCTTCCGGCGGCCGGGCAGCCTCGCGCCCGACTTCAATAGCAGCGCCGCGATCGCCGTCGCGAGAACTAGAATCAGAGCGAGGACCTCGAGTCCCCCCGGGTCGTCGATCGTGACCGATGTTCCCTCGGGGCCGATCTCGACCTCGATCGTCTCGTTGAATTCCTTCTCGAACTCCTCGGCGTTCAGCTCGTCCGAGGCGCTCTCCGCTGTGGCTTGCATCATTCGCGGAACCTACTAACTCAGTGCCAATTGGGACAGAATTAGCAGCTGAGGGAGGTCGGTTCACCTTTTTCGAGTCGATCCGAGGGGGTTCCCAGCGCATGACGTCACGCCGCGCGTCCTCGAGCTCGGCGTCGAGAGCCCCGTCGAACGCCCTGAGCAGCCAGCCCGAGCGGTTTCTGATTCGATCACCGCGCTCGAGCGCGATCGCGAGGAGAGCTGTAGCGCCCTCGAGGCGACGCTCGTTCGAGGCGACTAGGAATCCTGGCCGGCCGCGGAGCGTCAAGCCGGCGCTCCTGAGGGCAGCCAGGCGATCGAATATCCCGTGCTGAGACTTCACGCTCTCACGCAAGAGCGCCGCAGCCTCTCGAGCCGGTAGCGGGGCAGCCACGGTAGCGGGCTCAGGATCGATCTCGGGGAACAGTTCGAGCTGCCGGTAGGTCGCCGCGTCGCGCCAGTCTCGGAAGAAACGGCGCCAGCAGGTCGGAGAGAGCTTCGCCTCGGGGTGCCGTCTGAGCATCTTCGCCCCCGGCCCAGCCCAGAACCGAGCCTCGGCGTCGAGCTCGAGAATATGAATCGTGTCGGCGTAGCGCGGGGGCGGACCGCCGTCGAGGGTCGGCATCCAGTCACCGGGCGAGCGTTTTATACACAGACTATTCTCGAGCGCCGTGAGGTGAGCTCTGAACCGGCGCTCGCCGATCGGGTCGTGAGGGAAGTGCCTCGAGTAGAGCGTCGCCAGCCCGCGAGGGCCGTTTCGAGCGACTCCCCCCGGGACGTACCACGGCTGACGCGGTGTCGAGCCAGGCGGACACCGCATCGCCAGCAGCATTAAAAGCATTCTGGAACGCCGGGCGCGGACGTCACGCCGGCGGGAGTGAGCCTCGACGACGTCGGCCAGGCGCGGAGCTCGGCACGCGAGGACCTCGAGCGGGTCGAGCTCAGGGTCGAGCCAGGCCTCGCGGCCGAACGGTCGGACCGGGCCCGCCGGCGTCGGCCGCGCCGAGTGTTCGAGTTTGAGCTGCACGGACTGAGACTAGAGTCCGAGAGTCCTCGAGGGGAAGCACGAGCACCGCCCCGATCGTCGGCCGCGCGAGTTATCCACAATCGACCCGGATCCCCCGAGCTTGCGGAGCTTTCCGGATTCTCAGTTCTCTCTTTAAGCCCCCTGGACACTTCGCCGCCAGAACCCGAACACGCCCCGAACCTATCCACAGACAATCCACAAGAGCGGGCCGAGTTATCCACAATCGAGAGCGCTCGAAATTTCCCCTCGAAAAATGTCCGCGCGCTCAAGTCCCGCCGGCAGATAGACGAATAGGGGGGTATGAACACTGCAAACGAAAACACAACCGCGCTCGAGAACGTCGCCCCCTGCCTCCCCGCTTCGGTCCGCGCCGCCCTCGACGCTCTCGACTCTGATCGTTTCGCGACTCCCGCGCCCGCCATGCGCCTCACCGGCCAGCGCACTCACGGCGAGAACTACGCTCAGGCCTCCAGCGCCCCCGCTGTTCAGGCTCGCACCGTTCTGCTATAGAGGCCTCTCCGCTCCCTTCAGAGCTGGCCCCGTCGGTGGAAGAGATTCCGCCGGCGGGGCCTTTTTTCGTCCGGTCCCGACGGAATCCCGGAAAAAACCCGGTGCAGTCCCGGTTCCGTCCCGGTCTCCCCCTCTCCGAGTTGGGCGAGTGCGGCCGCCTCTCGAGCCGCGTAGGCTCTTGCGCCGGCGAGTCGTGCTGGCTGTCGCCTCTCCTACTCCACGTGGAACACGCGCAGCGAGAGGCCGGCGAGCGTTCGAATTTCGCCCTCTCCTCTCCTCTCCTCACCCCTGACAATGGAGCCGCACTCATGCTCTCTCGATTCCTACTCCCGCTGCTGCTGTTTATCCTCTCAGCGCTCCCCGCCGCCGCTCAGCGTTCCGTTCTCGTGATCCTGATCGACGATATCGGCCTCGACACCGTCGGAGCGTTCGCGCCTCACGTGGCCCCCGGGCTGCAGCCAGGCTCGACGCCGAACCTCGACTCGCTCGCCGCCGGCGGCCTCATGTTCACGAACGCGATCGTCTCGCCTCTCTGCTCGCCGACTCGAGCCGAGCTCCTCACGGGCCGGTACGGGTTGCGAACGAAAATCGGGGCGATCATCAACGAGACGACGATCGCGCTCAGCCTCTCCGAGCTCACGATCCCCGAAATGCTCGACGTCGGTCTCGCTCAGCCGGTCTACGATCACGCGACGTTCGGGAAATGGCATCTCGGGAACTCGAGCGTCGGCGGGACGGCGGCCGCTCTCACCGCGGGATTCAATCACCACGACGGATCAGTCGGCAATCACGGCAGCTCGGGCTATGTCGACTGGGAAAAGGTGATCGACGGCCGAGTTCTGCCCGAGCACACGTTCTCGACGACCTATCTCACCGATCAGGCGTGCGCCTGGATGAACGAGCGAGCCGGCGTGCCTTTCTTCGCGCTGCTCTCCTACACCGCGGCGCATACTCCGCTCGAGCGGCCCGAGCCGCCAACGCTCGCGCCGGTCTACGGCGACCTGCCAGCTGAGAGGCCGCCGGTCGGCGTGTTCGATCGAGACTATTTTCTCGCCATGGTCGAGGCGGTCGACACTGAGCTCGGCCGGCTGATCTCCGAGATCGACCCTGAGGTCCTGGCGACGACGATGATCGTGATCCTCGGCGACAACGGCGCCCGAGGAGACTTGCTCTCACCCCCGCTCGATCCGGATCACGGAAAGTCGACGCTGTACCAGCTCGGGATTCGAGTTCCCATGATCGTATGGGGCGCCGGCGTCAGGGTCGGAGTCGAGCCGACGCTCGTCGCCGGCGTCGACTTGTACGCAACGGTCGCAGCGATCGCCGGCGTCGACCTGGCCGCGATCCCCGTCCTCGAGGAGCGGATTCTCGACTCGGTGAACCTGCTGCCGCTGATCGAGGGAACGGACCTCAGCCCGCCGCGCGAATGGGTCTACGCCTCGAGGTTCGTGAACGGCGATCCCGAGGATCGGGTCGGCCGGTGCGCGCAAAATATCGAGGGCTGGAAGGTTCACAAGAACCTCAGCCTGCCTTGGGAGCTGTTCAATCTGAACGACGACCCGCTCGAGGCCGTGAACCTGAAAGACGGCGATATGACTCCCGAGGAGCAGCTGCAGTTCGACGATCTGAAAGGCAAGATCCTCGCGCTCAGGCGATCCGCTCTCGCGGAGTGAACATAAAAAGGCCGGCGCCCGCTTCCATGGACGCCGGCCCCCCCTTGCTACTGCAAAGCCTAGCTCGCGGCAGTTGCCGTGCCGTTGAGCCTGACGTCGCAGGAGGTGGTAGCAGCCGCTCGAGCTACTGTGCTGGCGCCGATCAGGTGATTTCCGGACGAGCTCACCGTGACCTCGCCGGCGCCGTTGTTCCAGTAGAGCAGCTCACCGACCGAGATATCGTCCGCGGCCGTCTTCGGCAAATTGTGAATCCCGGTCAAGATCAGCACCGCCGGCAATCCCGAGCCGACGGTTGCCTTGACGACTCCGAACAGATCGCCGAGTAGCAAGCCGTCGCCGCCGGTGAGCGCCGCGCCTGCTGTGAAGTCGAGCTCATAGCCGAGCAGGGATTTCGCCTGCTCGGCGAACAGGAGCAGCAGAGCGGCCTGGAGCTGAGTCTCGTCGGTGTCGGTGAGCGTGAGGCCCTGAGCCTCGATCACCGTCGCGAGCTCGGTCTGCACCGCGTTCAGCCACTTCGCGCCGACGATCGTCGAGGCGATGTTCGCGAACGGGTTTCCGTTCTGAAACCGATTCGTCGCCGTTGCGCCCGGGGTGTCGATTCTGTGCATGCCGAGAGGATCCCAGCCCGAGGCCCGAAATTCAATCCCGGCGCCGACTCTGCAGATAGAGCTGGCCGACCTTGATCGTCTGCCAGTAGGCCTCGCTCGGCTTGACCCCTGAGTCGCTCTCGATCTGTTTGGGGTCGAACTTGGCTTTGATCTGAGCCCTGATCTCGAACGTCAGGAGAGCCCAGCATTCCCCGCAAAATGGGGCATCGGCCGGGACCTTTTCGGCGCAAGACTTGTTCGCGCACGGGCTGAGGCGGTCTCGCCGGCGCCAGGCGTCAGCCTGAGAGCAGTGCGCGAAATGCGACTCGAGCCTCAGTTCTCCCCGCTTCTCGAGCGCCGAGTCGTAGTGCAGGGGCATCGCCTTCGATCGGCCGGGCAGCTTCACGAATACGATCCGATCGCCGCACGTGCCGCAGTTGGAAGTTTCGAAAGGCCGCTCGACTTTGAAGTCGACGCGGCCCCTCGGTGCGCTCTTTGGCTTGCGCTCGATTGGGTCTTCCCCGAATAGGTTCTGCTGGCTCACCGCTTGAGCATAAGAACCTGACCGGTCCCGAGTAGCTGAGGCTCGAGCTGCTCGGCGATCGTGACCCCGAGTTCGGGAACGACGACGTCGGCCAGAAACTCTCGCTCGAGCGTTGAGATCCCGATCGCGACGGCCTCGAGCTTTGCGTACACGAGAAGTTTGACCTGGCGCCAGCGCTGACGGTCCGCCTGCTCGAGCGCCTTGAGCCCGCCGGCATTCGATCGGACCTGACCGCCTGCCGTGTACTTGATTTCGGGGTCGTCGGGATCGGGATAGGGAACGACGAGCCGAACCTGACGAACGACTCCCGGCGTCATTTCGCTCTCGATCTTGAACTCGAGAATATGCTGCCGAGAGTCGTCGTCCCAGGCGGACGCGAAGCCGGTCGCGCCGTAGGAGCGCAGCAGCTTTTCGAGTTCCGCCCGGGTCTTTGTGGTTGTGACCGCTGTTTCACGCGCATAGCGGCCACGGCTCATCGATCAGCCCTCATCGGCGTCACCTTCGAACGGGAGAGTCGCGGCCGTCTTGCAAACGAGGACGACGTCGGCCTCGAACACTTGGCCGGCATCCATCGCGAGGCGCATGCCAACGAACGCGATCGTCTTCTCACGATCCTCGAACGCGAACTCGATGCTGCAGGCGATCGACGAGCCGGAACCCTGAGCCCACTTCGCCCCCTTGAGGAAGCAATCAGCCTCGAACGCTTCGCCGCCGCCCTCGGGGCCCGGGTCGATCGTGACGCGCATTCGCTCGCCGTTCGTCGCGGTCGCGAACTCCACGAACTCGGAGATCGGATCGCCGATCACATCGACCGAGGCCTTGAGAACGCTCTGATCCTTGACCTCTCCGGTGCTGTCGAGTTTCGAGGGTTTCCAGTCGAAGCCCTTAATCAGGAACCGGCCGCTGTACTTCAATTCGCTCATCGTTTCGCCTTCCGTTTCGCCTTGGTTTTACGAGTCGCCTTTTTCTTGGCGGCCTTCTTGGCCGGCTTCGCAGGCGCCGCTTTTTTCTTGGGATCCCTGAGCAGCTGCAGCCGCTTCGAAGGCTGCACCGCCTCTTTCGAGAGACGCTCGAGCTCGCGCTCATTGAACCCGAGAATCTCGTTCCAAACGAACGCGGCCTCGGCGTCCTGCTCTTTTCGAGCGTGAGCGTTCTTTGTGAGCGCCTTACAAATGCGGCCCTTGATCAGAGTCCAGGCGTGCGCGGAAGCGTCCGAGGCTCGGAACGCTTTTGCTCGAGCAGCGCCGGCGCTGGGAGTCAGATACTCGCCATCGGTCCCGTAGGCACTGACGAGCCTCTCGACGATTCCGCGCCTGTGAAATGAGATCGCGTCGGCGATCTGCTGCCGAACGTGATCGATCCGCCAAGCGGCGCGCCGATCTTTGAGCGTTTCCTCGAGGCGCTTTTTCTCCTGATCCGGTTTTTCCTTCGGAGCGGCCGCGGCGCCCTTGGAACCCTTGGTCGAGGTCGCCGGCGTCGGCTTCGCGGCCTTGCCCTTAGCGCCCTTCGTTTTGACCCAGATCGTTTTTCCGGTGCGGCCGCCCGACACGACGAGAGCGCGCTGAGCGCCCTTGTCTGATTTCTTGGCCGGCTCCCACTTGTTGACGTCGAGCACGGACGGGGCGCCCTTGGCCGGCTTCTCGTTCCAGCTGAGCGGCTGCACGAGCGAGGGGGGACTGACGTCGCCGGCGTCTTTCGTGTGCTTGGCCCTCGAGTGCACGAGGAGCAGGTTCGAGCCGTCCTTTTCCTCAGCAGCCGCGACGACCTGCAGAACGTGAGCCTGACCCTTTTCGTGCCAGCATTCGCGATCGAGGCAAACGGCCGAGTCGATCGGGTTCTCGGTTACAACGTCGTCGAACAGCCCGGGCGCGTTGCATGAGTTCTTAGTGCATCCGACGCAGGCGCCCGCCTTGGCGACGAGAGTCGCGTCCTCGAGATCCCACGGCGCCAGTGTGAGCCGGCCGGTGTACTCCCTCAGGTGAGCGGCGAACTCGGTCGGGTTCGGGGGCCCGTCCCAGTAGCCCTGCACGATTTCGAGCTGTTGATCGCCGGTCAGCGTCGCCAGGCCCTCGAGGAGAGCAACCGGCCAGCGCTCGATTTCGTGCTTGCCCTTGAGCGAGCCGTCGAGAATCTTCGGGTGCAGCGAGAGCAGGTTCGAGCGCCTCGAGACATAGCTCACGGCGCGGCCGAGTTGGGCTGCGAGATCGGTGATCGCCGCGGCGCGATCGCCGCCGAGCTTCTCGAGCAGCTCGGAAAGCATGCCGGCCTCATCGAGAGGCGTCAGGTCTTCCCGCTGGATCTGCTCGACGAGGTTCACGATCCTCGCCTCGTTGTCGTCCATCGAATCGCGGACGGTTGCGGGGACCTCTTTCAGACCGAGCTCGCGCGCGGCCAAGAGGCGCCGGTTTCCGATCACGGCCTCGTATTCGAATTTCCCGCTCGGCTTCTTCCGGAGTAGGAGCGGCTGCAGGATCCCCTGAGCTCGGATCGATTCTCGGAGGTCCTCGAGGTTGCGCGGTGCGCTCTTGCGGGGGTTGAGGCTCTTTGCGAGCGGACGGATTTTCGCCGTCGAGATCATCTTCGGTTCGGTCATTGTTGCCCTAGCTTTCGTTCGGTCAGTGAGGAGAGTTCACGCGCTCTCGGATCGGTCAGCCGGTACTTCGCTCGTCGACGGCTTCCTTGAAACCCTTCCCGGCTCGGAACCCGACCCGGTAGCCCTCGGCGATCTCGGCGTCGACGCCGCTCGAGAATGGAGAGCTGATCTTGCGTCCCTTGCGACGGCGCCGTTCGAAGGTGCCGAAATTCGAGATCGTGCAGGATCCATCTTGCACGGTTCCCCGAATGATCGAGCCGACGACGCTCCGAACGAGTCGGTCGGCGTGTTGTTCGCTGACCTCCATGTCGGAAGCCACCATTTTCGCGAGGCCTGAGCGGTTCATGGGCCCGAGCGTATCCGAAAATCCCCGATGGTTTGCGCCTTTTTCCCGGGGCGGGGTAGTGTTTTGAGCTGGGGACGCGGCCCCGGCAGAGCGAGCTCGCCATTGTCAGCCCCGCTCGGATCCTGAATCCCGTTCGGGGCTGCTTGATTCTCCTCGGAGGTTTGAAGACGCCTCTGTTTCTCAGAGTTCGTGAGGGCCGCCAACCGCAGAGCGGCCAGCCCTTCCCGGGGCTGGCCGCTCGTTTCTATTTGAGACCGCTCGAGCGCTAGGTGCCGGGGTCGCTCAGGCGATCGGAGAGCCCAAGCCACGCCGCCGAACGAACGTCAGCGATCGCACCGTTCAGATTTTGCGCGAGCAACATCCCGCCCGCGGCTCGGATCTGTTTCATTCGCGTCGCGAGAGCGTCTCGCTGCAGCGTGAGACTCTCCTCGGGTACGCCGGCGAGCGTCTGGATATAGAGCGCCGAGGCGGCCTCAGCAGCCAGCTCAGCACGCTCGAGCAGCGGAAGCGCGAACTGATCCGAGCTCGCTTTGAGACGGTTCGTGAGGTTCTTTTTGATCGTTCCCGCGAACCCCTCGATCACTTCCTCGAGATTCATTCTGAGTCTCCCTCAGCCGGCAGCGGGGGATAGATGGCCTCGCCGACCTGAATCATGAAATCCCAGTCGGCGACCGCTTCGATCAGGGAGGCCCGGCCGAGCGGGTCGTTCACGAGTGCGGGGTCGGCCTCGACGTAAGCGATGAACCTCGGACCGATCAGGTCGTGAGTCGCTCGAGAGGCCTCGACCCAATCGCGCGCGGGTTGCGGGACGGTGACGCAGGCGGTCAGGGAGAGAGCCAGCAGGAGCGGAGTCATGAGTCGTGTCAAAATCTGCATAGTTGTTGCCCGTGTAAGGGTTTAGGGGTGACAGTCTCGGCGATCACGCGATCGCGACTGTCGGGATTTCAAGCGAGAAGTCGAGCGGCTGAGGGCAGATCACGCTGTCGCCCGATACGTTTCGCTCGACGGTCATGAGCAGGACCCTCGAGCGGAATTTCTGAGTGCCGTTCGAGAACTGAACGAGGCCCTGCAGCTTCCACTGGCCGGCCGCGTCAATGTCCCCGCCGACCGTCGTGTACCTGAGCAGGCCGTCGGCGCCGTCCGTCACGAGAGTCGCCTCGCGGGTGAACGTTGTCCCGTTCGGCCTGGCGAAGATGATCGCGAGGCGCGCGGTCTCGCCGATGTTCACGACCTCGCCGGCGGGGTCGATGATCCTCAGCACGATCTCGGTCCCGGTGTCGAACAGCTGCAGAACTTTGCTCAGGAATGCCATATCGGGCGCTAAGGGGGTCAGGTGATCTCGGCGTCGGTGTAGGTCGCATTCGTGGCGACCGTGGCGTCGAACTGTAGCAGACGACGGCCGAGGCCGGTGAACACGGCGATCGCGGGGAGCTCGAGCGTGAAGTCGAGCGGGTCGGGCTTGAGAGCTGGATCGTCCAGAGCGATCGCGGGGAGCTCAAGCGTGAAGTCGAGCGGATCAGGCGTGAGCGGGACGAGAAGCGAGATCACGCCGGCACCGACCGGGAGCGGCAGCAGACCGCCCCCGCCGAGTTCGTGACGCTGCTCGAGTACTCCCGCGCCGGTCAGCGCCGGGAGGTTCCCCCCGCCGCCCAGTTCGAACAGCCACTCGAGAACGCCGGCACCGGTCAGGCTGGGAAGTGTTCCGCCGCCGCCGAGCTCGTGACGCTGCTCGAGTACTCCCGCGCCAGTGAGCCCCGGGAGGTCGCCGCCGCCGCCGAGCTCGAACGTGCCATCGATCGCGATCGCGGGGAGCACGATCGAGAAGTCCAGCGGATCAGGCGTGAGGGGTACGATCAGGGAGACCACGCCGGCACCGATCGGCAACGGCAGCAGGCCGCCCCCGCCGAGCTCGTGACGCTGCTCTAGGGTTCCCGCGCCAGTCAGCGCCGGGAGGTTCCCGCCGCCGCCGACCTCGTGCCGTTGCTCGAGTACTCCCGATCCGGTGAGCGCTGGAAGAGATCCGCCGCCCCCGAGCTCGAACAGCCACTCGAGAACGCCGGCGCCCGTGAGAGCAGGAAGAGAGCCGCCCCCTCCGAGCTCGTGACGTTGCTCGAGCGTTCCTGAGCCCGTGAGGGCTGGAAGACTCCCGCCGCCGCCCAGAGCGTGACGCTGCTCCAGGACGCCGGCACCGGTCAGCGAGGGCAGCGATCCGCCGCCCCCGAGCTCGTGCCGTTGCTCGAGTACTCCTGAACCCGTGAGCGCCGGGAGGTTCCCGCCGCCGCCTAGCTCGTGCCGCTGATCGACCACGCCGGCGCCGGTCAGACTCGGAAGACTGCCGCCGCCGTCCTCGACTGAGATCACGAGCTCGATCGCGAGGTACGGCATGACCCGAGCCGCGATCGCGAAAACGTTGATCCAGTCGAGTGTGAACCCGTCCGAGTCCATGCTCACGAACTCGGCCTGAGATCCGACCCCGGTTCCGTTCGCCACTCTCGCCTGAATCGCCTGATCCTCGCACCAGCTCGTAGTTTGCGAGGTCGTCTGATTGTCTTGGTTCGTGATGTTGTGCGAGAACTCTTCGGTCTCGGTGAACACGCCGACGCCGTGGCTGCCGCCGCGGTTGTCGACGACGAAACCGGCCGCCGTGATCTGAGTGTGCAGAACGTCCACGAACCCGGGTTTGAACCCGACGCCGGTCTCGGCCTGATTGCCGACCGCCGTCGGGCTAGAGAGGGTCGAGACGTTGGCTTGATTCACGCCGCCGAATGAGAGCGCCATGAAAACGACGACGTCGCCGCCGGCGCCGTCTCGAGTCGTCGCGGTGAACCCGGTCGACGATACGGCCGTGATCTCGCAGCCGGCATCGACCCCGGCGCCCTCGCTCGAATGCGTGATACAACGGGTGACCGAGAGCGACGCATTGTTCTGAGTAGGAGAGACCCCGTTCGCGTGACGGAATCCCCAGGAGGCCTGCTCGATCGAGGCCCCGTCTGCGAAATAGCCGGAAGCGAGGTCCGCGTCGTCGACCGCGGTGTCGTTGAGCGCGTTGAAGATCGAATCGAAAAAGATCGCCTCAGGCCGCTCGGATAGAGACGAGACAACGGTCGTCGAGTTCTCGGTCGCGTTGGTCGTGAAGTCGTCGACGCGAATCGTGACGTCGCCAACGAACAGGACGCAGGTCACGAGGTAGGCGGCCGCGGGAAGGTTGCCCCAATTGATCCGGACGCCGTCGGTGATGAACGAATCGAAATTCGCCTCGCCATCGATCGAGCCATCGAGCGCGAGGATCTGAATCACTTCGTCAGTCGCGCCACGCCTCGAGGTGTCGCTCGGGTTCTGGCCGTCTTCCATGACGACCGAAACGCAACGGCTCCGAGTTCCGTCCGTCGCGCCCCTGGAAAGAACGGCGTGATCTGCTCCGGTGTCGTCGACCGTCGCGCGCGATACGTAGAAACGAGCGCCCTTGATTTCGGAGGCGGCCCCGATCCCTGCAATCGTGAAATCTTGCGTCGTGCCGGAAGTGATCGCGGCCGCGCGAACCGGTCGAATTATGACGCCCATTCACTAACTCCTGCAGCCCGCGCGCGGCCGTTTGTCGGTTTACGCTTCGGGCATCGTGCAGGTCGCCGAGGTGACGACGACGCGCGTCCCTGCAGTGATCGGCACGGCGTTGATGATGAGCTCGGCTCCTGAGGTGCCGACGGTCATTTGCAGTTTCGCGAGGGTGTTCGACTTGTCGAAAAAACGAGCGAACGTCGGCGTGCCGGTTGCGTTCGCGGCCGCGTCGTCGGCGATCGCGTTCGCAGTTGCGATCGCGCCGGGAGCAGCGTCGACCGCGGCGCCGAATGCGGGGTCGCTGCAGTCGTGCTCGCTGAGAACAGTCTGAGCGCCGAGAGGGGTGTCGACGTTTGCGGGGACGGTGCCGTCGTAGATCCTCAGGATTCCCTGAGGGTTGCCGGCGCCGCCGTCGATCGGATCGACCGCAGCGTTGCAAGCGGCGATCGCGGAGAGGTTAGCGATTGAGACCATGATTCAGTTTCCTCGGGGTCGGGTTGGTTCGGCGCGCAGCCTAGAGAATTCGGAGCAGGCCGAGCGCGTTGACCTGGACAACTTTGTCGACGCCGGTTCCGGTGAACGGGAAACCTCCCGTATCGACCGCGCCGATGATTCGGTTCGTTGCAGCGGATCCGCCGTGCTCGTACAGGATGAGAGCCATCCCCTGACGGGTTCCAGCGCCGAGCGTCGGGAACGTGAAGTCGGCGACGTCGACCTCGGCGTTCGCACCGTTCAGCGCGACGGTCGTCGCTCCGAGAGTCTGGCGCGCGTAGCTCGTGCCGTCGTACTCGTCGAGCGTTGCGATATCCGATTCGAACACGGCGCCGGCGGCCTCGTCGGCGACGAAAGTCGAGTTCGTCATGACGATCATCGCCCGAATATCGATCGTGTCGAATCCGGTCTGATCGCCGTTCGCGATTCTGAGCTTGTACTGACGAAAGGGGAGGTTTGCCATTTGTGATCTCTTACAGAGGGAACTCGGCGTCGGCGATCGCTTGAACTTCGAAGTGCGTCGCGCCAGCCGGGACGGTTGCGAGGACAGGGTAGCCGGTGCTGAGCTCGCTCGTGCCTGCAGTTGAATCGATCGGCTGCGAGAATCGCAAGGCCGACGGGTTCCAGTAGGTGATTCGATCGATTCCCCCGCCCGTGCCGCCGGTCGAGGTGTCTTTCCAGGTCAGATCGGGGATCCGCCTCATCGGAACGGGGAAGCGCGTATCGATCGTGAACAGTCGTTTGATCGCCGCGACGTCGTCGAAACTGCCCGTCGCGCGGAGCGGTGAAACAGAGTCAGCCGACGGCGGGGGAACGACGAGGTGCACGTTCCGGCGAAGACTCGTCCAGTAGTAGCGAGCGCAGAGCAGGCGGTTCACTTCATCGCTACGAGTCTGAAAGGCCGTCGGAGCGCCGCCGGCCTCGAGCTGCATCCCCCAAAAACTGACGTTTCGGGTGCCGCCTCGAGGAAGGTCGAGCTTGAACTCGAGGAACGTCTCGGTGAACGGGACGATCACCGATTTTCCGGCGACGCTCGGGAGCGTAATCGTCGTGAAATAGCGGGTCCAGGCAGTCCCGCTGACGCTGAGATCCGCTCCAACCGTCGCGACGTCAGCGCTTCCGCCGGCGCCGAAATTCTGAGTGAGCGTCGGCGTGATCGCCGTGACCGGGTCGCCGCCGTCGAGCTTGGCATAGAAACTGATCGCGACGGTTCGATCCTGCAGGGTGCGAACGTCCTCGACCCTCTGACGCAGATTCGGGAGCTCGAGCACGCCCGAGGACGCGTTCGCGACGAGCTGCGAGTGTTTGAAATAGGAATGCTCTCCGCCGACGCCATCGTCAGGGAGTCCTGGCTCGTCGAGAACCCTGACAATACGAGAGGCTGAGCCGCTTCCGGAATCAGCAGCCTCGCCGGTCTGAGAGGCCCAGCGGTCCGCGTGCCAGTCGCCCGGGGAATCGAGCACCGTGCCCGAGAGATTCGTTTGTCGCCAGGACTGGAAAGCGCCATTGATCAGAACATTTCGCTCGCCCTGGACGCCGCCGCCAATTGCCCCGAGTGCCGCTGTGAGCTGAGTGTTGTCGAGCTTGTTGAGGACGATCCCCTTTGACTCGATGAAATTCGCGAGCTCCTCTTGCCACGAGTTCGCGGCAGCGGCCGACACAACGGTCGGCGGGATTCCCATCGAGGGATCCCCCTCGGTGTAGAGGCCGGCGAGGTTCCCGGGTGCGTCGGTGCGGTGCATGCCTCAGAGTATGAGAACTGACGGGCTGTCAATCGAGAAGTCGATCGGGTCGGGTGCGAGAGTTTCCCAAGGTGCATAGCCGACATAGGTGTCGGTGAACGAGAACGTAACCGTCGTATGAGCGGGTTTCAGCTGCTCGAAAACGCAGGTCAAACGGGAGTTATCAGCGGCGACCAGCGCGTCGCCCGCTCCGGACGATCCAGCTGAGAAGAATGCCGGCGAGAGGCTCGAGGCCTGCACGGTCCAAGTGAAAACCCAGTCCTCATTGGAAAGCAAATCACCGACGACTGAACGGCCGACCTCGAAAGCGCGATACTCGATCAGCTGCGAAACTTGGAAGCCAAGCGAGGCGGCCAGCTCCAGGAAGTAGGCCGGCGACTGCCCGACGCGGTTCACGAGTTTCGAGACAACGTCCGCGCGGCGCTGCTCGAGGGCCGGTGCGAGAGTGTCGCAGGCGCCCGGCAGA
The DNA here is from genome assembly GCA_021776465.1 of Parvularculaceae bacterium. Taxonomy (GTDB): domain Bacteria; phylum Pseudomonadota; class Alphaproteobacteria; order Caulobacterales; family Parvularculaceae; genus Hyphococcus. The sequence continues at coordinate 25,494 of JAJFFU010000152.1, forward strand.
CCGAGGAAACTCTCCCACTCGCTCAGGAGCTCGGTCGCGGTCGTCGGGAAGGCCTCGACGTTGACGATCGTTTTCGCTCTCTCCTCGATCCTGCAGAGCTCATCGGCGAACCCCTGCAGCAGCCGGCCGAGGTTCGTGTTCGCGTTCTGAGTCCAGGCGAAGCCAGGGGGCAGCAGTCGGAGCAGCTGGCTCTGATAGTTTCGTTGAGTCGTCACGGTCGCCTCAGCTGAACGTGATCGTGCCGAGGGTCGTGAGCGTGCCGGCCGCGGTCGTGACGTTAGCCGTCGGGCTGACGAGAACGTGATCCTCTTCGCCGGCGGCCGTCGAGATCGCTTCCCTGATTCGGCTGAGGAGTAGGGTTCCGCCGGGTTCAGCCTCGTCGAAAATCAGGTCGGCGAGAGCCGCGGTCACCGATTCGCGAATTGAGGCCGTATCGGGGATGAGCTGGATTTCCGGGTCGAGTGGCGCCGCGGCTGGCGCGAATACGGTGAGCGTCGCGGTGATCGGGGTTCGCCCGTCGTCGAGATAGGCTTGAACCTCGGCGACCTTGCCGACGCCCGGGATCGGCCCGGCGGGGTCGTTGTCGATCGTGAAGGTGAGCCCGACCGTGCCGGCGCCAAAGTGTCCGCCGAGCGCGAACGCCCGGGTGACTTCGGAGACCTCGAGCGCGAACAGCTCGTAGGATGATTTCGTTCCGATCGAGTCCGAGCTCCGAGCTTTCGCGCGGAACCGAGTCAATAGATCCTCGTTGCTCTCGGTCTCGGCGCCGCCGGCGAGCCCGTTCGAGTCGACGATCGCCGCGGAGTCGATCCCAGCGATCGGAGACACGAGCGAGAGCTCGGTCGTCGCCGGGGTATCGCCGGCATCGCCCGCCACTAGAGCCTGCACGGTGATCAGAGCGACGCCGGCCGTGACCGTGGCGCCGACGGTCGTTTCGAATTGGGTCCCGTCGACCCGGCGCGTTTGAGTCCCCTGAGGGATCACCGTTCCGTTCGTCCCGGTGAAGGTGATCGAACCGGTCGCGAACTCGGCGGGTTTTCTGAATACGCCGTACAGGTTGGCCCAGCGCTCGAGGTTAGCCGAGTCGGCGCGGTCCGGCACGACCTGATCAGCGAGCGAGGCGAGGTGCCCGTGTAGCAAGTGATCCTCGCCGGCGATCACACGAGCGAGGACGATCAGAACAGAGCGAGCGAGCAGCGGGCCCACGTTGAGACGGTCTGAAATGTCCGCCTCGACGCGTTCCCTGAGCTCGGTGAATGTCGGTCTCTCGAATGCCATTCTCAGAGCCTACCGAAACACGAGCCTCAGGCGGACCCCGGGTGCATCGAGAGCAGCTGATTCGAGCGCGTCCCATACCTCGGCGTGCCTGAGCGCCGATCCGCGGGTGACCGAGACCTCGAGGGCAATCCGGCCGGCTCCGAGATCGGAGGCCGTGACCGCGACCGCCTCGGCGATCGAGTCGCGAACGAGCCATGAGAGGCTATCCTCGGTCCATCGCTCAGCCTCGAGCAGCGTCGAGGGCAGAACCTTCGATCGCGCGAGGAACCAGAGTTTCGAGCCGAATCGATCGATCGCGGTGTCGGCCCAGAACCCGCGGCGCTCGAGGTCCCCGAACTCGGGCGCCTCGCCGTCCTCAGCCCTCGCGTCCGAGAACATCGAGACGAGCGCGGGGGTTTGCAAAGTCTCATCGAGAACTAGGTCGCCATCCTTGAGCACGAGATCGAGCTCGTCGGCCGTCGTGACCGAAACCTCAGTCGGGAGCAGGTGGTCGAGCGGGATCATAGTTCCCGAATCGACTCGCATTCCGTACGCGAGAATGCTCCTTGCCGGGTCGCTGGCCGCTCCGATCGCGATGAATGGGCGAATATTGCGGAACTTGCCGACGTCGATCAGAGCGTTCGAGTCGACGTCAAGGGAGATCCAGCAGCGATAGACGCCATCGCCCACGTGTTCGATCCCCGTGACGGTCCCGGCGGGGTTCACAGAGTTCAACGTAACGACGCCCGAGGCGGCCATATCGAACGTGGCGACGATCTGAACGAATGGGAAACTCGAGATCAGCTGCAGGCCGAACTGATCAGCCCGGGGAGTGAGCCCGGAGAGCTTGAAATAGCAGCTGCAGCATTGCTGCTGAGTCATGAGCCCGACTGACTGATCCCAAGAACCGCTAGAATCGACGGTCGTCAGCGTGAGAAGCTGCCAGTTCCCGAATTCCGCTCCGAACGGACCCGGCTCGAAATCAGGCGTTTCCCTGGCGCCTCCGCCGTTCGACCATAGGAGATCATCCGACCAGTCGTTCGGATTGACGACGGGGTTCGGCGAGAGAACGTCGCCGCCCGGCACGACCTGAACGGTCGGCAGTTGTGCAAGTAGGAGGTCGGTCATGATTGCTCGGATCTGATCTGACTGACTCGTTCGACGAGCCTCGTGAGGTGCTCCTCGACTCTACGGTTTGATTCCGCGAAAGCCGAGATCGCCGCGTGCATCTGAGCCGAGTCGCGATCGTGCGAGCTCATGACGATCGCCAGGCTCTTGGAGAACTGATCCTGCGCGCTCTCTTGTGCTTCGTGACACGTGCCGGCGATATCCGAGAGCCGGTTCGCGTAGTGCTCCTGAACCCGGATCCAGGCGCCGAGCATCTTGAACGCGAGCAGGGAGAAGATCGCGACGACGACGATGATCCCAAGAACAGCGGCGCCGGCGGGGCCGAACTTCTCGAAAGCGGAGGACAGGGGATCGAGTAGGTCGGTCGGTGTTTGGGGCGGCAGCATGCCCCTATCTTGCCGGCAGCAGGACCGCTAGACCATGAGCCCATTCGGGAGACCGGTCGGAGCGGGAGCGCTGTCGTTCTCGTTGTGCGTGTGCACGTTGTAGGTATCTCTCATGTCAGCCATCGAAAGAGCCGTCGAATCCGCCTGATCGGTGACGTCGCCGGTGACCTCGAGATCGCCCTCGATTCTGACACTCGGGGCCGTGACAGTGACCGAGGTCGGGCTCGTGACCTGCAGCCCGGCACGCGTCAGGTGCACCGTCTGGCCGAGGTCGTCGTAGATTGCGACCTCTCCCTCGGCGAGCGTCTGCACTCGAAAGCGGCGATCGGCGACGACGATCGCGATCCCGTGGTCTCGGTTGCCGCCAAAGAACAGCGCGAAACACTCGGCGCCCGGCTTGGGGTGAGAGGTGAACCCGTAGTTCTCGGGGTGCTCGAGCCCGTCGCGAAGTTCGTTTTTGAGAAGGCTCGTCTGAACCGTCTGCATGCGGGGCGAGTTGTTCACTCGCTTCACTTCCCCTCGAGCCGCGACGCTCATGATCCGAGAGGTCAGGTCGCGCAAGAGGGCCCGGATCTGCGAGAGGTTGAGCATGCCCCTCAGTCTCTCGAAAGGCCGAGCGCCTCGAAATCGATTTCGTCGGGATTCGTGAGGAAGTCCTCAGCGACGCCTGAGGGGGGTATGACCGGCTGAGGCGTGTACGCGTCCGGACGTACGAACACGAGCTGAGAGAGCGTCCCTGATTCGCCGTCCCGGCTGAACGTGATCCCCTCGAGGAGCAGCTCGCCCTCGAACTGTAGGGTCGGGATCCGGATCGGCACGCGTTGGTTCAGCTTCCAGAGCGGGCCGGCCTCGGCGTTGCGAAGCGTCTGACGCCATCCCTGAGCCTCTACGGTGACCTTAAAGGCTCGCGCGGCCCTGACCGTCGCCTCCCACTGCGCGCGATCTGAGGCGTTCTCGAACGTGACCTGACCCTCGGCCTGAATCAGCAGCGGCCGGAAGCGGCCGACGGCTGAGTCGGTTGCGGTTCCGATGATCGCCGCGACGTCGTCGCCCCAAGCGTCATCATTCCCCGCCCGCTGCCCTTGCACGGTGTAGACCTGATATCGGTCCGCGTCCGACGTCCGGATCGAGCTCCTGAGAATGTTCCCGATCTCGCGATCCTCGAGCAGAATCCCCTCGGCCTGAACCTCGCCGGCGCGCTCGAGGACGATTCGACCGAGCTCGTCAGGGAACGCGAGAACCGCTCTCAGCCGAGCGGCGCGTTCAATCGCATTCCAGGCAGTCTCGCCAGGCTGCAGTTTGAAGAGATCGAACACGGGCAGCCCGAGCGGAGTGTTGTCGACGACCTTGATCCCGAACGGATCGGCCAGGCGCTCGACCTGTTCCGCGAGAGTCAGCCCGGACCACTCGCCAGGCTCGGCCGTGGCGCTGCAGTCGACGAGGTCCGAGGTCCGGTCCCGGCCGGCGATCACGATCTCGCGGTTCTCGGCGCTCGAGCGGCCCTCGATCACATCGACGAAACCGGTCATGACCAGCTCATCGAGCATTCGAACCTCGACCTCGTCGCCGCGTGCAATCGGGTAGCTGCGCGCCCCGCTGACCTTCACGATGAACGTCCCGGCGACCTGTTGAATCGAACGAGAGAGGCTCATCGACTCCCAGCCGGAAAAGGCTTCGCCGTTGATCACGAGCTCGAACGGGTCGCCCCTGATCTGCTCCGATGCGTCGAACTCAGGCATCGACCAGGAGCTCCAGCGGAACCCCGGCCGGAACGAACGCGGGGTGAGTGATCCGGTTTCGATCCTGAATCTCGCCCTCTCGCTCGAGGTCGTCGTAGACCTGATACGCGATCTCGAGCGTCGTCGTCGAACCGGCCGGCCTGATTGTCCTGAGGCTCGGGAGCTGCTCGATGAGCGGGGGAACAGCCTCGACGAGAATCGCGCGCAGATCCAGCAGCGCCGAATATGTTCGATCGTCGTCGCCTGAACTTTCGGCGAGCAGGTCGAGCTCGGTCGAGATTGACGCTCGAGCCTCGAGAGCCTCACGCCTGAAAGCGAATTTCGCAGCAGCGCCAGCACGAACGGCGCCGCCGGCGGCCGCGGTTCGAATCAGGTTCGCGACGAGCGTCGAGTTCAGATCCGCCGCAAGTCCTCGAGCAGAGTTTCCCCCGCTCGTCGTCGGACGGGTTTCGAGCAGAGATTGATACGCAAAGAAGGCCCCGCGGGCTGACTCGGGCAGCACGGCGAGAACTTCCCTCGAGAGCCTCAGAACCTCAGCGGCCAGGTCCGCCGGCGCCGTCGCCAGCGCAGAGGCATTCGCGACGAGCTGGATCGATGAGCGCTGCAGCGCGGCCGCTTCGCGAGCGGTGCCCGTGAAGATGTCTAGCCCCTGCAGCATTTGGCCGAACTCGGCGAGCTTGGCCGAGGTTGCGAGTCGAACAGCCTCGGGACCTTTCGGCTCGAGCTTCGCGACGAGGTTCGAGGCTGAGGCTTCCTCGGCCGCCGTTGCTCGAGCGTTCGCGGTGCCCTTGTGATCCCGGCGCTGCCGCGGGGGGCGAGTGTCGGGAGCCTCGACGAACGTGAGCTCGAGCCGAGCGGTGCGGCCCTCGTTCGCGGCCTCGGTGACGACGCAGCTCGTACAGAGCATTCGACGCTGGCCGAGGTAGGGGTGAACGAGGATCGCGCCCGCAACGTGAGGAAACCCGACGCCGGGTTCTCTGCACGCTTTGATCAGTCGGTCGCGATCTTTGTCGTAGTCGTCCGACGGCTTGAGAAAGGCGGTGAGCTGGACCTCCTCGACCATCCGGCCGAGGTCCTCGATGAACGGCGTATCCCTGAGCGGGAACGTGTGCCGAGCTGCTCGCCGGCCAGTCCGGAGCGAGCTCGAGGTCGTCACGAACGGAACCCCGCGGTAGCTCGCCTCGAGTAGTTTCTCTCTGAATTCGACCATGGATCAGGCCCCCGCCATCGCGAGCCCGGTCTCGAGCTCCACGCCCTCGCCGAGCTCGTCGCTCTGAACCTTCGCCTCTTTGGGGAAGTTGTCGAAGATGATTTTGAGTTTCGACTGCGCGGCGAACGCGTCGCCGACGATCCCGCCGTTCTCATCCCCGAGGTCGCTTTCAACGAAAGCCTGAGCAGCGCCGACCGTGACCAGCGCGGCCGGGTTGCTGAACTTGACGAGGTTGACGAACCAATCGGGGAACAGGTTCAGCAAGTCGCGGACCTCGGATTTCAGAGCGCGGATCACCTTGTTCGCCTGGAACTGCATAAGCGTCCAGCCGACCTGCCAGGCGAGCGTGACCTCGTCCCAATGGTTCACGAGCCAGACGAGCGCAAGACCGAGCGCGACGATCGCGGTGATCAGCAAGAAAACGGGGTTCGTCGCGAGCGCCACGGTGAACGAGACGATCGCAGGAATGACTACGGTGAACAGGGTCGTCGCCAGGCTGACGAGGGTCGGACCGAGGAACCCGACGACCGAGACCATGCCAGTCGCGGCGCTGATCAGAGCACCGAACCCGATCAGAACCGGGCCGACGGCGGCAGCGATTCCGAGCAGGCCCGCGGCAATCTTGAGCGTGCGAGGTTCGGCAGCCGAGAGTTTCGAAACGAACCCGGCGAGCTTGGTGACGATCTTGGTGAATAGGTCTAGCAGTCCGCTCTCGCCGACGGCGATCGCCAGGCCCTCGGCCGAGGCCTTAAGCTTGAACATCGATCCCGCGGCGCCCTGCATTCTGATCTCAGCGATGCGCGCCGCTTCGCCTGTTGAGTTCTTGAGCTTGTCGTTCAGCTCGCCGAGCGCGTCAGAACCGAGCCCGATCGCGCCGAGGAAACCCGGGCCCGCCTTCTGACCGAATACGGCCATGACGTCGCCGGCGTCGGCGCCGGATTCCTGAATTTTGCTGAACAGGTTCTCGAGCGAGATCAGATCGCCGTTCTCGTTGAACAGGTCTTTGCGCTCGATCTTCATTCGCTTCAATCCGGCGACGACTTCCGCCGTCGGGTTGAGCAGCCTGACGAGTCCGCCGCGGAGTGCCGTTCCGCCTTCCTGACCTTTGAATCCCGCCTGAGCAAACTGCGAGAGAGTCGCGACGGTCTCCTCGAACGGAAGTTTCATCGCTCGAGCGAGCGGGCCGGCCTTCCGCAAGGCCTCGCCCATATCGGTGATATCCTGATTCGCCGAGATCGTCGCGACTGTCAGAACGTCGGTCACCTTCCCGAGATCGCCGACCTCGAGCCGGTAGCCTCGGAGCGCCGTCGCTGAAATGTCAGCCGACTCGCCGATCTCGATATTCGCCGCGGCCGCGAGCTGCAGCGTGCCCGGCAGAGCGCCGAAAATCTCGCCACTCTTAAAACCAGCTTTCGCGAGGATGGACTGCCCCTCTGCAGCCTGGCGCGCTGAGAATTGGGTTTGCGAGCCCATCTCCTTCGCTTGCTCTTTGAGCTTGTTGAGCCCCTCGCCCGTCGCGCTCGTTAGCGCCTGGACGTTGTTCATTTCCGACTCGAACCCGGCGCCGGTGGAAATGATCGCGGCCCCCGCTGCCAGAATCGGCAGCGTGAGGCCCACGGTCATCGACTTGCCGATTTTCGTCGCGTTGGCGCCGAACTTCCCGAGCTTGCCGCTGATCCGGCCCAGCGGGTTCGAGAGCCGGTCGATCGCCGTGAGAGCGACTGTGAGCGGGAGAGCCATCGGGTCCTATGTTGCGCGCTGGGATCGCTTTTGACAACGAACCGCCTCGTCGATCCACGGTTCGACCTCGCTGATCGGCAGAGCGAACAGGCTTTCCGGCGACCAGTGAAAGACGAACGCTAGAGCTCCGAGTCGCTCTCTGAGTCGTTTGGACCCTTGATAGGTGCCAAAAAAAGCTTCACCCAATCGATGCACGCGTTCAGATCCCAGGGGGCGAGCTGTTTGAGCACGCTCGGCGGGACCAGCGAGAACTTCCCGAGCAGCTTGAGGATCTCAGCGATCGTGAGATTGCCGGTCGATTCGATCGCGAGCAGGTCGCCCGCGGTCGGCTCGTTGAATACGAGCTCGGTGATTTCCTTCTTGCCCCACTTGATCGGCTTTTTCAGAACGTGCGTCACCGGATACTGGACCTCGTCCTCACCGGCCTCGGCGCCGTCGACGAGCTCCGAGTCGAGTTCCGGTTCTCCGTCGAGTAGTTCGTTCTCTGATTTCTTAGCCATTGTTGCCCTTTCAGTTTCACGCGACTCGAGCGCCGCCTCGCCACGCCGGCCCCAAGAGGGACGCGGGGGCGCTTCCAGTCGAGCCGGAAGCGCCCCCGCGCGTGCAGTGCTCAGCGAGAGGCTAGAGCGTGAACCGTGTCGGGTCTAGCCCTCTTCGGCGCTCTTGCCCTCGAATCGAACTCCGATCCCGCCTTCCTCGGTGCCGCCCGTGCCCTCGCCGGCGAACCAGGCGTCGCGGAGAATGACGATTTTCCCGTTCGCGAGCTCGAGCGTGATCGTCGCGTCCTCGAGGGTGAAGAGTGCGTCGAGATCGGCATTCCCGGGGTCGACGATCTCGCCCTCGATGAACGGGATCTGAACCTCGTCCTTGTAACCCTCGACGCGAGTCGAGCCGACCATGCCCGTACGTTTCGGGCGGCCGAGGTTCCAGGTGAAATTCCCTTTCGGGCTCTGCTGCACGCCATTGATGGCGAGGACGATGATTCCGGCAATTCGAGCGGCCATGAGCTGTTTCTCCTACAGGCGGAACTGGACGCTCGCGGCGCCTTGGATGAATGAATTGACGAGATCCGGCGGGAGCAGGAAGTCGAGGCGGTTCGGGTCCTGAGCGTTTCGTTCAACGATGAGACCCGTTTTGAATTGTTCGAAGCCTTCCACGAGGCCCTGCTCCTCCCAGCCTCGGAACAGAGAGAGGATCTCCGCTCGAGCTCCTCGAGGTGTCAGCACCGCCTGACCCGCTCCGAAGTTGGTCCCGTTGTCGGCGAGCTTGTGCCGCGGGAATTTCGTCTGGAACGTGGTCCGGAGACTGAACCGCAAGAACGCGAGAGTCTGGAAGGTCTGAACGTCAGCGAACGCAGAGTCGGGAGCGCCCGACGCGTTCGTTTGGAAAGTCGAGACGAGGCGCTCGAGCTGAACGACTCCTGAGCGGTCGACGGTGAACGTCGCGATCCCGCCCGTGAGGAGCAGGTTTCGCTCGGTCCAGTCGAAACGCTTATCGGACACCGGGGCGAGGACGCCGTTCAGCGTCAACGTCTGGAACGGGCGAGCCGGGTCGACCTGACCCTCTCGAGCGACGATTCCAGCGACGCCGGCAGCCCAAGCCCACGGGGAGCTGGGAGACTCGTCGGCGCCCATGATCACGATATGCTTCGAATTGTTCGCGCCGCCGAGGGTGATCAGATTCGAGTGAGTGTCCCGAACGCCGAAACAGGCCAGACCGTCGCGCTGCTCGATCGGCCCGTACAGGGTCGCGAGCTCGGCCGCGACCGCGGTGATCGTGGCTTGATTGTTCACGCCGACGGCGAGAACGTTGTAGTGCGTATCGCCCATGACAGCGAGCGCGCCGGTGATCGTCGGGTCGGTTGCTCCGGCGATCACGCCGCCCATAGCGACGACGGTCGAGGTGAGCCCCGCGGGAGTCTCCTCGCCCGGGTTGAAGTTGGTTCGAAGGTCGATCGAGTTTCCGAGCGTGCCTTTGTTCTTGGCGGTGAACGTGACGACGCCGAGCGCAGCTGCAGCAGTCACCGGCGAGGCCGTGTCCGCATTCACCGCAGCGGCCATCGCGGCCGCGATCGTGGTCGGAGTGCTAGCGGTCGTGACGCCGGCCGTGAAGCGCGTCCCGTCGACGTAGAACGCGATCGTACCCGAGGCGGTCGGAGTGCCGGCGATCGTGATCGTGCCGGTCGCCGCGGCCGAGCCGCCGGCGTCCTCTTGCGTGATGAAATGCGCCTCGGTGATCAGGTTGTTCGCGAACAGCGCGATCGCCATTCCGTGAGCAATCGAGCCGCGACCGAATGCGGCGCCGGCCTGATCGGCGTTCGTGATCAGCGTCGGCTCGAGCTCGGGAACTGTTCCGACTCCCACCATTCGCTGAGCGATCACGAGAATTCGGTACGGCTGAATCGCGGGACCCTGATTCGCGTTCGAAGCGTCGAACTCGACGAAAAAGAACGGGACCCGGGTTCCGGCGGGGACTGTGTTAAAGCTGACCATGGTCTAACCCTTTTTCGGCTTGTCGGATTTCTTGGGGGCCGTGTAGCCCGGAACGGGTGTCTCGTCGACGACGATCGAACCGTCGCGAGCTCGGCGAGTCCAGTAGCGAGAGGCGTCGACGTCGCAGAACTCGGCGTCTGAGATCGCTCGACCGGTTGCGGGGTCGAGGACGGTGATTCCCTTGGCTGCTTTTACTCTCATGATGCTCGGAGTCTAGGGGTTCTTGAGCGTGATTTCATCGCTCGCCTCGGGGGTCGCGTCCGCGGAGTCCTCGAGATTCCAGTCGACGCCGATCCGGTTCGCCTGGCCTGAGCGGGTCGCGTCCTCGGTCGGCGGTGATTCGGTGTAGTACACGATTTCCCACGTGACCCGGGCGGCCCCGAGAAGCATGCGACCATCTTCGTCGACGTCGATCTCAGTCCGCAGGAGCCGCGATAGGCTCGGATTGATCGCAACATCCTCGCAGCCGGGCAGCGTGAGATTCGCCTCGACGACGTCCTCGACGGCCAGACATAGCGCGTCGATCTGATCATCAACGAGGGTTCCGTCGATCTCTCTCTCGCCGCTCCAGACTTCCACGGCGAGCTGCAGCGTGCGCGCGTATCGGCGCGGGTTGCTGTCGGTGTGCGTTTCGCAGTTTTCGTTCAGGCTGTAGACCGAGAGCGCGTCTTGACGCAGCTCCTCGTTCCAGACTTTTGCCGACCTCGAGCTCGTGACGTTGTCGCCGGCGGGGGTCTGACCCTTGAGCAGCCGGGCGAACTCTTTCCGGATTAGCTGCCGGTGGTGGGTGCTCATTGGATCTCGCGCAGGAAGAGTTTCAGCATTCCCTCGCCGTCAGCCTGAGCGTCGTCGATCCTGAGTCGCTCGCCCCTCACGACCACGTGATCGGCGCTCTCGCGCGGCTCGGGCGGGTTGGGGAAGCGGGGAAGCGCGTTGAGCTTGACGTCTAGCGTCGGGACTGAGGACGAGATTTCAGCCTCGAGATCAGTGCTGACGGCAACGTGAGGCTCACGAAAAATCGCGGGGACCGGCACCGTTTGGAGCCCAATCCCCGCGAAATCGAGAAATACGTTTTCCTCCCGGAAATGCCGAGTCGCAGCGTCTTGTACGCGTTCAGTGCGGTCGGCCCAGGACATTCGAGAAAGCCCCCTCAGACAACGGCGAGGCGTGTAGCCCCGTCGAGGCGGACACCGCAAACGGCGGGGCCTGAGCCCTTGGCCGCGGTCGAGTGTCCGACGAGGAACAGACCGGTCGCCGAGGTGATCGTGAGTCTCGAGTTGCCGTCGTCCCAGTAGAGCGGGATCCCCGGCCCTGAGATAACGTCCGTACCGAGACAGGCCACGCCGTCGAACTCGCCGACGAGTTCCTTGACGCCAGTCGCACCGATCGCCGCGTCGTTGGCAACGATCCCGAAACGACTTCCGTCGAGGTGACCTTGCCCACTGACAACGGCAGAACCGGCGACTGTGAACTCGCCCGTCTTTCCTTCGCCTACGTATGTCTTAACCATCGGGTTTCTTTCCTAGAGCTGTTGAGTTTGGAGCGCGATCCGGATCAGACGCCGGAAGAACGGTACAGACCGCGGTGATCGAGAACCGCGCCGTAGAAGTCGTGAAGCACGCGCCAGGCCATGCCGTCACGGGTGAACGAGCGCTCGGTCTCGACGCGCGGTCCGGTCTCGCCGTCGAGGAATCCGTACTGGATCACATCGAGCTGGCCGGGATCGGTCGCCATGTACCACTGAGCCGCCGACGCGTCGGAGAGACGCGGCTCGGCGAAGACTTGGCTGAACTGCCCGACGAACGGGTTCACGCTGCCGGCGACCTGAGCGTTGATCGCGCTCGTGAGCTGCTCGGCCTCGGTCTCGAGGTCGGTCGGAACGAACAGGATCCGCGGAATCGCGCTGATACGCTGACCGTCGAGGTCGGTCTGCTTGCGCATGATCGAGCGACCGGCAGAGAGACCCGCGACGTCGAGGGCACCGGTTCCAATGTTCGAGTGAGCCGCGGAGAACAGAGCGTTTCCGTCGCCCATGACTACGTTCGAAGTGATGAGAGCCCAGATGATATCTTGCTCGAGCTCGGCAGCCTTGCGGCCGAGTTGTCCGGGCAAGCGATCGAAGGCGCGCGAGTCGTCGTTCACGATCGCCTGGCGCGTGAGCGTCAGCGCTCGAGCGTAGGTGAGCAGCGAGAACTTCTCGGCCTCGTCGCTGAGCGTTCCGTGCTTGATCTCGGCGCCCTCGGGGAGCTCGAGCAGGCTCGAGCCGGTTCCGAGCTGGACGCTAGACATTTGGCGGAAGTCCGTCGCGTTGACCTGGCGACCGAGGAAACGGTACGTGAGAACCGTTTGATCGTAGGCCTGGCGCAGCGTCTTGTTCGCGATGTTCTCGACGATGCTCGGGAAGTCCGAGCTGCCGTGCAGTGCACGAGTCGCTAGGTCCATCTTCCCGTATGTCGAGATTTTCTCGCCGGCGTTGACGAGACATTCCTCAGCCATTCGGAGCAGCGTCATTCCTTGGAATTGGCGGCCGTCTTCGCTGAGCGTGAGGCGCTTGCCGTCGTCGGCGTTCAGGAGCGCGCGAACCGAGAGTGCGTTCTCGATTCCCGAGGCGACTTTCGATCGCTGTTCCTGCCCGACCTGAGTTGTTTGTCCTCGGATCATGGTTCCATCGTCTTCCAGGTCTGCAGCTGCATCGATCAGCCGTTTTCGAGCGTCCGCGAGCGGGATCGCGCGCGTGATCAGTTTGTCGGTCAAGTCGTGACCCTCGGGGAGCCCGACGGTGCGGGCTGTTTTCTGGATCTCCAGAACCCGGTGTCGCTCAGCCTTGGCGGCCTTGCTGTTCTTGGCGGGTCGCTTCGCCGGCTTGCGCGGCTCGGTCTCGAGCGAGCGCTGCTCACCTTCAACAACCGGAGCGGGATCGCCTTCGGTTTCGTCGCCGGCGGTTTCGTCGTCGTCGGAGATTTCGCCCTCGACCTCGTCCGCGGCGCCTTCGGTCTCGACGGCTTCGCCCTCGGTCTCGACCTCGGGATCGTCCCCCGCGGGGTCGTCCTCGAGCTCGGCAGCGTCGGCCTCTTGTTCTGCTGCGCGAGTACGCGCGGCCGGTGCTTTGCCTGCTGCTTTGCGGCCGGCCTTCTTAGTGGTCTTGGGTTTGCGGACTGCCATTTCGAGAACTCCTTCGCCGGTGATAGTGCAGAGTGAACTTTGAGAATGCGAGCGAACGCCGGCGCCAGTGTCAACCGGGATCCCGAGCAGGGAAACCTCGAACGGCTCCCAATCGATCGCGAGCAGGACTGTCGTCGTGTCGTCTGGCCCGGTGATATCGCGCGATCGGTGGACTAGGTAGCCCATCGAAACGTTCAGAATCACACCGTCGAGAATGTCCTGCCAGATATCCTCGACTGCAGCGCGACGCGAGATTCGAATCGTGCAGCGGCCCTCGGTTCCGTCGACGACGGCCGTCCCCTGAACGACGACGCCGAGGACGTCTTGCAGTCCCGAGCCCCCTCGTCGGTGAGTCGGCTGACCGTGCGAATCGAGAACCGGAGCGCCTGAGTTCAGGCGCTCGAGGCGAACATGACCGGGCTCGAGACTGAGCTCCTCGAAAAAGTCTTCCTCGAAAATTGAGGCGCGAAGAGTCCGCTGCCCCGTCGAGAAAACGATATCGACCGTGCGCTCCTCTTCGTTGACGGTCCCCGGGACAATCAGCGCCCGGGTCTCGAGCATCGGCAATTGAACCTGAATCTGATTCTCACCAGATCGAACGCTCATCGCTCTCGCCTTCTTTCGAGTTGTCGCTGCCATGCCCGAGAGTCTCCTCGCCTCGGGCCGGGTTTTCAAGCGCCCGACGCCGCGTCCGCTCGGACCTCGTCGTCATCGGCCGCCTCATCCTCGATCGCTTTCAAGCCCTCAGCGGTCATCGCGGCCGGGGTCTCGCCGGCTTTCGCGCCGATCGAATCGAGCGTGAGACCGAGCTCCTCGAGTAGAGCCTGATCGTCGCGGAGCTCCTCGAGCAGCTCGCGCGGATCGTAGCCGAGCTGACGGATTGCCTCGGATAGTGAGGAGAATCCGCTCCTGACCATCTCGGTCAGCGCCTTCACTTCCTTCACCGGGTCGATCATTTCCCGGCGGGGCGGGGTCCAGGTCGCAGCGATCGGCTCAGAGATTTCGCCCATAGCGACGAGCGCCTCATTGAACCAGCGCCAGACCGGATCGCAGACCTGAGGTTTCATGATGAACGCGCGCCACTGAATGATGCTCCGGAAATGTTCGATCCAGCCCATCCGGCCGCTCGAGAAGTTGACTCCCGAGAGATCGCCGGTGAGCTGCTCGTACGTGACGCCGTACCCCGCGGCGATTTCCTGCAGCGTGACCTTCGCGTATTCAGTGTACCCCTCGATCTGAGGCGGGTTCGAAAACGCGATATCCTTCCCGGCCGGCAGCTGCTCGACCATGCCCGGCGTGAATTCCTCGGGGATCGGGCTCGGAACCGTTGCGCCGACGGTGTTCGTGCCGCCGGCCGCGCTGTCATGAACGAACGCAACGTAGCAGGCCGCGAGCTTTTGCCGAACGAGCTGAGCGTCGGCGTAGTCGTCGAAATCCCTGAGCCTGATCAGGCACGAGGCGCCCCAAGGGATCCCGCGAACCTGGCCGATGCGCTCGACGTTGAAGGGGTGCAGGAGCCGGCTCGCCTCGACCGGGTCCGAGCGGAAGCGGCCCGACGTTTTGAAAAAGCCGGGCTCGCCGGGGTGATCCGGGAAAAGCCAGTATCGCCGCGGCCGGCCGCTCGGCGCGAACTGAATGCCCTGAACGATCCGGTCGCCGCCGGCCAGGTCCTCGGTTTTGTTCGTGTCGATATGGTCGGGCTCGAGCAGCTGCAGCTGGAGCGGGACGGCCAGGCCCTCGGAGGTTCGCCGGCGGTGACGCTGAATCAGGTGCTCGCCGCCCTCGACGGCAGAGCGGAACCCGAGCGACTGCAGCCCGTGGAAATCCATTTTCCCCGTCGAGTCGATCTCGGGGGTGAGAGCCCAGCGTTTCCAGAGATCGCCGACGCGCGCGTTTTCCGCAGCGTTGGGCCCGTTGGGCTTCGCCAGGATCCCCGAGCCGATCACGTTCGAGTTCAGAGCGGCGACGGCTTTTTTCGCGAACGAGTTGTTTCGAACGAGCTCCCTCGAGCGGTTCCTGAGCACGGCCAGGCCGCCCCCGATCTCAGCGTTCGCCGATCCCCCGCCGGCGCGCCAGCCTGAGGTTCGTCGACCGTTCGAGGCCGCGTCGTACTTCCTCAGCTCCTCGCGGAGAATGCCGAGGCGATAGCGCGAGTAGATCCGTTTCGCTCCCGCGTTCGGGCTGATCCATGAGACGACCTTGTCGATCGGATTCATTCGGGCCCTCGCTGTTCGTGTCCCTTGTTGAAGGCGAGAAGCGTGCGCTGAGGCGCTTTGCTCTCGAGGCCCAGCTCGGCCTTCATGAGTCTCAGGATCGCCTGCATCTCCTTGAGCGATCGGTATTCGACCTCGCGGTCCTCGTACTTCACTCGCCGCTCACCGCTTGCGATTGAGGCCTCGAGGGAATCATGTTGCTCGATCGTGTACGTCATCGGTGCCGCCTCCAGAAATCCGAGTTCCCCTTGCGTTTGCGTGTCGGCGCCGCGGCATCGGCCGGGAGCCCCTCGACCTGAGCCTCGAGGTTCAGCCAGTCCTGATCGCTCATCCGATCGAGCCCACACGCGGCCGCCGCGGCTCGAGCATAAACTCGGCAATCGAGAGCCTCGTTCCGGTTCCTAGTCTTCTCCCACACGTGAGAACGGTATCCGCGCTGATACCTCACAACAATCTGCTCGGCGCAGAGCTGTTGGAAAAATTCCTCGGGGTACTGGGGAAACTCGCACCATCCGACCGGCAGAGGTTCCTTCGGATCCGTTGGTTTTTGTGATCGCAGCCAGCCGTATAGCTCGCCCTTGAGCATCGAAACGCCGATCGGCCACATCTGACAACCGCGCGCGATCTTGCGACCGCCGAGGTCGACGTCGACCGCCTTGGGCTGCCCGACCGCGACCTTGTAAGTCGGGCCCATTCCGCGGATCGCCATCGCGCGATTAAGGCCTTGCTGCCGAACCCAGTCGTAGACGAGATTCGATTTGTGCGCGGAATCGCAGGCGAGCCGCTGGATCGAGAGCTCGGTCCTCCCGTTCTCGTGCATGTACGATCGAGTGAGCAGGCGATCGAGCTCGACCCAGGGTTCGCGGTCCTCGGGCCGGCCGGGGAAAACGTAGTACTCGACGCTCCAGGATCTTTTTTCTCGACCCCACGCGACGACCTCGCACTCGAGACGATCGTCCTGAACATCGACCCCCGCGGTCAGGAACAGGCCGCCGGCGGGAACCGTCCCGGGCTCGTAGCTGAGCCGGCGGTGATAGAGCACGGACCACTCAGGCGCCTCGCCCTTTTCCTTCCAGGTCTCGCCGAGCACCGTGTTCACGAACACCTTCAAACGGGTCGGGTTCTTGCCGGCCTTGACGAACTGAACGGCCGCGTCGGCCCATGAGAACCAGCCGACCGGCGAGTACAGAGCGGAGAGGTGGAACCCGCGAATCTTGTGCGAGCGATCGGGGAATCTGGCGATCCACTTCCCCGCCGCGAGCATCCCTGTTTTCTCGTGATTCGAGATCAGGACCCCGCACTCCTCGCAGGCGTACTTCGCGGTTTCCGGCTTGCCCTCTTCCCATGAGACCTGCTTCCAGCTGAGGACCTGGAACGTGCCGCAGTGAGGGCACGGAACGTGATACTGAGCCTGATCCGAATCCTCGTACGATTTCTGAATGTTCGACACGCCCTCGACGAGCGGAGTCGAGACCTTGAACACTTTCCGCCGGGGGAACGTTCGCGTCGCGCGCTCGGCCAAGAGGACCGGGTTTCCCTCAGCCCCTAGCTCGACCTGAAACGCGTCGAGCTCGTCGAGGAACAGATATTTGGCCGCGGTCGACCGGAGCCCAGAGGCCGAGTTCGCGCCGGTCAAGATCAGCAGGCCGCCGGGAAACTCTTTGAGCTTGAGTTTGTTCGCCGAGCTCCTCGAGTTCTCGGGCGCGACCTTGTCGCGAACGACCTCGGTGTCTCGGATCAGGGTTCGAATCCGCGTCTGGCTGTTCCGGTCGGATAGGTCCTGAGTCGGTAGGACCATCATCGTCGCCGCCGGCGCATGGTCGATTATGTATCCGAGCCAGTTGTTGCCGGCCTCGGTCGCTCCGATCTGCGAGCCCTTCATGAACACGACCTCGGCCGCGGGCTCGTGCGCGGAGAGCGCATCCATGACGCCGGCGAGGTACGGGGTTCTCGAGGTTCTCCAGCGGCCCGGCTCTGAGGAAATGTCCGGCAGCCATCGGTGACGGTCGGCCCACTCGGAGACCGTCAATCTCTCGGGCGGTATCAGCCCGCTCGCGAACGTGCGCGAATAGTTGCTACTGCGCGACGGCGAGATCACTCGGCGGGTCCTCTCCGGATTCAGCGTCGGCGACGAGCTGACCCGCAACCGACTCGAGCGCACCGCGGATCTCGAGGTCGAGCGCCTCGCGCGCCTCGGGGGTGAGCAGACCAGAGAGGCGATCGGGGATTCTGAGCATCGCGTCTCGGGTCATTCGGGCGCAATGGTCGGCCTCTCTCTCGACCTCCCGTCGACCGAGCAGGTCGCCGGCGGCCCGCTCGTATTCCATCTGAGCCGTTTTCGTTTTCCAGCGCAGCTGCTCGCGCTGCATATCCGCTAGCGAATTCTTCGCAGCGACGCCGGCCTTTGTGCTCGGCGCCGGCTGCAGCTGCGAGGGAGGTAGCGGGCCGGCGTCCTCGAACAAACTCGCCTCGTCGGAGAGGTTCGCGGCCCGGTGCTTTTCGCGCTGCTGAATCGGGTCTGTATTCTCGGTCCACTCGGCATCGGCCGCGTCGACGTCGATCCGCCAATGACCGTTGGGCTGTTTGACCGCAGCGGCCTCGGTGACCCGACCGCCGGCGAGCGCCTTACGAACGGCCGCCGGCGAAATCCCGCGATGCTCAGCGTAGGCCCTGAGCGAGACCCGAGGCCGGGGCGGTGTCTCGTTCTTGGCTGAGGGAGCGGTGACCATCGTGAGCGATCTCGGGGGCTCAGCGCTGGCGAGGGGGGGAACCCGGTTCCCGTTCTCATTACTAGAGTTAGCCGCCTGTTCGCGTCACC
>JAJFFU010000153.1 GCA_021776465.1 Parvularculaceae bacterium
GTTGGTGTGGCAGGCGCGCATACCGAGACAACCGATCGCCTGCATCGGCGCGTTGGAGAGCGCTACGGCATCGGCGCCGAGGGCCAGCGCTTTTACGTAGTCGGCCGGTTTTCGCAAGCCGCCGGTCGCAATGAGCGACACGTTTGTTGCGCCGCTCTGATCAAGATGGCGGCGTGCGCGGGCAAGCGCCGGAATCGTTGGTACAGAGATGTTATCGCGGAATATCAGGGGCGCCGCACCGGTGCCGCCGCCGCGTCCATCAATGATGATGTAGTCAACGCCCATCTCCAAAGCGGCATCAATGTCCTTTTCGATATGCTGGGCCGACATCTTGTAACCAATCGGAATGCCGCCGGTCTGCGCGCGCACTTCACTGGCAAAGTCGCGAAACTGGGAAATTTCCGTCCAGTCCGGAAAGCGCGACGGCGAGATCGCGTCTTCGCCCGGCTTCAGGCTGCGAACTTTAGCGATTTCATCTTTGACTTTCGCGCCCGGCAAATGTCCGCCCGTGCCGGTCTTTGCGCCTTGGCCGCCTTTGAAATGAAAGGCCGCGGACTCGCACACCTTGTCCCAGGAAAACCCGAAGCGCGCCGAGGCAAGCTCATAGAAATAACGCGTATTCGACTGGCGTTCCTCGTCGAGCGAGCCGCCCTCGCCGGAACAGATCGCTGTTCCCGCCAACTCTGCGCCTTTCGACAGGGCAATCTTTGCCTCACGCGACAGGGCGCCGAAACTCATATCGGAAACGAAAAGCGGTATCTTGAGGGTCACGGGCTTTTGCGCGCCGGGCCCGATCGTGACGGACGTATCAACCGGTTCATCGTCCAGCAATGGCGGGCGATGAAGTTGCGCCGTCAAAATCTGAATGTCGTCCCATTTCGGCAAATCATCCCGCGGCACGCCCATGGCGGAGACAACGCCGTGATGGCCCGTCTTTGAAAGTCCGTCTTTCGCGTAGCCTTGTATCAGACCGACGAAGGGTTCTTCCGCCTCCGGATGAGTGTCGGCGTAAAGCCCGTGATACTCGTCTCGTTGAAAGGGCTGCGGATGTTCTGCGGCCCACTCGTCTACCGCCGCGCGATCAACTTGAACCTTGCCGCCTTTTATCTGTGACGGGAATTTCTGCAGCGCTTCAGCATTATTGTATTCGCTGACGCCCGTATCCAATCGGTAGTCCCAGTTATGGAGCCCGCAAATCAGATTTTCGCCGTCAACATGACCATCCGCGAGCAACGCGCCCCGATGTAGACAACGCCCATAAAGGACGGACACGTCATTATCGTATCGAATGATAACCAGATCGACCTCGCCGACGATAGCGTAGGCCGGCTCGCGATCCTTCAGTTCCGACCATTTTGCAATGGCTTGCCAGTTCTTCCCCATCGATCTCCCGCCCGCGTCGCTTTTGAAAGACTCAATACAAATATGATTTCACGCAATCCTATGAGCATCGCCCAGAATTGCAAAACACGTTTGATCACGACTTTTCGAAGCGGTGGCGATATCTTCGCCTTGATTTCGCGACACGCCGGCCGCTGACACATCGTCAGGGGGAAATACGCTGTTCCGCGGCGCAACATGAGAATTCCAGGCACGAAATCACAAAAAAGCGGAGTCGGTATGCCGCCGCGCTTATTTCTGAAAGCCGTGAAACGTCACGAAATCTTCAACCTCGGCGCGGTCCGTTCGCAGCCTGTTAAGCGGGTGGTCCGGATCTCGATAGCCCAGCGCCAACCCAGCAAAAACAAGTGTGTCTTCGGGCAAGCCGCAAAACGAAACAACAGTATCGGGAAATTCGCTCCACGCTTCCTGCGGGCAAGTGTCGAGGCCGCGCTCAACCGCAAGCAACATGATTGTCTGCATCAACATGCCGACATCAGACCATTGCGGCGGGCCGAATTTTTTATCGAATGTGAACAACATGCCGACAGGTGCGCCAAAGAATTTGAAATTCTCCGCGAACTGCATCAGCCGGCCCGCTTTGTTGTCACGCTCCACGTTAATCAACGCGTATAAATCTTCACCGCATTTATAACGATAAGACCGGTGCGGCTCCCAGAGTTTGGGCGGGTAAATGTCGTAGTGTGGTGTTTCGCGTTCGCCCGCTTTGATTTTCTCCGCCACGATTGCCCTGAATTCATCAAGCTTTTCACCGGCGAGCACATTGACCGTCCATGGCTGGACGTTGCCGCCTGACGGCGCTCGGCGCGCGATATCAAGAATTTCGTGAACTGTTTCGAAAGGAACCGGCTTTGGCAAAAACTTACGCACGGACATTCGTTTGTCGACGGCTGCCGAAACAGAGATGGTCTCACTCATTTTGTCTTCCTCATGCACGTTCACGGGTTTTCAAAAATTTGACGTCTGGATTTTTCTCTTCGGCATAGCCGGCCTCCCATGCAGAGCGGGCGAGAAACACTGGCGAGCCATAGCGGTCATGCGCGACAGCGCCCTGGTTTTTTGCAACAAATGCATTCACCGCTTCTGTATTCCCACCAAGCCAGCGGACAGTTTCGTATCCGCAAGGCTCCAGTCCGGCGGCGACGCCATATTCCGCCTTCAATCGTTCCTGAATAACATCCAGTTGCAGGGCGCCAACAACACCCACATAGAAATCCGCGCCGAGCGCCGGCGTGAAGACCTGGCTGGCGCCTTCTTCGGCGAGCGCGATCATTGCGCGTTTCATCTGTTTTGACTTCATCGGGTCATCAAGGCGCACGCGGCGAATAATCTCCGGCGCAAAATCCGGCAGCCCGGAAAATTGCAAGCCATCAATTTCGCTCAGCGTATCACCGACGCCCAATGCCCCGTGATTGGGAATCCCGACAATATCGCCGGCGACCGCTTCTTCCGCCAACTGACGGTCCTGCGCCAGAAAAAAGATCGGATTGTTGACGGCAAGCGATTTTCCCGTGCGCGTCACTTTCAATTTCATGCCGCGGTCGAACTTGCCCGAACACATCCGCACAAAGGCAATGCGGTCACGATGGTTCGGGTCCATGTTTGCTTGCACCTTAAAGACGAAACCGGAAACCGCGTCCTCATCCGGCATGATTTCTTTTTCGCCGGCCGCTTGCGCGCGCGGCGGCGGCGCGAACTCACCAATACCGCGCAATAATTCCGCCACCGTGAATTCTTTCAACGCCGATCCGAAATACACAGGCGTCAGCGCGCCATCGCGAAAAGCCTGTGTATCAAATTGCGCATACCCTTCCCGCGCCAGTTCCATCTGCTCGCGCGCTTCGGCCGCCAGCTCTGCGCCAACCGTTTCGTCGAGTTTCGGATCGTCGAACCCTGACAGGTCCAGCGCACGATCATAATGACCGCCATCATCTTCCGACGGCAACAACAAGCGATGACGGTCCATGTCATAACAGCCGCGGAAACGACCGCCTGTACCGACCGGCCAAACCTTCGGGCAAACATCGAGGGCGAGCTGGTCGGCGACCTCATCGATAATCTCGAACGGGTCACGCCCCTCGCGATCGACCTTGTTAACGAACGTGACAATGGGAATATCGCGCAAGCGGCAGACCTCGAACAATTTTCGGGTTTGCGCCTCGATGCCCTTTGCCGCATCGATCACCATGATCGCCGAGTCGACGGCGGTCAGCGTCCTGTATGTGTCCTCGGAAAAGTCCTCATGGCCCGGCGTATCGAGCAAGTTGAAAACATTGCCGTCGAATTCGAACGTCATCGCCGATGTCGTTACAGAGATGCCGCGTTTCTGCTCAATCGCTAGCCAGTCCGAGCGGGCCCGGCGACGCTCGCCCTTTGCTTTGACTTCACCGGCAAGGCGAATGGCGCCGGAGGCAAGCAGGAGCTTTTCCGTCAACGTCGTTTTACCGGCGTCCGGGTGCGAGATGATCGCAAAGGTGCGGCGATTGAGATAAGCGTCTGTCATTTCCGGAATTTCTGTTCTGAGCCACCGTTTCATCGTCGCCGGCGGGGTCCACGTCAATGATTCTGGCGAATAATCTGAGCGGGCGGAGGCTCCTGAAATAGGTCGGCGGGCCGCGCACTTCAAGCGGCGAACCGAGCATTCACGCCGCCCAACTGTGTTAGGCTGCGCCCAAGCAACCGGGAGGCGCGACCGCTATGGACCAGAAAAACCGAAACTGCGATCCGGAGGGCGCTCGCTTGCCTATCAAGATCGACACAACGTCGAATGGCGAATTTGAACCTGTCGCACTGGCGCCCAGAAACGATTACGCGAATGCTCTGGCGCAGGAATGGGCTGGCGAGAACGCAAAACGCACCGGGCGACCCCGCCGGGATTTCATGATTTCAGGCTGTGGCGCAGCGACAACGCTTCTCGCCGTCAATCACGCTAACGCGATGGGCGAAAAACCGAAGACCGGCGGAAAGTTCGACGTCGCGCCGGAGGCTGCGTTCGATGAAGCCGCCGCCGCAGAAACCCTGAACGGCGCCGAATTTATTTTCGACGTGCAAGGCCATTATGTAAATCCGACTGGCGCCTGGCTGCGCGATGTTCCCGCCGGCGCCAATCCTTTTTCGGGCATGCAGAACAGCTGCGTTCAGAACGCCGACAAGACCGACCGGGCCTATCTTGATTGCCTCGGCGCTGATCAATTCATCAAGGATATTTTTCTCGATTCCGATACGGACATTATGGTGCTGTCCTTTGTACCCTCCCCGCGCGACCGCGAACCAGTCACTATCGAGGAGGCGGACGAAACACGCCGTATTGTCGATGCCATGGAAGGCGATCATCGGCTGATGCTGCACGGGCGCGTTAACCCGAACCAGCCCGGAGACCTCGAAGACATGGACCGGCTCGCGGCGGACTTTCCCATCGCCGCATGGAAAACCTATACGCAATGGGCGCCTGAGGGCGGTTCCGGTTTTTATATGACCGATGAGCCCGGCGAGAAAATGATCGAACAGGCGCGCAAGCTCGGCGTCAAGAATATTGCTATTCACAAGGGGCTGGCGTTCGGCCCCAAGTCTTATGAGCATTCATTATGTTCCGAGATTGGCGAAGCGGCAAAGCGCCATCCCGACATCAATTTCATACTTTATCATTCCGGGTTTGATACGCAGGTTTCAGAAGAGGCGTTCACGCCCGGCGAAGGCAAGGAAGCCGGTATGGATGTTCTGTGCCAGTCGCTGATCGACGCCGGTGTTGCCCCAAATTCAAACGTCTATGCGGAACTGGGAAGCACATGGCGGTTCTTGATGCGCGATCCCGATCAGGCGGCGCATGCGCTGGGCAAGCTCGTGAAATATTGCGGCCCGGACAACGTCCTGTGGGGCACCGATTCGATCTGGTACGGCTCGCCGCAAGACCAGATCCAGGCGTTTCGCGCCTTTCAGATTTCCGACGACTTCCAGGAACGCCATGGCTATGCGGCGATGACGGCCGACCTGAAAGCGAAGATCTTCGGCCTCAATGCAACGCGGCCCTACGGGATTTCCATGGAGGAAATAAAAAAGCGGGCTGACAATGACAGTCTCGCGAAGCGCAAACACGCCTATCTCGAAAAACCGGACCCCTCTTTCGCAACTTACGGGCCCAAGACCCGCCGGGAGTTTCTCAATTTCAAGGCGCAGGGCGGCTGACACCGATCCGCCGAAGGGGCGCCGGTCTTTTAAGGATTTGGCGCCAGCATGTAATTGCGGTTAAACCGCAATTTGAGACTATGGCAGGCGGCGCATGAAAAAATACAAGTCCGGCGATCCGATCGCGGTGCTCGGCATGTCCGGCGTCGGCAAGACCCGCATCGCCGCCATGATGCGTCATCAAGCGGATTGGTTTCATTACTCAGTCGATTACCGCATCGGCACGCGCTACATGGACGAGGCGATCGTTGATAATTTCAAGCGCGAGGCCATGAAAGCGCCGTTCCTGCGCGATCTTCTAAAATCGGATTCAATATACATCTCCTCGAACATCTCCTTTGAAAATCTCGATCCGCTCTCGACGTATCTTGGCAAACCCGGCGATTCTGAAAAAGGCGGCATTCCGTTTACCGAGTATCTCCGCCGCCAGCGCCAACACCGCGATGCCGAAACAGCAGCGTTGTTGGATACGCCGCATTTTGTACAGAAGGCGCGCGACATTTATGGCTATAGCCATTTTATATGCGACACGGGCGGGTCAATTTGTGAAGTCGTCG
>JAJFFU010000154.1 GCA_021776465.1 Parvularculaceae bacterium
CGTTAATGCCACCGGCCGTCGCCCGTTGCCCTGACGACATAGAATTAATGTAGTAGAAAATATCAGCCAGGTCAGTTGACGGCCATCGCGCGACCACCTAAACGCGACGACCGCTCTAGGGCGGACGTCCAGAACTTCCAATTCAAATTTTGTCTGTGGGACGCCAAATTGCTGGTTTTCAAGCAGGCAAATCAGACGACTATACGAAATCCCGACGTTGCGGCGATCTCCCCCTGCTGCGCGACGGGCGGGCCGCAGTAAGGAAACTTGCTGCGGCCCATCCTTTTTCAGACATCCAATATTACTCTGCGGCGGCGGCTGGAACCGGCCCGCGCCAGGGCTCAAGATCGTTAAGCGCCCGCTGCGCCATTGCCGCTTTTCGGGCGCGGCCTTTTTCCTTGCCCTTCAGGCGACGGCCATCTTCGTCCGTGCGCGGCGTTTCGATGTCGGGAAACAGGCCGAAATTGATATTCATCGGTTGGAAGGTTTTAGCGCCGCTCACATGTCCGCCGGTGATGTGCCGAATAAGCGCGCCGAGCGCCGTGGTTACGGGTGGCGGCGTTATCGCAGCATTAGCCGCATCCGCGGCGGCGAAGCGCCCGGCAATCAAGCCGATCGCGGCGCTTTCGAGATAGCCTTCCACGCCCGTGATCTGGCCCGCAAAGCGCAGGGCCGGGCGCGCTTTCAAGCGCAGCGTTTCGTCCAGCAACATCGGCGAGTTCAAAAACGTGTTGCGATGGATGCCGCCAAGGCGCGCAAAATTCGCGCCTTCAAGGCCGGGGATCATTTTGAATATTTCGGATTGAGCGCCATATTTCAGTTTCGTCTGGAACCCGACCATATTGTAAAGCGTGCCGAGGGCATTGTCCTGACGCAGCTGGACAACCGCGTGGGACCGCGCGCCGGTGCGCGGATCAGTAAGCCCGACGGGCTTCATCGGACCAAAACGCAAGGTCTCCGGCCCGCGCTCGGCCATCACTTCGATTGGCAAACAGCCTTCGAAATAGGGCGTCGATTTTTCCCATTCTTTAAATTCGGTTTTTTCGCCGTCGATGAGTGCTTTGATGAACGCCTCATATCCGGCTTCATCGAGCGGGCAGTTGATGTAATCGGCGCCGTCGCCGCCCGGTCCCTTTTTGTCATAGCGAGACTGAAACCAGGCGATGTCGAAATTGATCGAGTCCTTGTAAATGATCGGCGCGATAGCATCGAAAAAGGCGAGGGCGTCTTCGCCGGTCAGGGAGCGAATGGCGTCCGCAAGGCCCGGCGCCGTTAATGGGCCGGTTGCAACGATGACATTTGCCCAGTCGTCCGGCGGTAAGTCATCGACTGCCTCGCGTGTAATCTCGATATTCGGGTGCGCTTCCAGCGCCGCGGTCACCGCATCTGAAAATCCGTCGCGGTCAACGGCAAGGGCGCCGCCTGCCGGCACCTGATTGGCGTCCGCCGCGCGCATGATCAACGATTCGCATCGGCGCATTTCCTCGTGCAAGAGACCCACGGCGTTGCCCATCGCGTCATCGGAGCGAAACGAGTTCGAGCAGACGAGTTCGGCGCATTTGTCGGTCTGATGCGCGTCCGTGCCGCGGAGGGGCCGCATCTCGTGGATAACGACCCGCGCGCCCGCTTCCGCCGCCTGCCAGGCCGCTTCCGATCCAGCAAGGCCGGCCCCGATAATGTGTATGTCGGTTTGATTTGTCATAAGCCCGCGCTTCTAGCGCGTTGCAGCCGGTCATTGAACCCTGTAGCCTGAAGTCAGTGGGGCGTTGAGGGGCGTAATCGACAATGACGTTGCGGATGTTTTCGATCATTGGCGAGTCGCTGAATTTTGGCGGCCGGCGGCTGGAGTTGATCGCCCGCGTTGCCTGGCTCCCCGTTCTGCTCCTCCTGATCGTCGATATGGCGACGACGTTCGCTTATTTGTCGGCGATTGAAGGCAGAATTATCACCTTTGCCGACGTCAATTCGCTGCTTCAGGCAAAGCAACATTTTGCGCAATATGCGCAAAATGGCTGGGCCACTGCGCCGGGTAAAATGGGGGTTATCGCGCTCGCGAACGCCGTCCTCAGCATCATGCTGGTTTCGTCGTTCATGGCGCCGCTGATCCGATATGCCGGGTTGGGCGATCGCCCAGGCCCCGGTCTTATTCGCTTGGCTTTTGGCGTCGATCAGATCCGCTTCATTGTCGCCGGTTTCGCCAGCGCGCTGTTTGGACTGGTGCTCGCGATCCTGCCGGCGGCCGGCGCCGGCTTTTTCGTCATGAAATACATCATCGACGCAATGTCCCAGACAATGGCGTCATTTCCCGATCCTGAAAGTCTGCACACGATTGAGTTCGTAACGTCCGGGCAAGTGATCTTCGAAAGCGGTGCGGCGTGGATATACGATCTCGCTTTGCCATTTGCTGCGGCCGCGCCGTTTGCTTTGCTGGTCTGGGTTCTCGCGGTCCTGCATTTCCATCCGCGAAACCGTCCTAACGCGGGTGAAGGCGGCAACATTGTCATGCGCTCTGCGGTGGTGTTGGTGATCGCCGGCGCATTGGTCGGATCGCTCTATACGTTCCTGCGCACCGCCGCGATGCTGTCTATGTCGCAAAGCGTTGAAACGAGCGGGGCTCGAAAAAATTTTTCCGGAACGGGCGTGAACGCGATCCTCGTCTTCGCAACCATATCGGCGATACTTGTTGGTTATATAAATTTGCGCCTGTTCGCCTGGCCGGGCGTCGCCGTTTGTCGGCGGTCAATGGCGCTCGGGCAAACATTACAAGTGACGCGAGGCTGGAACATCATCCGGCTGCCGGTCATTGTCGCGTTGATCGGCTTATTTTTGTTCACCGCCATGATCGCCATTAACGTCATCATTTTGCCAATGGTCCTGTCGACATTGGAATTATTGTTCAAGGCGACGGAAACGTCGACGCGTCTCGTCAATAGCGGCGCCAAAGGCGAATGGGTGTTGCCGCTGTTTGTCTGGATCTGGAATTTCTTCAAGATCGCTGTCAATTTTCTTTGGGCGTTTTTTAGCTACGGCGTCCTCGCCGGTCTTTACGGTCGCCTCTATCGTGATAGTGAGCAATCGGTATAAGCATCGCGCACCGACTAGCGCGAGGCGAGAATGGCGGAAAAATTTGCGACGGGCGAAGCGCTCAACGAGACATTTCAATTCGCGCTGAACCGATGGGGAACGGTGCTGCGTTTCGGATGGGCGCCACTGGCGTTGACGATCGCCATATCGATAGGACTTGCCTGGACGATCCTCGATATCAAAGCGCTTGAAGCGGCTGAGGATAATCCTGAGTTTATCTTTCAATTAGATCAGTTGTTGAGAATGCCGATGCCAACGGCGATCCTGCTTGCGCTTGCCGGTTCGCTGTTCATCACTATCCTTCTTTCCGGTTTCATGGCGTCGGTCTATCGGCTGGTCGCGCTTGGCGAGGAACGACCGGGGTTCATTCAATTGCGGTTTGACGGACCGGCGCAGCGGGTATTCATCGCGACGTTGATCTTGTCCCTGATCAATTTCGCCATTTATGCGGCGGCGTTTCTGGCGGCATCAATGACCACCGGTATTTCGCCCGGCGCGGCGTTCGGCGCTGTCGGCGAATTTTCCCGGTTGGTGTCCGAGTCTGCATCCGCCGGCGGAGCGATTGACGCCGCCGACATTGGCGACTCCGTTGCGCCAGTCGGGCTATTTTTCGTTGCGGTTCTCTTTGCACTCTTGCCGATGATTTTGGTTAACGTGCGCATGGCGCCGTTCATGGCGGGGTCGGCTGCTGAAAACCGGCTCCTTCTTGTCGGCGCTTTTCGCCTGACGGCTGGCAATTTCTGGGGTGTCTTTTTCTATTACGTGCTGTTGCTGATTGTGATGATGATCATCGCCTTCGTTTTTCAGCTCGTCATGGGCGTCATCGAGGCGCTGTCCGGACTTCCATCGAGCGGCGTATTTGCGCTTATCGGCTATCTTGCGAGCGCGCTCGGTCTCATTGCGACACTGGCGTATCAGCTTTTTGTCAGCGCAATTCAGTATGGCGGGCAGGGCGTTATCTACCGCCGGCTCAAGACCGGCGCTTAATCGCCCGTTCCAAGCGACCCTGCGGGGAAAATTCGCCTGACGGTTGGCTGGCGCGGGAATTGCTCCCATAGCCCCGAACGCCCGATGTAAGCCATCGGGCTAAAATATTGTTTTAATTAACGCCTTGTCAGAGCCGAATTGGCACGGCAAGCTGTGGAAAACGGGGGCGACGCCGCGTATGGGCCAGGGGGCTAAAATGACCGTTAAGGACGATTCCGAGACGAGTGCAGCCGCGTTTGTGCAATCAGCACTGTTTGCACGAACATTTCGCGAAGGCATGGCGCTTGTCGAGGAAACAGCGTCCTATCTCGATGGTGAAGGGCGCACGGCGTCCAAGGAACTGACCCGGGACGCTGCGATGTCCTATGCTGGCGCCTCGATGCGGTTGACGACACAGTTAATGCAAATTGCATCATGGCTGCTTGTGCTGCGCGCAGTGCGGGAAAGTGAAATGGCCTTGTCGGAAGCGGCCGAAGCGAAATACCGCCTCGAGCCCCTCGCGATCGCCGAAGAAGATTACGATTTCGCCGGCCTGCCGCCGACCTTGCTTCTGCTCATCGAGAATGCTCGCCAGCTTTACGGCCGTATCGCGCGCCTTGACGCGGATATCTTTTCGCCGGAAGCGCCGGATCGCAAGTCAGGCGATGTCGCGTTTCAGCAAAACGCGCTTCAGGAAGCCTTCGGCGGACGCGGTTAAAACACCGAAATATCACGCAAAAAAATGGCGCCCGCTTGGGGCGCCGTTTTTTATTCCGCCGAGATTGAAGCGGGCTGTTATTTCTTGAGGCCGAAGGCGCCGAATTTCTGGTTGAATTTCGAAACCATGCCTTTTTCAGTCAAACGGGCCGGGCCGCCTGTCCATGCCGGATGGCTGGTCGGGTCGATGTCGAGATTGAGGTTCGTGCCCGCTTCGCCATAGGTCGACCGCGTTTCGAATGTCGTCCCGTCGGTCATGACAACCTTGATCATGTGATAATCGGGATGAATGTCTTTTTTCATCGCTATTTTGTCCCTGGCGCGCGCCCATAAATTTGCGTCGCTGCCCATTTCAATTCCGAGCGGCGGCCTATACGCCGTGGCGCGCGCTGTTTCAACCCCGTGGCGCGCGCAAAATCATGACTGGTCGGCGCTCTACGCCAGTGTTAAGCACGTCTGTCGTTCGGTATCCGGGTAAAGTCAGTCGTTTTCATGCGTCTTATCGCGATTTTTGTTCTGCTTTTTGGCGCTGTGGGGGCAGTCGTTTGGCTGGCCCTTCAGTCGTTTAACCACTTCGGGACGGTCTCACGCGCCTTTGAGGGCCGCTGCGCGCCGGTGTCAGGCGTCGCCGGGCCGGAAGATATGGCGATCGATCCCGTTTCGGGGCGCGTCTTTATCTCATCGCTCGATCGCCGCGACCCGGATGCACGCGGCGCCGTTCACATCTTCGATCCGGCCGACCCACTGGCCGCTGGAGGCTGGCGCGATGTTACCAATGGTGCGCCGATAGATTTTCTTCCCCTGGGCCTGTCCTATTACGAAGAGGGCGGCGTCAGACGCCTTTTCGTCGTGAACGCTGCGAACAACGCCATTGAAATTTTTGATGTCGCTGAAGACGGCGCGCTGACCCATCTCGATACGAAAGGCGAGCGGCGCCTGACGAGCCCGAATAATGTTACGGCCGTGGGCGTCAATCGTTTTTACGTGACCAACGACGTCAAAGCGGGACGCAATTCGAACATCGGGAAACTTCAGTTCCTGACACGGGCCGGCGAGGGAGACCTCTTCTATTTTGACGGCATTTCTTGGCGCATCGCGGCGACGGGCCTGCGGTTCGCAAACGGTGTTGCCGGGTCCGACGACGGTAGCGAAATTTACGTCGCCGAAACCGCTGCAAAGGCAATTCAGGTCTATGCGCGCAATAATGACACCGGCGCGCTGCGACCCGTTCGCACGATACGGACGCCAGCTGCGCCTGATAATCTAACCATCGGCAAGGACGGCGCATTATGGGCGGCGGGCCTGCCCAAACCGTTGAGCCTGCTTGCCCATGCATCGAGCGCAGACAAACTGTCGCCCTCCGCGGTCATGCGCATCGACGAGGCTGGCGCCGCCATGGTTTATCTCGACGACGGCTCGGAACTTTCGGCATCGTCCGTCGCGGCGCGTATTGACGATGCGCTGTTGATCGGCGCCATCTACGAACACAAATTCCTGCTTTGCGAATTGCCCGACGGCGCATTTTAGGCCACACGGGGGCCAATGAACTACGTTTCAACACGGGGCGCGGCGCCGGTAGCCGATTTTGAGACAGTGCTGACGGCGGGGCTTGCCCCGGATGGCGGCCTGTACGTTCCGCAAACCGTGCCAACGATCGATGCGAACGAGATCGCCGGATTTGCGGGCGTGCCTTATGCCGACGTTGCGGCGAAAATTCTGGCGCATTTCACCGGCGATGCGTTTTCTAAGGAGCGCCTTCTGGAGATGACGCGCGCGGCCTATGGGGCGTTCGATCACGCAGACATCGCGCCGCTGGCTCAAGTTGGCGATGAGGACTGGATCCTTGAACTGTTTCACGGACCGACGCTCGCGTTCAAAGACTTCGCGATGCAACTGTTGGGTCGGCTCTTCGATGATGTGCTGGGTCGAACCGGGCGCCGGATGACGGTGAT